>CAYWFD010000014.1:10358-15752 GCA_964457885.1 uncultured Gammaproteobacteria bacterium
ATTCTATGCACTATACGCGCTTGGAATAACGTTATTTGTCATACTCCCTGGAATAGAAAATAAGTATAATACAATTAAAATACTCGCATATGGAGGACTATTCGGCCTCATTGCATACGGGACATACGACCTCACCAACCATGCCACATTAAAAAACTGGCCTGTAATAATCACGATTACAGATCTTATGTGGGGCACCCTGCTTACCGGTGTGGTAAGTCTAATTGCAATAAGTGTGGTAAGACTCTGGCAATAAGTATGACGTTACTTATTTCTACATACAGTACCATTATCCCAGTGTTACTAGTATATTTTTCAGGCTGGTTCATCATCTCCCTCATAAAAAGAAGGAACGATGTCGCAGATATTGCATGGGGTCTTGGTTTTTGCATTGTCGCTTGGACCACATACCAAAAAAACCAACCACTCCTCAGCACCTCAAACATTGCAACCATACTTGTCACAATCTGGGCGATTAGACTTTCAACACACATTTATCTCAGGAATCGAACAAAAACAGAAGATTATCGATATCGCACATGGCGAGAAGCGTGGGGGAAATGGTTTTATATCAGAAGCTTTCTCCAAGTATTTATATTTCAAGGAATACTCCTTCTCATCATTTCAACACCAATACTTATTGCGAACACACAATTTTTCCAAGACGAAAACATAATCCTCAAAATACTTGGTATTGGTATATGGTCGCTCGGTTTCTTTTTTGAAACAGTTGGAGATAAACAGCTTTCTGCATTTATTAAAAACAAAAATAACCAGGGAAAAATTCTTACTACCGGATTATGGAAGTACAGTAGGCATCCGAACTATTTTGGGGAAATCACACAATGGTGGGCACTATGGGTGCTCACCCTATCACATCCTTATGGATGGGCAGGTATTATCGGACCCCTGACCATCACATTCTTAATTCTAAAAGTTTCGGGAATACCATTATTGGAGAAAAAGATGGAACGTAACCCTGATTTCAACACATACAAAGAAAAAACAAGTGTCCTACTTCCCCTTCCACCCAAAAAATGATCGGTGTATTTTACATAACTACTGTGATATAACAAAAACCACCTCATTATAAGGTGGTTTTTTTCAAACAAAAAACTGAGTACAGAATCTAGGCGCCGACCTACTCTCGCCTTGCGACTACCATTGGAGCTGAAGGGCTTAACTGCCGTGTTCGGGATGGGAACGGGTGGACCCCCTTCGCAAAAAGCACCTAGATTCTATACTCAGTTGAATTGAAAAAGTAACAAGTTGTTGTAGTTAACAGTCTTCGAAACACAACTCTGTGTTTCTGTAGTGCTCGATATATTAGTACGCCTTGGCTATTCACCTAGCGCCTATCAACGTCATAGTCTCTGACGAATCTCAAACGAATATTAATCTTGAGAATAGCTTCGCGCTTAGATGCTTTCAGCGCTTATCTATGCCGAACTTAGCTACCCAGCAATGCATGGCACACAACTGGTACACCAGAGGTTCGTTCTTCCCGGTCCTCTCGTACTAAGGAAGAGTTCTCTCAATATTCTGCGCCCACAGTAGATAGGAGACCGAACTGTCTCACGACGTTCTGAACCCAGCTCGCGTACCGCTTTAATTGGCGAACAGCCAAACCCTTGGGACCTTCTCCAGCCCCAGGATGCGATGAGCCGACATCGTACATATTCCTCACTTTCATGAGGGGTAGACTATATCTTCTTCTTGCCCTGGATCGTAGCTATCTTCGCATACTGCAAAGACGTGCATAATCTCAGTTTGACTTGGTCAAGAGTCGGCGTGTTACCTGTTCTGATTACAGAACAAGTCTCCCCTTTCGGGTCAGTCGTTACGGGGTCACTAGATCGAATGATCTAGGACTTCCCACGGTATTGCCGATCCAGATGTATATCTGGATGACGGGTTCACCGTTATAAGCCGATATTTGATTCTCACTATCTAATTCAATATAATTTCGACGAAAAAATTTGGGAAAACAATCGCTTGTCATGCACCCCGATATGTTAAGGTGCCAAACCGCGCCGTCGCTATGGACGCTTGGGCGCGATCAGCCTGTTATCCCCAGAGTAGCTTTTATCCGTTGAGCTTCCACCATCCTATGTTGTATGGTCGGATCACTAACTTCCACTTTCGTGACTGCTCGGGTGGTAGCCCTTGCAGTAAAGCCGACTTTTGCGTTTGCACGTCCAGTCCGATTTCCATCCGGACTAAGTCGACCTTTGTAAACGCCTCCGTTATGATTTGGGAGGCAACCGCCCCAGTTAAACTACCCACCAGACACTGTCTCCCTTACCCGATTCAGGGCAAAAGATTAGGGACATCGCATTACAAGGGTGGTATCTCACTGGCGCCGAAGCTCCCACCTATGCTGAACAAGTAAAACAATGTACCAATGTCAAGTTGTAGTAAAGCTTCATGGGGTCTTTTCGTCTAACTGCGGGTACGTCGCATCTTCACGACACTTGCATTTTCGCCGAGGACATGGTCAAGACAGTCTCCACATCGTTATGCCATTCGTGCGGGTCGGAACTCACCCGACAAGGAATTTCGCTACCTTAGGACGGTTATAGTTACCGCCGGCGTTCATCAGCGCTTCGGCTCAAGGCTTTGTATTGCTACTAACCTCTCCCCTTAACGTTCTGACACTGGCCAGGCATCACCCCCTATACATCCACTTACGTGTTCGCAGGGAGCTGTGTTTTTGATAAACAGTCGCATGGAGTCTTTTGTTGACCCGGTCAAATGACCGGGAGGCCTTATCCCGAAGTTACGGCCGCTTTTTTGCCTAGTTCCTTAACCATGTTTCTCTCGTTCGCCTTGGTCTTCTCGACCTACCCACCTGTGTCGGTTTACGGTACAGTTTGATATTGCCTAGCGTTACGCTACTTTTCTAGGCACTCCGCTAACTTCTATTGACCTTATCCGAAGACTCAGTCTCTCCCTTGCGGGACGTACATTACCTGAATACGCAGAAGCCGTTGAAATGCGCATAGCGCAACAAACAATACCAAGTGCAGGAATATTAGCCTGCTCTTCCATCGGCTACGCCCCCTTGCGAGGGCCTCACCTTAGGATTGACTAACCCAGGGACGATTCTCGTGGCCCTGGAAACCTTGGGTTTTCGGCGTGAAGGACTCTCACCTTCATTATTGCTACTTGTGCCTGCATTCTCTCTTCTGAACGCTCCACCAAACCTCGCGGTTCAGCTTCGCAGCTGTTCAGAATGCTCCTCTACCACTAGACTAGCGTAAACGCTAGTATAATCCGCAGTTTCGGTATAACACTTAGCCCCGGTACATTTTCGGCGCGAAGACTCTTGACCAGTGAGCTATTACGCTTTCTTTAAAAGATGGCTGCTTCTAAGCCAACTTCCTGGTTGTTTAAGAATCAACACCACCTTTTACACTTAGTGTTAATTTAGGGACCTTAAATGGCGGTCTGGGCTGTTTCCCTTTAGACTGTGAAGCTTAGCCCCCACAGTCTGACTTGTGTATTCTTATAACTTTGGCATTCGGAGTTTGATTGAGATTAGTACAGCAAGCTGCCTAAGACTCATCCAGTGCTCTACCACCAAAGTAAACATACACAGCTAGCCCCAAAGCTATTTCGAGGAGAACCAGCTATTACCGAGTTCGATAAGAATTTCTCTCCTATCCACAGATCATCCCCATGTGTTGCACAGCATGTGGGTTCGGTCCTCCCTTCGACTCTCGTCGAAGTTCAACCTGTCCATGGATTGCTCACCCGGCTTCGGGTCTACTGTATGCGACTTAACGCCCGTTAAGACTCGCTTTCGCTACGCCTCCAGACGTGTTAACGTCCTTAAGCTTGCCACACACAGTAACTCGCAGGCTCATTCTTCAATAGGAACGCTGTCACCCTCATACCAAAAAGGTATAGGGCTCCAACTCATTGTAAGCACACGGTTTCAGGATCTATTTCACCGCCCTTCCGGGCTACTTTTCACCTTTCCCTCGCGGTACTAGTTCACTATCGATCACTGTTAATATTTAGTCTTATCGCATAGTCGCGACAGGTTCAGACGGAATTTCACGTGTTCCGCCCTACTCAGGAATGCAGTACCACATAGACTGATATATTTCGCATACGGGACTATCACCCTCTTTGGTTCTCCTTTCCAGGAGTATTCTACTATATATAGCTTATGTAGCCGGTATCACAGGTAACCGACACTACATCCTACAACACCACATAGACAACGGCCTGTCCTTTAATCAATCGAGAATCTAAAATTCTTACGAACTCTATATTCAACGAAAGAAACATCATATGTGGTTTGGACTACTCCCCGTTCGCTCGCCACTACTAGGGGAATCATAACTTCTCTCACCTTCCTTATTCTACATCCGAAGATATAGGAATAAAGAAGGAAAAAAGAAGTCTTTTTGTTATTTTCTGCTCCTCTGGTTACTGAGATGTTTCACTTCACCAGGTCTTCTCTATGCACCTATTTAATTCAGTACATAGTACTCGACGTAAATCGAGTGGGTTTCCCCATTCGGAAATTCCCGGGTCAAAGGTTGCTTGGGACCTCACCGAGACTTATCGCACCCTGCAACGTCCTTCATCGTATAACAGTGTCAAGGCATCCACCGTGCGCTCTTAGTGCACTACAGAAACACGCAATTGTGTTTCATGTATATTCAAAGATGCTAACTTACAATTAGATTGCGTTTTCAACCGTAGCTGAAAAAACGCAATTTGCTTTATTACTTTCATTGGTTTAGTTGTAACGATCACTTATCGCGGAACCTTTCGGCACGCAGTCTGGTCAATATTGAGTATTGCACAGACTGCGGTACAAAAGTGACGAATTGATTTTGGGATAAAAAAAGAACCGCTACAGCGGTTCAAAACATTGACATGTTTATATCCGCTTGGATACTTAGAGTAACAACGAGTTGTATCTTGTGTACACCATGTGTTCAGGATGTAGAAGTACGATAGTTGTGTTACCCAGAGGTCCAAACTGAATTGCGTGTGTTTTTGGACATGGTCCGAGAAAACTCGGGACTTGTTCACGCTCGCACATAGTACAAGGTTTAATGTGCCTTGTCAAGTTTTATCCGTGTGGATAAAAACGAACCGTAGTCGACCCCCCATGTGAGTCTCGAGAAAAGGCTTCAATCAGCGAATTTTCAGATAGTTCTTCTTCAATAATACTCGCTAAAACTACATCCCCTACCCCATGTACTATACGACAGAACTCACACTTATTCACAACAAGTTTATTAAGTTCAAAATTCAATTGTTCTCGTACTTCGTGAGCCCGAAAACCATGCAGATCAATGACCGGAATGTTTTGTATGTGTTCAAAGAATTGTGTGTCGATACGGGACATGATAAAAATACTAAAAAATT
>CAYWFD010000015.1:0-15676 GCA_964457885.1 uncultured Gammaproteobacteria bacterium
GTCGTCTTGTATTGGTTCTTCCGCACGTTGCTTTCAGTCGTACAGCAGTGGCTCGTGTTTCGTTCACATGCCAAGAGCAATGGTCCTAAGAATGATGGCGACGTAATTGAAGGAAAGATCGTTTCATAGAGGTTGGTTAGGTTTTTGAGGTAATTACAGTTTTTGATGCCATTACCCTTGTTTTAAGTGATAAAACGCAACGTTTATGAAACTTAGTGGTTCACAATTGATGAAAATGTCGGTGTATACTGCAGCGGGTGTACATGTCGGGCGGGTGACTGACTTTTCGATCGATGTTGATACCGGCGTCGTACTCGAATATGCGGTAAAGACCGGTTTCCGTTCAGTCACCATTATCGCACGAGAGCGCGTGATCCGTATCGAGACCGACCGTCTCATAGTCGAAGACCGTGTCATTGACCGGGAATCAGCTTCTGAAGCTGTGCGCCCAAGCCTCACGCCGAATACCTCGGTACAGGTAATTCAAGACGAAACCTCCTAAATCGGGGGTTTTGCTTTATAGTGGTTTCTTGTACAATGAGGGTGTATGAACACTCTCGTATACCCCGCGGCAATTCGCGCTATAGCCTTTTTTGATATATTCGACCATCCGCTTACGGACCGGGAATTGTTTGAATACCTGCATAATTCAGAATCTAATTTGCGGCTCAGCTTCCCGCAGTTTCTCCAGCTTACGCAGTCGTTTCCGCGTTCAGCGATTATGTCGACTCATGGATTATGGCATCTCCGCGGGCGTGAATCATTGGTCCCGCTTCGCACCGAGCGAAGTGTTTCGTTTGGTATCAAGACCAAGAAGCTTGTCCGAGCGGTCCGTGTAATGTCGTATATTCCGTTCGTTCGATCAGTATTTGTGTGCAACACGCTTGCCTTCAGTGTTGCCGAGCGTGCAAGCGATATCGATGTCTTGATTGTCGTCAAATGGGGGAGGATGTGGACTGCGCGTATTCTCACTACGGTCGTATTGTCACTCTTTGGCTTACGACGTACCAAGAGGAAAATTCAGGATCGTATTTGTCTCAGTTTTTATCTCGCAGACCGTACGCTCAATTTGTCCAAATTCAAAATCCACGATGATATATATCTGTCATATTGGCTCCGATCTCTTATTCCGGTCTATGATCCGGATCAACTGGGAGACAGTATCTTGCGGGCGAACCATGAGCTTCTGTCACCCTTTCTTGAATATGCACGGTATATGCATCCGACGATTCACCTGAAGAAAAGCCATCATGTGGGAAAGCGACGTATCACACGTGTGTGTGAGGCACTCCTCTCGGGGAGTTTGGGTGTCCGATTTGAGTCCCTCGTGCGTACGGTCCAGCGAAAGAAGATCATGCACAATCCGCATAGTCTCGTGCATGCCAAAGATACACGGGTCGTGGTGAGCGATTCTATTTTGAAATTTCATGAGAATGACCGGAGAGCTTTGTATCGGGATATGTGGAAGAAGCGGATGAATCAATTGGTCGAAAATATTGAATATTAAATATTCAATATTGCTCATATTTTGTATGTCTTCAATTGAAAAATTATTCGTGTATCTGTGGGGATTGGCACTGCCATGGCAGACGATTCTAATCTATCGATATACGTCGGTGAATGGATTCCCGTCGCCCTATGCGACACTTGGCTGGTATGCGAGTGAAGTGGTGCTTTGGGTATTGTTTCTCACCGTATTCTGGAATGTACGGAAACGCACCGTGTCATTGCCGCGTCCCACTAGGAAACAATTTGTCAGTCTTCTGCTACTATTCGCGTTTCCTCTGTATACAGTGATATCGGTGTTGTGGTCTCGCGACATCGATCTCTCGCTTCGGCATGCGTTATTTATTATTGAAGGGTACATGCTCTTGATCGCTCTGTTACTATCCCGGATACCATTTCGTGAGTGGTTGTGGGCGCTACTCTTTGGGAGTATTGCCCCTTTGGTACTTGGATGCTATCAGTGGTTTTCCCAGTCTGCGTTTGCGTCAACACTTTTGGGATTGTCTGAACACATTGTATCTGAACCTGGCGCATCGATCGTAGCAGGGGAGACTATTGGAAGATGGCTTCGTGTGTATGGCTCTTTTCCGCATCCGAATATTTTTGGCGGGTACCTGGTCGTGATTATTCTTGCGACGTTTGTGTATACACGGTATGTTCAGTCGTCGTGGGAACGAGTAGTGCTGGGTGCACTGCATGTGTTGGCCGTATTTATTTTGTGTACGACCTTTAGTCGTTCTGCGATTTTTGGATATTTTTTTCTGGTGCTCGGATTTGGAATATATGCGCTGAGACATCGCGCGAAATTTCTTTTTGGAATACTTGGAGCGGGAATTATTATGGCACTCTCTTTTTTTGGTATCTATTACGATCTCGTACGTGTTCGCATGATACCGGTGTCGATCTCGGAAACTCGTTCGCTTGATGAGCGGCAGTCGGGCATCGGTATTGCCACACAATTAGTTGCTGAGCAGCCGATACTCGGTTTTGGTGGGGGAATGTTTACGAGTGCGTGGCACGCTTCCGATCCATCACTACCAGGCTACGTGTATCAGCCGGTGCATGTGGTTCCTCTCGTGGTTTTGGTCGAATATGGAGTAGTAGGATTTCTTTTACTTCTGTGTTCACTTGGCGGGTTTATTGTGTTGGTTGGGCGCCATCGCACGTTTATGGTACTTGGTCTTCTGGTACCGGTTATGTGTATTAGTGCATTCGATCATTATTTCGCAACAGTGTACCCCGGAATTCTCTTATTTTTTGCTTATTTTGGCATTGTTTTACACTTCTCCACACGCTCTCCACAGACTGTCCCCATTTTGTAAGTTTTGGCTCTATTATGCGCGTTGACATACGATAGGCCGACTGCTATTCTCTCTATAGTACTGAACCCAGAGAGGGGATTCATGCGTGAAGCGTCGCTATCCGAACATCGTGTTTCTGACAGGCATCACGGTGTTCATACATGGCCGACGCATCAGGCTGTTCCCTCTCTGGGTTTTATATTTGGTGTGGCTTTTTTGGCTCTTGACAGGGCGTGTGCTTTATCCTATTATTTTCCTTGTATTATCACTCATTCAATTCGAGTGCTAATACAATTATTTATTCATAATTTATATATCTATGTCTATCCGACCATTGGGAGATCGAGTGCTCGTAAAGCCACTCAAGGAGGAAGAAGTAACCAAGTCCGGAATTGTTTTGCCGGATACGGTAGATAAAGAAAAGAAAACCGAAGGTGAGATTATCGCGCTTGGTGATGGCGAAAAACTTTCAAAACTTAATTTGAAGGTTGGGATGAAGGTTTTATTTAAAAAAGGTTGGGATGATGATATTACTGTTGATGGAGAAGAATATAAAGTTCTTGATCATGATAATGTAGTTGCGGTAATCGAATAATACCTTTGTTCATAAATTATTTTATATGGCTAAACAGATCAAATTTAATGATGACGCACGAAGCGCCTTGATACGCGGTGTCGACGTGCTCGCTAATACGGTAAAAGTTACGCTTGGTCCGAAAGGACGCAATGTAGTACTCGACAAAGGGTATGGCAGTCCGACGATTACCAAGGATGGAGTTTCTGTCGCAAAAGAAATCGAGCTTGAAGATAAGTTTGAAAATATCGGTGTTGAAATTATCAAAGAAGTCGCAAGCAAGACCAATGATATCGTGGGAGATGGTACGACGACTGCAACGGTACTCGCACAAGCGATTGTCAAAGAAGGTTTGAAAAATGTTACTGCCGGTGCTAACCCGGTTGCGCTTAACCGCGGGCTTCATAAAGCTGCTGAGGCAGTAGTGAGTGAACTTAAAAACAAGATTTCAAAGAAAGTTGAAGCGAATGAAATTGCACATGTAGCTTCAATTTCGGCTAATGACCGAGAAATTGGAGAAAAAATTGCGGCTGCCATGAAGGAAGTGGGTAATGATGGGGTGATTACGGTCGAGGAGTCACAGACATTTGGCATGGATATCGAGACCGTCAAAGGTATGCGATTCGACAAAGGGTATGTCTCTGCGTACATGGTCACGAATACTGATCGCATGGAAGCAGAATACCAGGATCCATTTATTCTTATTACGGACAAGAAAATTTCTTCAGTAGAAGAAATACTTCCGATACTTGAGAAAGTGGCGCAGAGCGGTAGAAAAGAAATGGTGATTGTAGCAGAAGACGTAGATGGACAGGCATTGACCACACTCGTACTGAATAAGCTCCGTGGCACCTTCAATGTGCTTGCGGTCAAAGCTCCCGGATTTGGTGATCGACGCAAAGAAATGCTTCAGGATATTGCGGTCCTTACGGGTGGGCGCGTCATTACCGAGGAAGTCGGATTGAAGCTTGATAGTGTTGAACTTACCGATCTTGGTCGCGCACGCAAAGTGGTTGCAACCAAAGAAACTACGACGATTGTCGAAGGAAAAGGGGATCAGAATTCGATCGGCGACCGGGTAGCCCAGATCAAGAAATTGATTGAGCAGACTGATTCTGACTTTGATCGAGAGAAATTACAGGAACGCCTCGCGAAACTTGCGGGGGGAGTAGCCGTCATCCGGGTAGGTGCCGCGACTGAGACTGAAATGAAAGAAGTAAAACATCGAGTAGAGGATGCTGTTGGGGCGACCAAAGCTGCGATTGAAGAAGGAGTGGTACCTGGCGGTGGGGTTGCACTTATCCGCGCTATGAAAGCACTTGATACGATCAACTTGGAACCAGAAGAAATGGTGGCTGTGGGAATCCTTCGTCGAGCTCTCGAAGAGCCGCTTCGCATCATTGCGCATAATGCAGGATTTGAAGGCGCTGTGGTCGTTGATGAAGTGAAGAAACATACGGGTGGATACGGATTCAATGCGGTTACCGGCGGATATGAAGATATGGTAGCTGCAGGAGTAATTGACCCGACCAAAGTTACCCGAAGTGCCTTGCAGAACGCGGTATCTGCGGCTGGTATGCTTCTCACGACCGAGGCAGTCGTCACTGACTTACCTAAGAAAGAAGAACCTCCAATGCCAGGCATGGGAGGAATGGGTGGGGGAATGGGAATGATGTAATTTGAAATTAAATCAACAAAACTCTCCGTGAAAGCGGGGAGTTTGTGTTTTCGCTTCTTGAATTTTGCCTTTATTTTCGTTAAGATTGGTGTATCTATGAGCAGTATACAAAATATTATCGGGCGACTCGAAACACTTGATACCCAGATCACAGAAACTTGGAAGTTGCTTCGGATTGATGAACTCAAGGAACAGGTGCTCCATCTCGAAGAGAGTATGCAGGATCCTGGCTTTTGGGCTGATCCTGAAAAAGCTGGACAGGTATCTAAAAAACGTGAAGGTCTGGTCTCCGAAATTGAGACCTGGGAAACTCTCCGAAATGAAGTACAGGAGCTGCTTTCTTTTTCCCGTGATTTACTTACGTCTCTTGATGAATCACTTGAGACAGAACTCGAAGAAAAAACCACACAACTTGAGAAGAAATTTGAGAAGCTTGAATTTCTCGTTTTGATGGATGGCAAACATGACAAGCTCGGGGCGATTGTCTCGATTCATGCCGGAAGCGGCGGGACTGAGGCGCAGGATTGGGCGTCGATGTTGCTTCGCATGATTTTCCGCTACTGTGAGAAGAAAGGATGGAGTGTATCCATGATTGATGAAACCCTGGGTAGTGAAGCCGGAATTAAGTCAGCAATGTTTCGAGTTGAGGGGCGATACGCATATGGACATCTGAAAGCAGAACATGGTACGCATCGACTGGTGCGCATTTCTCCATTTGATGCCGAGCAAATGCGACACACGTCCTTCGCTGGAATTGAAGTCATTCCTGAGGTGGACACTGCGTCTGAAGTGGTGATTGATCCGAAAGATCTCCGTATCGATACGTTCATGTCCGGCGGAAAAGGTGGGCAGAGCGTCAACACTACGTATTCAGCAGTACGCATCGTGCACCTTCCGACGGGTATTACGGTACAATGTCAGAATGAGCGATCGCAATTGCAGAACAAAGAAACTGCGATGAAAGTGTTGTGGTCAAAATTGATCAAACTCCAGGAAGAGAAAGAAGAAGAAGAGCGATTGAAACTTCGCGGTGAATATAAGAGTGCAGAATGGGGGAATCAGATTTGTTCGTATGTTCTCCAACCGTATCGAATGGTGAAGGACGTGCGGACCCGATATGAGACACCCGATACGGATGCGATTTTGGATGGAGAACTTGATCAGTTTGTGGAAGCATATTTGCGATTTTTAAAAAAAGGCTGATAAAGCCCATAAGGCTTGGTAGGCTTATGCAAGTCCTACGTCTGCGCCTTTCTAAGCTTCCTAAGCCATATAAGCCCACTAAGCTTAATTTCATGAAACTCTCCTGGAGTCACAACTTATTCCTCCGTATCAATGCCACGGTCGGAAAAAATATGATCCGTGACAAGATCATGATTTTCGGTGCTCGGGTGATGGTATTTGTGATGTTTGCGGTCGCGATTCTTTTTGGCCTCTATCGATGGAGTGTTGGGGATGCTGTCTGGATCACCCGCTATATCGAGTTTTTACTGGTTGCCTTTATTATTTCAGAATTAATCAGTTATTTGTTTGCACTACTATTTCGGCATCCACGTCCACGGATTGAATTTCCCGAGAGCAGGCAATTGGTTCATACCGTTGGCAGCTGGAAATCGTTTCCTTCGGACCATGCGATCGGATCATTTTCGATTGCGGGCGCCCTGTGGTATGTCGCTGACACCCCTGTCGCACTCCTCGTGTTTCTCTATCTTGCAGCGTGCTTTGTCTCGTTTTCACGTGTCTACGTTGGTGTGCATTATCCTCGGGATATTGTCGGCGGATGTGTGGTCGCACATGTGGTTCTCTTCCTTTTACCACTACTGTATTATCATATTATTGAACCGATTATGTTCTTGTGGTAAGGTACGTATCTATGCATTTTCTTATTTTTGCCGGTGGGGCAGGGACCCGGCTCTGGCCTATCAGCCGCTCCCACTCCCCAAAACAGTTTGAGAAGTTGAAAGATGGACAATCCACGCTTCAGATGGCGATCGAGCGTATCGCGCCCTTTGGGCTTGATCAGGTATATATTTCGACGAGTGATCAGTATATCGATCTGGTTGCGGCACAGATCCCGGAGCTTCCGCGTGATCATATTCTCGGCGAGCCTGCGCGTCGTGATCTTGCGGCTGCCGTATTATTGGCACTTCTTCGACTCAAGAAGGATGGAGTTACGGGCACGGTGGCATTATTGTGGGCGGATCATTTTATGGATCGACCCGAGAATTTTCGGGCAGCACTCACGCGAGCTGAAGAATTGATTACAGAGAATCCGAATCGTTTTGTATTCCTTGCCGAGGAGCCTCGATTTGCCAATCAGAATCTCGGCTGGATCAAGCTTGGCAATCCGATCGGGGATGGCACCTATTTATTTGAAGGGTGGAAATATCGACCTGATCTTGCGTTGTGTGAAAAAATGTTTGCGTCTGGTGTCTGGAAATGGAATCCTGGATATTTTGTCGTTGATCTCGACTTTGTGCTGCGCCTCTACGAGAAGCATCAGCCAGAATTGTATGAGCGCGTATCGGGAATGGTTGCAGGAGACCTCGACCTTGCGACTGAATATGCGACACTTCCTGCGCTCTCATTTGATACCGCAATTATTGAAAAAGTAGCGCCGAGTGAAGCAGTGGTCTTGCCGGTGAGTCTTGGCTGGAGTGATCCGGGTACGCTCTACGCGCTCAAAGAAGCACTTCACACCGCACCCGAACGCAATGTATCAATCGGCAACACCTATGAGCTCGATACGACTGATTCACTGATCTTCAATGAAGAACCGCACAAACTCGTATCAGTCATCGGTCTAGACGGCATGGTGGTCGTCAATACCAAAGATGCCTTACTCGTGTGTCATAAGGATCGCGTACCGGATATCAAGAAATTGTTGTCAGAGCTTGAACGCGATGGTAAAGAATCATATTTATGAAATTTATCAAACGAATCGTGCTTGTATTCGTAGCATTGGTCCTGGTCGGATTTGTCTTAGTATATCGGAATGTGTTTGTCGTGAAATCAGAACGTACCGAACCATTGTCCTTCACGATCGCGGAAGGGGAGAGTATCGCATCAGTCGCATCCCGATTGCAGGCTGAAGGCGTCGTTCATGACGGCGAATTACTCCGCCGCTATATCGTCTGGAAAAAACTTGATCGCTCGATTACCCATGGCACGCTTGAGTTTACCAAGCCTCTTACTACTGCAGAGGTTGCAGAGCTTCTTGCCTCAGGCAAGGCTGCATCTGAACGGACGATTACTATTATCCCCGGGTCGACCATACGTGACATTGCCACACAATTCGAGAAAGAGGGAATCGCGACCGAGGACGAAGTCTATGCATTGCTCGGGAAACCAGCCACTTATCAGAAGCCTGAGTACGCAATTGATTCAGCGAAATTATTGTTTCAGGGAAAGCCCGACAATGTGAGTTTGGAGGGCTATCTTGCCCCCGAGACCTTCCGCGTGTTCGCGAGTTCCACCTTGCCCCAGATTATTACCACCTTCATCACTCATCGCGCTGAACAGATTGATGCGTTAAGTACTCAGATTGCCGCATCAGGACGCAGTGTGTATGAGATTCTCACGATTGCAAGTATGCTCGAGAAAGAAGTCCGCGGCACAGAAGCAAAACAGCAGGCTGCAGATCTCTTCTGGCGACGGCTCGATCACGGCTGGGCGCTCGAAGCTGATTCTACCGTGCATTATGTGATCGGGGGCAATGACAGCGTCTTTACCTCGGCAAAAGACCGCGAGCGCGATTCATTGTGGAATACGTACAAATATCCCGGACTTCCGGCAGGCCCCATCTCGAACCCGAGTCTCGAATCGATCGAAGCTGCACTCAACCCTACCAAAAATGACTATTGGTTTTTCCTGACAACCCTTGATACCGGAGAAGCGATTTTTTCCCGGACGATCGGGGAACACACTATGAATGTGCAGAAGTATTTGCGGTAGAAGTTTACGAGGCCGGAAAGGCTTGAAAAGCCAGAAAGGCCTAAAATGCTTAGTAAGCTTATAAGGCTTATACAATTAATTAAGGAGGGTATGCATGATTATCGTAAATTGATAGTCTGGCAAAAGGGAATTGAGTTTGTAAAGTTAATTTATCGCTTAACTCGTCTTTTCCCAAAAGAAGAAATGTATGGATTGACTTCTCAGATACGAAGAGCCGCGGTATCAATAGTCGGTAATATTGTCGAAGGTCGTGGTAAAGCTACCGATAAAGATTTTTTGCGCTTTTTGTATATTGCTCGGGGCTCGGTTAATGAAGTAGAGTGTTATATTGAACTCTCAAAAGAGTTAAACTTTATTACTTTGGAACAGTATGAATTTATGTATAAAAAATCAAGAGAAGTTGGATTCCTGCTTTTCAAACTTATTAAAAGTCTAGAATCTTAGATTCTGGCTTATTAAGGCTTGCTTATGAGGCTTATAATCCTCTCTAAGCCTTGTCAGCCTTATAGGCTTTATAAGCTACTCTATGAACCCACTTGAATACCACCAATCCCTCAAGGGAAAAATCGAAATCACCTCTCGCGCAAAAATTACCAACCGAGAGGAATTAAGCCTCGCCTATACCCCCGGCGTTGCCGAGCCATGCCGCGAGATCGCGAAAGACATCGAAAAAGTATACGACTACACGCGCAAAGGAAATCTGGTCGCGGTCGTGTCTGATGGAAGTGCCGTCCTCGGACTCGGGAATATCGGCCCTGAGGCAGGGCTCCCGGTCATGGAAGGGAAATGTGTCCTCTTCAAAGAATTCGCCGGAGTGGATGCATTCCCGATCGTATTGAATACGCAGGATGTGGATGAAATCGTCGAGACCGTGGTCCGAATTTCACCGGGGCTCGGCGGAATCAATCTCGAAGATATTTCAGCACCCCGCTGTTTTGAAGTCGAGCGGAAATTGAAGGAGCGGCTCACGATTCCGGTATTTCATGACGACCAGCATGGTACAGCGATTGTCGTCCTTGCAGGGCTTATCAATGCGCTCACGATTACCGAGAGAGCGATTGAGACTACAAAGATCGTGATCAATGGCGCGGGAGCTGCAGGAATCGCGATCGCGAAACTTCTCCTTGCCGCAGGTGCGACGTCGATCATTCTGGTCGACTCTACGGGTGCGATCTATGAGGGACGCGAGGGATTGAATGATGAAAAAATCGAGATGGCAAAAATTACCAATACTGAAAAGAAATCAGGAACTCTGTCCGACGTGATTCAGGGTGCGGATGTGTTCATCGGCGTCTCGGCACCCGGAGTATTGACTACAGACATGGTCGCGACCATGTATACGGACGCGATCGTCATGGCGCTTGCGAATCCGACACCCGAGATCATGCCGGATGCGGCGAAGGCGGGAGGTGCTCGGATTGTCGCGACGGGACGCAGTGACTTCCCGAATCAGATCAATAACGTGCTCGCATTTCCGGGTATTTTCCGCGGGCTTCTGGATGCACGACTCAAAACCGTTACGACCGAGATGAAGCTTGCTGCGGCGGCTGCGATCGCCGCGTGTGTCGACACTCCGGTCGAGGACCAGATTATTCCCGATGTGTTCGACCGCCGCGTTGCTGTGAGAGTGGCTGAAGCGGTGAAGTCTTCAGTATAATTCTGATAGGGGGCGAACCCCCTATAACCCCCCCCTCGATATTATGAAAGACGTCACCAAACTGATCCGTGACTGGCGCGAAGCGCGCGGCTGGAATACAGGTAAGGGCGCTGATCCCAAGGATATCGCAATCGTCATCTCGACCGAAGCTGCCGAAATTCTCGAACATTTCCGGTTTAAGAACGGGGAAGAGTTGCAGGACTACATACGAGACCATCGGGAAGATATCGCAGACGAGCTTGCGGATACTCTGTATGGTATTATTTCTCTTGCGGCTGTACTCGAAATTGATCTCGAAGATGCAGTCGCGAAGAAGCTCGTGAAATCAGCGAAGAAGTATCCACCACTCAAAAAATAATATAGGTACGTAAGAGGAGACCCCTTACAATCCCCCGAAAATCCGTCCAAAAAGGGCGGGTTTTGTATTTGTCAGAGATGTGCAAAATTGGTACAGTAGATATATATGTATTCTTAATTTTCATACTATTATGAAAACCAAAGGGGGGAAGAATAGTGTTATTATTTACCAGACCAAGTCTGGAGGACTCGAGCTCAAGGGTGATGTGCGTCATGAGACCATCTGGGCGACGCAGGCTCAGATTGCGTCGATTTTTGGCGTTACTTCGCAAAATATTACGATGCACGTGAAGAATATCTATGCTCAGAATGAGCTCGATCAACGGTCAACTTGTAAGGAATCCTTACAAGTTCAAAAAGAAGGAAATCGACTCATTAAAAGAACCGTACGTGAGTATAATTTGGACGTACTTATTGCGGTCGGATACCGTATCAATTCAGTGGTGGGTACTCAATTCCGCCAATGGGCAACCAAAACTCTCCGTCAGCACATCACGGAAGGGTTCACGATCAATAAGAAACGCCTCGGAAAAAACTATGACAAGTTTTTGCATGCAGTCGAAGAAGTAAAGAAATTACTCCCAGCGAGCGGAGCAGTCGATACCGAAAGCACACTTGAGCTGGTAAAGCTCTTTGCAGGCACGTGGTTCTCACTCGATGCCTATGACAAATCCGCACTTCCTACCCGTGGCGCTACCAAGAAGCAGGTCCGCTTCACGGCAGATGACCTCACGGCCGCGCTCGCTGAATTGCGAGAGGAATTATTGAAAAAAGGTGAGGCAACCGAGCTGTTTGGTACCGAGCGAGATAGGGATAGTATCGGGGGGATTATCGGGAACGTGTTTCAGACATTTGGTGGGGACTATGTCTATCCCACACTCGAAGAGAAAGCCGCGCATGTGCTCTACTTTATCGTGAAGAATCATCCGTTTGTGGATGGGAACAAGCGATCGGGTGCGTTTGCGTTCGTCTGGTTTCTCCGCCGGGCAAAACTCCTCGACCTCACTCGTATGACACCGCTGGCATTGACCGCGCTTACGCTTCTCGTGGCTGAGAGTAAACCGAAAGAGAAAGAGCGTATGATCGGGCTGGTATTGTTGTTGCTGAAGTGACACTTCTTAGTGTCATCCTGAGCCCTTCGACTTCGCTCAGGGCAGGCTCGAGTCGAAGGATCTATTAGGTAAGGGGAGACCCCCTATAACCCCCCGAAAATCCGCTGAAATACGCGGATTTGCGGTATATGGTAGAAAGTTATATACTAAAATCATACTCTTTTCCTTATAATATAGGGATTATTTTTTAAATAAAATTGTTTTATCTTAGAGAGTTGGGTATATGGCAATAACTGATAGGTTAATGACAATAGGTAAAGTACTTCAAGAAGCAGGGAAAATTGAGCTTTATGCAGAAGTCTTGGGTATGCAGGAGAAGCTTCTAGAGATGCAAAAGCGTATTTTTGAGCTTGATACAGAAAATAAGGAGCTAAGACAGAAATTGGAATTACAGGAATCTTTAGTGTATGAGAATAATAGTTATTGGGTGTCTAAGGATGGAAAAAATGATGGACCATTTTGTTCTCGTTGTTGGGATGTTGAAAAAAATATTGTAAGGATAAAGCAGATCACTAATAATCCATCTTTTCATAGATGTCCCGAATGTAAAACTATGGTTCAGACAGATCCTGGTTATCGTCCAATATTTACAAGTAAACAGCCGCCATCATCTTATATATGAAACTTACTGATCACGAAAAACGAGATATTATCAAATTTCTAGAACAAAATAAACCGTTACCCGATAAGTATCGTTTTCTTCTTTTTAAAGACGATCGAGAAGTAGAGCTCGTGTGGAATGGGAAGACGAATGAGATTACCAATGTGGTATTGCCGTTTCAGGTGATTGAACAGATTGATGAACCTCGTGAAGGCAAGGAATTTGGAGATTGGCAGGGAACATTGTTTGACACCACTGGACGCCAGATTCATGGCTGGACCAACAAACTTATCTGGGGAGACAACAAACTCATACTCTCATCTCTCAAGAACGGACCAATGCGAAAAGAGATTGAGGCTCAAGGTGGTCTCAAGCTTATCTATATCGACCCTCCGTTTGATGTCGGGGCAGATTTTTCAATGGATATTCAGATTGGTGAAGAAAATGAAGCTGAAAGTTTTACTAAGAAGCCTTCAGTAATTGAAGAGATTGCATATAGAGACACTTGGGGTAAGGGTGCGGATAGTTTTATTGCGATGATTTATGAACGATTGAGATTGATGCACGAACTTCTCGCTGAAGATGGCAGTATTTACGTACATTGCGATGGACGTGTGAGTGCCTACATAAAACTTGTGTTAGATGAAATCTTTGGCAGTGAAAATTATAGAAATGAGATTATCTGGAAAAGAAGCACGAACATTTCTTCAATAAGTAATATTTTTCGTAAATCACACGATACCATTTTTTACTATTCAAAGAGTGATAAAACTGTTTTAAATAAAATATACAAGGAACACAGTGATGATTATTTAGCACAATATAACCACAGTGATGAGCTTGGAAATTATAGACACGCACCTCTCCTTGTTAGTGGTAAAAGAAATGGTTCGACGGGTTCAGTTTGGAGAGGTTTTGATCCGAATACCTTCGGTCGTAATGGTATGCACTGGATTACGACTATAGAAAAACTAGAAAAATTAGATGCTGAAGGAAGGATATACTGGCCTAAGAACGGACAGCCTATGCTCAAGTATTATTTTGATGATACAAAAGGTGTTCCAGTATCAGATATTTGGGATGATGTTAATTTGATTTCACCTACTAGTACTGAAGCAGAAAATTATCCAACACAAAAACCAGAGAAACTTATTGAAAGAATACTTACCGCTTCTTCAAACGAAGGAGATTTGGTCGCAGATTTCTTCTGTGGTTCTGGTACAACTTTAGCTGTCGCAGAAAAATTTGGACGAAAGTGGGTTGGCACAGACCTTGGAAAGTTTGGTATTCATACTTCACGAAAACGAATGGTTGGTGTTCAGCGTGAACTCAAAAAAGCAGGAAAAGACTTTCGTGCGTTTGAGATTTTAAACATCGGTAAGTACGAACGAGATAGCTTCCTCAATACCAACGAAGATTTGCGAGCTGAAGAAAAAGCAAAACAGGCAGAACGAAAAGAGCAAGAGTTTATCATGCTCATCCTCTCTGCATACAAAGCAGAAGCAGTTGAAAGCTTTGCTCATATCGTAGGTAAAAAACGTGATCGTCTGGTTGCGGTGGGCCCTATCAATCTTCCTGTATCTTCAAAGTTTATTCGTGAAATTGTTGATGAGTGTAAAGAAAAAAACCTCACAAAAATTGATGTGCTTGGCTTCGACTACGAAATGGGAATGACCTTTGGAGAATATGCTGATGAAGGTATTGATGTGTCTTTCAAAATTATTCCTCGTGAAGTGTTCGACAAACGAGCCGTAGAGCGTGGTCACGTGAACTTCTATGATGTTGCCTACATTGACATCAAACCAATTATTTCTGGTCGTGGAAATATGAAAGAGCTTTCTATTGAGCTCACTGATTTCTCTGTGTTCTACAACCAAGACAACGGTGCAATTGATGAAGAACTAAAAGCTGGAAGGTCAAAGGTAATTATTGAGAACGGTCAGGTACTCAAGGTTACAAAAGACAAAGATACAGAACTCGTATCACGAGAAGTTCTTACGAAAAAATGGAGTGATTGGATTGATTACTGGGCGGTTGATTACAACTTTGCGGACCGTAAAGAAATCATCAAGGTTATCGAAGATGGTGTAGAAAAAGAAGTCTGGACTGGAGACTATATTTTCGACAACGAGTGGCAAACATTCCGTACCAAGAAAAACCGAAATCTTGAACTGGTCTCTGCTCCAAAAGAGCTTCCTAAAGGAGATTATAAGGTTGCTGTAAAAGTGGTCGATATTTTTGGGAATGATACGACGAGGGTTATTGAGGTCAAGATATAAACCTATGCCACTTTTAAATAAAATTACAATTAAGAATTTTAAATCATTTCGTGATAAGATCACTTTCAATTTATCTGATGCTAATTATTTTGTTGGGGCAAATAACTCTGGTAAAAGTACTGTGTTAGAAGCCCTCTATGCTTTCTTCAATGATGACATCTTAAAAGATGGTAGTTTTGTTAATAGAACTTCTTTTTTAAGTAAAAAAGCAGGGTCTAATGTGGTAGAAATATCTGTGGAATTTAATTTAGCAGCTTTGGCTACTAAAAAATTAAAAAATGATTTATTGAAAGAGTTTGGTACTAACTTGCTTGTTTCAAAGATTATTTCTGTTACTACTGACACAAAGATTGTTTCTTTTTCGTATAAAATAGCAACTTCAAAAACAACAACAACTTTGTTACTACCAGAAAATGTTTCAAAAATGATTAAAAGTGTTAAGCTTACGTATCTTCACCCACAGGAAGGGCCTGTACTTTTATTAAATGCTCAAGAGAAACTTCGTCAAAGACTCTTGGCAAACTGGGGACGCGGATCGAATATAACACAAAGTATCAAGTCATTGCAAAGTGCATGGGAAGATCTTCGTCTTAAGTCAAAAACATACTTATCTGGCGCCTTAACTGAAAATTTGCAGAATATGTGGCCGGGTAGTGA
>CAYWFD010000016.1:0-14662 GCA_964457885.1 uncultured Gammaproteobacteria bacterium
GAGTAGAGACTTGTGCGTCGAGATTTTCAACAACCAGTTTACCGATGGAACCGATACTTGTTAGCGTGCTAGTTGCAACTGACCAAATCGATGCAAGTGATGAAGTAGAAAGCGCTGTACTCGTGACGGTACGATTTGCATATGACCATACGTCTGCTGCGCTAATATTATTAAGCGCATTAATCAGCGAGCGATTTGTTATTACCTCATCATACAACCTCGAACTTGAAACCGTAGTATTCTCTGCCAGCTGCTTACCTATGGATCCAACCGTAGTCAATCCAGAAGACAACACATTCCACACATCTGCCGCAGCAATATCATTGCCATAGCTTGTGAGCGTGCGTACAGCATTGCTCCAGACAGCGGAAACGATCGTTGAAGTGGAATAATCAGTGAGACTTCGAGTACCTGCTTGCCAGACATCAGTTGCAGTGAGATTACTTATTCCTCTACTTGAGACCTGTGTATCAAGATTGTCGACTACTAGTTTTCCGATGGTACCAAAACTGGTTAACGTATTAGTTGCAACTGACCAGATGGATGCGAGTGATGATGTTGTCAGCGTACTGGTGACTGTTCGATTTGCATATGACCACACATCTGCTGCACTGATATTGTTTAATCCACTGATTAAGGATTGATTTTCATTAAGCTTACTCAATAAAAGCGAGCTGGAAACCGTGGTATTTTCTGCCAATTGTTTTCCAATTGATCCTACGGTACCAAATGTGGAGGTAAGCGCGTCCCACACATCTGCTGCAGTAATATCATTGCCATAACTTGTAAGCGTTCGTGCTGAATTTGCCCAGACTCCCAATGCAATTGAACTCGTGGAATAATCAGTGAGACTTCTCGTCGCAGCATTCCACACATCGGTAGCCGAAAGTGTACTCGTACCACGAGAGGAGATCTGTGCATCAAGATTGGTTGTGATAAGGTTACCAATGGTTCCAAATTGACTAAAGGATGAGGTGGGAACCACCCATACCCCTGCCGCAATACTTGATGTCGCGTAATCAGTAAGTGTGCGCCCACCATACGCCCACACATCAGCTGCACTAATATTATTCAGTGCATTAATCAGTGAACGATTTGTAATCACTTCACTAATAATAGAACTGGTGGCTGATTGTACTGTCGAAGACACAAATGCCTCGCTGGCCAATATGCCACCATCGGTAAGATTGGCACTGGTAAGTCTTCGACTTGGGGAAGCGACATCACTCCAGATGTCAGCGAGGAGTGTGCCAAAACTAGTTAACGTTCGAGTAGGATTACTCCAAATATCAGAAACAATCGAACCAAAACTGGTCAAGGTACGACTTGACGCTGCCCATATATCATCTGCAATTGATACGCCTGATGTCAGCGTCCTCACGGCAGCATTCCACACAGCTGAAGCAATGGAGGAAGTTGAAACAGCAGTATTTCCAATAATGAATGTCTTGTCTAATTTTGCGAGGTCCCCACCTGCCAAACTACCGCAGATAATAGTGGTGGGCCATGTCCCTTCGGTTGAAGTTGCACTAAACGTATATGACTGCCACCCATTGGTACTGGTTGTAAGGGTTGTCGTAGGTACTACCACTACCCCCGAAGTATTTTGAATAATAATGGAGCACGAAGAGGTCGCTGGCTCGAAATTATCATCATAAATAAACTCACCGATAATAACGGTTTCATTTGGTCCATATTTTGGATACCCTTCTGCTCGAGCACTTGAGAAAGATACCGTAAAACCCGCAGCCGCTATAACTACAAAAAATACCACTGATAAAAAGGATTTGTGGGCGGGGTAGACAAGCTTGCGATATACACGAAAACAAAAGTTAATCACAAAACCCCAATAAAATAAAACCTATTATTTCTTCACTTCTTTTTTTACTTGAGTCGTAGAGGTATCTTCATCTTTGAATGCTCCCTTGAGATGACGCACTGCTTCAACAATACTTTTTGCCAATTCTGGAATCTTTTTTGAACCGAATAATACAAGCAGTACCACTGCCAAAATTACAATCTCCCTTGTTCCTAAACCAAACATAGGTTGTTAATTAATAATTATTGAATTACGTCGTCGATTGCAGAAAATGGTAATCTCATATAGTAACATGAGAGGTACTACCATTACCAATAATGATACACCATCAGTAGGGGGAAGTAAAGAAGTTATAATGAACAAAATCAATACCGCATGACGGCGATGATTTTTCAGAAATACAGAGTCTATCACATTTAATCTCATAAGCAATGAGAGGATAATAGGAAACAAAAAGATAACCCCTAGAAGTACTGAGGTAAGGATAATTTGTGATAAAAATTTGCTAATATCCCAATAATTCTCTATACCGAGACCTAGATTAATTTGAGCAATCACACCAAACGAATAATAAATGGTGCTAAATCCATACACACAACCACCCAAAAATAACACCAGTCCCAATGGAATGAGCAGTATAAACAATACCTTTTCTCTACGAACTAATCCGTCTTTCAGAAAAGAAAAAATGTGATACATGATGATTGGGAGTGTCGCAATGATTGCAATAAAAATACCCGTGTCCATCGAGAGGTCGAGAAATTGAAACGGAGACGTTGTTACAATGGCCACATCTTTGATTGGTAGATAGGGCTGTGCAAACTTGAACAAAGGCACTGTTAAAAAAAATCCTATGACAAAAAATAATAAAAAAAAGAGCGCGATACGATGAACACGGCGTCGCAACTCGTCTAGATAAGCCACATACGGGGCAAACTTTTTATTGTGCTCAAACATATATCCACTCTTTCACTTCCCTACTCTGACATGATAAAAATATTTCCACCTCCACCTGCAGTAACCTCAGGAATCTCAAGTACGGGAAACTGTCGCCCATCTGCTTCGAATACCACATCAGCAAGAACCCCCACATGTACTACTGCAGGGAATTCTACGATAAAACATTGCCCCTCCCCTTCTTGAAAGTGTATATCAGTAGCAGCCATACATTAGGGAGTTGATGTAGTAGTATCGACGACGCCTTCCACTACTCCTGCAATAGCCTCAGTGGTAGAAACCACTGTATTTGCTGTTCCTGCAATTTCTTCTATAACTGACGTTGTAGTATCGATTATACTAGGAGTGGTTGTTGCAATATCACTAGCAGTGCTTGTAGGAGTACTCGTCACTGTTGGTACTGGAGCTACAACCTCCACCTCAGGAGTTTCCTGAGGCACTACACTTTCTACTTCTGGTTCTACTCCTGATGATGTTGAAGAAGTAGTAACATCAGTCACTGGATTTTCGATTGCTTCTTCCATCTTTACCTGTTCAGTTACTAGTACTTGGCCGAGTGAACCAGGCTCCAGCATTCCACCATTCATCTGCACGAGAAGCTCATTGGTCATACGAACATACGAGGCCGCAGTATGAGTGGATTCGGGATCAATTCTTAAAATTTCGTTTCCCAATTCTTTCGGATCGTTAAATTTGTATACTACTCCACCGTATTTTATAAATTGTGCTTGAAAAGAGCCAGTAGCAATACCTGGTTTGCTTATTTCATAAAATTCAATAAGTGCAGTATCTTCATAATCACCCGTAGCAGTCGCTACTCGCAAATTTTCGTTTTCTGCAATTTTTTGATCTTTTTCAATATGAATCATACTAGAGTTGAGTTAACAATGCCCGTACACGAACGTCATCTCCAACAGCTGCGGTGTATCGAATATACGTAATGTCATTTGCCTTATCAAGGCTATCATACGCTACCCAATTACTTCCACCATCAGTTGATTTTTCCCAGGTACCCGCCTGTGTTACCGAATCATCATCATCAAGCACACCTCCACTTACCGCATTATACAATCTTATTCGAAGTGTGGGGACCGTGCCTCCAAATGCAGTTGAAAAACGCCACGCAAAAATTTTTGATGTGGTAGATGATTGCCCAACTGATGGCTGATAATGACTATCGGTTGTATCATCTTCATAGGTACATGCAATATTGTATACTCTACCTGGCACACACATCGTACCAATCATTCGAAATTCAATTGCAAATTGTATTGAGTCAGCACCTTCTACTCCGGACAAATCACCTGTATCATCCACCAGATTAAACGTGCCCGAATTATCGCTAATACCTGCGGTGCGGTAATATACCCGTATAGGCTCAGTCGGTATGGTGAATGGTCCTTCACCTAGATAATGTGCATTGTTTATATACACCCGCGCGAATTTTGCAGCTCCTGATGTACTCAATTCGGGCGTTATCAATCGCTGTTTTACGGTACCATCAGCAAATTCCCAATCAGCTGGAAGTGGTACAGCATAGACACTACAGCCAGCTGCTGCGGTCGTAGTAACACGAGCAAAATATACCAATCCTCCTTCCGACCATATTGAAAGCGGAAGAGCAAACTGACTTACATGAGGCGTAATACCATTATCAGCACTACTTTGGTCAATCTGTCTCGTGTCTGCCAAAAATAGCTGATCAAACGGATCTGCAGAGGTATTATACCGAGTAACATACGCACGTCCGACACCCGACGTAGTAATGATCAATCTATCAATTTGTGAAGAATACTCGCACGTAGATAATGTGGATGTGGCAGCAAAAGTTGCCGCACCTCCCGGAGGAATTTCAGACATAATGTCACTCTGCCAGGTGGTACTCGCATCCACTATATTTGAAAGAGCAGCCCGATAGACTCTCGTGGTTGTTACAAAGTAAAGTGATTTTACTCCTACACCAGGACCATGACTAAGTGTAGCAACTCTACCATTATTCATCTGCGAGATCGTTCCCGTAACTGCTTGGTTACCTGTCGCCAATACAAATGCACTTGTGCTTTTTCCTGAAGCAAGTGTGAGCGGGGCTCGAATATTATATTTGAACACTCTTACCGTTGCCACATTGAGTATATAGACGTACTGCTGTGTCCACGAGTCCCGATCATCAAGCGCGAGTCCGCATGCAGTAATATTGACAACTGTGGCCGCGTCAGCAAGCCAGTATACCGCCTTCACTTTATCAGTACCAGACGCAGCACTAATGGTCGTTCCCGTGGTAGGAATAAAATCGTCATATGACACGCATGCTGTCACAAACAATCCACCGTTGGTAGTGGTCGCATTAGTATTTGCATGTAAAATTCTCAAATCTTCCATCACATATGCTGTACCCGCATCGATCGTAATATTTGCTGCAGTTCCGCCCGTTCCCGTAGCAGTCGCAGAAACTTGAATAGTGACCGACGTATTAGAGCTGATAGCATTCACATAATACCAAGTGGAAATCTGAGTGGGATCAGTAGAACCGAATCCAATACGCGTACCAATAAAAATTCGATCATCTGACCACGCGGTTCCTGAACCTGTCACCGTGGCTCCTGATACCCCTACGGTGCCTGTAGTATACGTTTCATACACAACACGAAACCCTCTCACCGTGTGATTAGTAGCAGTTGGAAATGTATGAATGATGGCGCCTATCCAATTGAATACTGATGTTGCCCGATTGAATGTAAACAAAGTAGTACGACGTGTAGCAGCAGCTGTGGCATTATCGGTGAGAAATACCCAATCGATATTTCTGTTTTTATCAATTACAAACGTAGTTCCAGCTGAAATAGTTCCAGCTGAATTTTCGAGTACCAATGAAGTTGCTGAAGGAATAGATTCAATCACATACCATGTGGTAATATTTGCTGCGTCATTTGACCCAAATCCAATCCGCGCTCCAATGGGCACACCATCAGCCAACCAGCCAGTACCCGTACCTGTCACGGTAGTGCCTGAAACCTCCACGGTGCCGGTATTATAAAAACCTGATTTTGAACACCACGTAATCACATGTGGATGCATACCTGGTACTGCGATATTTTGTTCCATCGGACGAGCCAGTCCTATTTTCATAGGTCCTGCAAAATTGTCGGTAGGCGTTGGACCACTATACTGCTTGATCAGATTTCCCAATACGGTCTTATCAGACTCATAACTCGTGTATGGAGTGGTATTTCCACTAAAGACGTGCTCTATTACTCGTTTTGCCATATAGGTTTTATACTTCTAAATAGTCGACATTAATTTGAACGGTAGTGGTGCCTGATATCACGCAGTATAACACCTCATCTACCCCGCCTTCAATGTAGTTCGGATGATTATTTGCACCATACAATCCACCTGTTTTTGGCGCCATATATTTTTCATAATCACTACCACCGGCAGTGAATCGAAAAGAAACAAATGTTGCATCAGCGGTCAGCGAAAAACGATTACTATATACACGGATTTTATTACCAGACCCTGGAGTTAGCACATTACCAGAAGCTGCAAGCGAGACCGTTGCCTTTGAAACTCCGAGTCCGGTTCCCAGTGCCTGCACACTCTCGTCAGTTGCCGGATTGATACGAGTATTACTTGCATTTTTTACCCCCACCGTATTTGAAGAAGGAGTGCTACCAAATACATACGCATCTGCACGTTTCGGAAACACTAGTGTTCCTACAAAACCCAAACCGACCACCCCTAATAATTTTAGGAATAGCCTTTTTTTGGTATTTTCCTGAACCACCTTTACCTCTTCTGGAGGTGAAACTATTTCAGCAGACAATACTATTGATTCTGTCGGTACGATAGTCTCGGGTTTTTTTTCAGGAACAATAGCGGAATGCTTTTTTCTAAAAAACATAGCGTCAACCGCTTTTTTATTCGCTCTTTTGCAAAAACAAAAGGAGCAACATTATTTTATCAAATTTCAAACATTAGGACAAATACATTTCCATTCCTTACAAAAAAAATAAATAATCCTGTTAAAAGGATTATTTATTTTGTAGCCCGTAGGGGAATCGGACCCCTGTTACCAGGATGAGAACCTAGCGTCCTAGCCACTAGACGAACGGGCCGCCCTTATAGAATGAAGACTATCATATCTAATTTTTCTCTTCTTGTCAACCAATATTTCTACCGCTCAGGAGGCACATGATAATACGACAATAAGTACGACGTGATATCTGCAAATAACGGCGCTGCAGTAATATTTGCATACGAACGTTGTGGTTTTTCGAGACGGATTAGGGTGACAAATTTTGGGTTATCAACTGGCCCAAATCCGATAAAAGAATGATTGGTCTCCGCTGTGTATCCTCCGGGACCTGCGATCTGTGCGGTCCCTGTTTTTCCAGCAATATAATACCCGGGCACCTGCCCACGTTTTCCTTCACTATAATCCACCACCCGCACCATCATGGCAGCGACTGTGTCAGCTGTATGTTTACTTACCACTTGTCTGATTTCCATCGGGCGAGTCGTCTCCACTTTTCCATTTGCATATTCGATGCGTTTTACGATATAAGGCTTCATGAGTTTTCCGCCATTTGCGAGTGCTGAAAAAGCTGTCACCATCTGCATTGGAGTTACCGTAATCCCCTGTCCGAACGACGCAGTTGCTGTATAACAATCTACTTTATCTCCTTTATTTTGAGACAACGAGGCGATCGTCCCTGCAGTTTCTGTATCAAGTTCAATTCCGGTCTTTGTACCAAAACCAAACCTCTCCACATAAGATCTAAAATTTTCCTTGCCCAATTTATTTACCACAAATACAACACCGGTATTGATAGAATGCTCCAAAATACCGCTCATATCCTGATCTTTATAACTCCGATTATCTGCATTCTGGATTGGTTTCTTACAACCCGCCTCAACACTTCCCGAATCATAAAAATAATCATCCGGTTTTACCACCCCTGTATCAAGTGCAGCCGCCATGGTAATCGGCTTGAAGACTGACCCAGGCTCGTATGGTTCAAAAATCGAGAGGTTATTGAATGCTGATATTTCTTTCACTTTATTATATTCATTTGGATCAAAATCGGGAACCGAGCACATGACGAGAATCGCACCGGTCATAGGATCCATAATTACGAGCGATCCCGATTGTGCTTCATAGGTACTCACTGCATTTTTCAGACGTTCACAAATTTCAAACTCAAGCGTTCGATCCAGGGTGAGAACCACATTTGCCCCATCAGTCGCCGCATCGAACGATCTACCCGCAAGCGGAATCCATGCTCCAGACGCACTCCGAATACCTTCGAGTACCCCACCAGCCCCACCAATCAGCTCATTCCAATACCCTTCTACCCCATATCGCCCGACCGCAGACCCACTCTCGGTCTTTCCGACAAATCCTATTACCGACGCAGCAAGCGTCCCTTCAGGATAATATCGCTCACGGAATCGCGAAAAATAAATACCTGGTAACTTTAATTCTTCTAATCGTTTTTTGGTATCTTCATCAACATTCTTTTCAATCTGTTCGTATCCATCATTTTCTTTTTGTAGCTGGTCCAATACCTGGAATTTTCGTTCATCATCGTACCCAAAAAATTCAGCAAGTGCGGTTGCCACTTCAAGAGGCTGCTTGGGATCTTCATACCCTCTCGTATCTGCAAATACTACAAATTTATCACGATTAAGTGCAAGTGGGGTTAATTTACCGTCGGCATTTTCAAGATAAATCGATCCGCGCTCAGGAGTGAGTTCAGCATATATTTCATGGGAGTCAGATGCGAGGGCCGTAAAAAATCCATGCTGTGCGATCATGAGACCAAATAGGCGAAAGCCAATCGCCCCAGCGAGTACCAAAAAGACTAATTTGAGCGCATAAATTCGTGTTTTGCCGGTATCAATTGTAACTGTACGGATAGCATGTGCATCATGCCGTGCTATCCGACGTACTCGATGCGGTCGCGCCATTTTGAAAAAATTATTCTAAAAACTATAGAGCTTCTTATTAAATCCTCCGATCTCTCCCTGCCCGATTTCGTGCAACTTCCTCGGAAATCACACCTTCTTTGAGAAGCCACTTGAGCGACTGCTCCATACTGATCATTCCACTCTTTGCACCTGTCTGAATCGCACTTGCAAGCTGTGCAATATTATTTTCACGTATCAAATTTGCGACTGCAGGGGTATTCATAAGCACTTCTCGCGCCACCACTCTTCTTCCATCTACTGTCGGCAATAATTGCTGTGCGATGACATATCGAAGTACGCTTGAGAGCTGTATCAATACCTGTTTTTGCTTCGGCCCTTCAAATACGTCAACAATACGTTCAATTGCCTCAGCAGCAGACGACGTGTGCAACGTTGAAAAAACCAAATGTCCAGTCTCTGCAGCAGTGAGCGCAGTTGCAATGGTTTCTGGATCACGCATTTCACCAACCATAATGATATTCGGATCCTGGCGAAGTACATGTTTTAGCGCAGACGCAAATGATGGTGTATCACCACCCAATTCACGCTGTTCAATCAAGCTCTTATTACCCGTAAAGACAAATTCGATAGGGTCTTCAATCGTAATAATGTGTGCATTACGTGAACTATTAATCTCTTCAATCATTCGGGCGATCGTGGTAGATTTTCCATTTCCCGTAGGGCCAACTACTAAAACCAAGCCGTCTACCAGTTGCGTTGCTTCAATGAGCACTGGTTCGAACCGTAACTCACTGGCAGTCGGTATCTCAGTCGGGACTAGACGTGCTGCAAGCCCTACTGATGATTCTTGCCTATGAATATTGATACGGAAACGCACCTCTTTATGGGTATAACCAAAATCCAAATCATGTTCAACATCAAATCTTTTTTTGGTAGCAGGAGTGAGTAGACCCATAATTGCAGTCTCAAGCTCTTTTTCTCCTAATTCTGTTTCTGTAACCACAACCAATTCTCCATGCACTCGAATCATAGGCTTCTCATGTGCAACTAGATGCACATCAGATGCTCCTTCTTGAATTGCATGATCAAAATAATAACTCAGTGGTTTCATAGATTATGCGCTACGGAGTAAATTAGACATATTTTATCATATCGGTGCTTTCTCAGGAAATATACTTGATTTTTTGCCATATTTCCTCTATTATTGAGTCATTCTTTACGGGCTATAGCGCAGTTGGTAGCGCGCATCGTTCGGGACGATGAGGTCGTGGGTTCGAGTCCCGCTAGCCCGACCAATGAATAAAACCTGACACCCTATGTGTTAGGTTTTTGATTAGTTGTACCTTCCCCATCTTCTTCAAGAGTAATATTTTCTGTAATCAACCCACCCTTACCATTGGTCTTTTCACTTGAAAAATCCAACACCTCGCTTTCATAGAGTTTATACCCCTTCTTCTCAACGGTAACGTAATAGGTGCTCGGTCCGACTAAAATCGCATATCGACCTTTTCGATCAGTGACTGCCATCGCCACCAATTTGTGATATGCACTGTCAAAAACACGAACCACTGCTTTACCCACTGATTTACCACTGCCGACCTCAGTTACAAAACCTGCCGCACTCTTAATCTTCTTTGCAGAAATTCGATATATTATCACATATACTAGCAGGTGAATTCCGAGCAAAATTACGACGAACAGTCTCGGTGAAATGATCAAAGAAACAATAGTAGCGATAATTCCGATCACACTAATACCCTTTTGAATACCGATACGCGTATACTCCGCAATAATGTGGGCGCTTGTTTTCTTCTCAAGGACAGGGTCAAGTGGAATATTATAATTCAAATCTTTGGTATCATCTTCAATCGTAAACTTTTCGCCGTGATACAAATTACTAAACGCACGGTCTTCTGAAAAATTCTTAAGATATTCACTTTGCCCCGCAAATCCTTCTTTCTGAACCTCAATATGGTACGCCCCCTTATCACCCGAGATAAAGTACCGCCCATCAGTATCAGTAACCTGTGTCTGGCTGACGGCACCAGTCCGAGCATTGATGAGACGGATCGCAGCCAAATCAATTGGTTGTTTAGTATATGCATTATACACCACACCCCACTGTTTTTGTTTGCGACGTCGATACAGTAAGAATGGCTGTGAAAAAATCAGCCGAACATATAACAATACCTGTGAGAGCTGAAAACCAGTTGCCACCACCTGTGCAGCAGCCGCAGTAGCAATCGCTGGAGTGACTACAGTAGTATTCGCCTTCTCAACCACTGGGTTATTAATCACCTGTCTAGTCGTCTCATACACGGCAGTCGCGGTTTCTTTGACCGCACGACCTGCGGCTGTTTTTTCGAGTGAGGCTGAAATAACATTAAGTGTATTTTTTACAGCATCTACTGTTTTTTGAATCTGTGTACTTACGACGTTTTTTACTGTTTCAACTGCAGAACCAATAGCTGATGTTCCTCCCCCTCCTCCACTACTCCCCGTATCACCCCCATCGGTGGGTGGGTTGGTCGGAGGAGTGACAGGTGGCTCGGTCGGGGGTTCAGTTGGCGGCTCAGTGGGAGGTTCCGTCGGAGGTTCAGTAGGTGGTTCTGTCGGAGGAGTCACCGGCGGCTCAGTGGGAGGGACAACCGGTGGCTCTACTGGTGGCTCGGTCGGGGGTTCAGTTGGCGGCTCAGTGGGAGGTTCCGTCGGAGGTTCAGTAGGTGGTTCTGTCGGAGGAGTCACCGGCGGCTCGGTGGGAGGGACATCTCCGCCGCTACTGCATCGCCTCCAGTCAGTTTTCACACTGCAATTAGCACAGCTAAAATTAATCCTTCCTGCTGCGTTTGTTGTTCCGCCGACCCCCGTAAATATCCCGTTTTCATTGATAACGACCCCACTCATCGGAATCCAGCCAAATGACTGTGACCAGGCATAGCCACCTAATTGTCCCGTACTGCACGTATTGGTCACTCCACCGCTCGATGGAGCAAAATTGATCCACCCAAACATACTCGACCATGCGTATCCGGTAACTGCCGTATCAGTAATGACCAATCCGTGATACGTACTTCCTGAATCAACCGGTGCGAAATTAATCCATCCCATGTTTTCTCCCCAACCGTATTTATTCCCTGGATCAATCGTACCGGTCGCGGCATGTGCCGCCCCAGTCATCACGAACCAAATACTGATACCGATCAGGGTACCAGTATATCGCATTCGTTTTGTGAAAAAATGACGCATATTCATCTACTCATCCTTACGGAGACGCTTCGGAAGTCGATGAAGTAAAGATTTCAGTAAGGATCGTCGACACGGTTTCGGTAATTTCAGGAGCTGGCGTTGTCGTGGTACTGATCACATCTTCAGGAATTTCAGGATCTGTCGAAGTGGTAGGTGCAACCGTGTCTTCCGACTCGATATCCGTAGATATGGAGGAATTTTCATTTTCATCAGGCTCCGGTTCGGAATCTCCACTTCCACATCCTCCAAATGTTTTCACGATCTCCCCACTCTCAATTCCGATACAATACAACTCGCCGGTCGCGCGATCCTTCATTTCAATTCCGGTCTCTACCTTTACCTTGTGGAAGACTCCTACCATTGCAGTCACCCGCTCTGCTACAAAATCCTTGATTATGAATGCGGCACCTGAAATTTTATCCATGAGATAATTGAGTGCTGAGGTAAGCGGACGATTGGCGGCATAGAGCAACTCTTCCTCTGATGTAACACCAGGCTCAGTAGACGACACACCTGCATAGGCGAGAATCAATCCATCAATTTGTGATTGTTGTGCCTGAACCGCGGATATAAGGGGAATTACCAAGCGTTCATAATCAACTGATCGAGGAGTTGTAGTAGCATCAGGTTCGTAAATTACAAAATGTTTATTTACCAGATCGACTTCTTCTGCAATAAGACCGAGTTCTTCCACCTCATCATAATTTCGTTTATATGATACTGGGCGCAATTGCATAATCGTCGACAAACCGTCATCCCAGGACTCAATATCATGCTTGAAGCGCTGCGAAGATACGGTACAATTGCTTGCCTGATGCGTTACTCGTCCATCTGGCTGGAGACATAAAATGTCTGAAGTGGATGAAGGAGCACCGAGACCTGGCATAAAGACATTTGAAGCCGCAACTGAAAGGCCACTATCGATTTTGATACTGCCGCCGACATTGAGCGTGTTTGAAATATACGCATTATTACCTATAATAATATTATCAGTGACATTGATATTGCTGGATTGCAGTGCGCCAAAATGTGCTGCGGGACTATCGATACCACCAAGGTCAAAAATAACCAATTCCCTATTTGAGCCACTTTGCAATGCAGCATACCCGTACTTTCCAGCAATACGCATACTTGGTATATATTCACCTTCCCCCAATAGCCACGTTCCAATATTATAGATAGCAACAGGATTTGCAATGTCTACGATTTCTACCCCCTCAGTAATCGTAAAATAGGCATAATGACCAAGCATATTCACAGCACCGACCTGGGCACTCGCTGTATACGACCCAACTTCAACAGGAGCGGTAGGATTTGAGACGTCGAGGACGTGCAGCGAACTTGGTGAACCTATTATGGTTACATATGCATACTTACCAGATATTTGTATATCTATTATATTACTACTGAAATCATACGACCCAACTTCAACAGGAGCGGTAGGATTTGAGACGTCGAGGATAACGAACTCATCAGTGCTTGTAGAAAGTACCCCCAGATAAGCATATTTTCCTACGACCTCCAAACCATTTGTCACACCATAAGTACCTGAATCATACGACCCAACTTCAACAGGAGCGGTAGGATTTGAGACGTCGAGGACGCGGAAATCGTCATGCCCACTAAGCGGATCGTACAAGCCTACATATACATAATTACCAACAACCTGTAAGGTATATACATCTTCAGGGAAATCATAGTATCCCACTTCAGTAGGGGCCGAGGATGTTGAAATGTCAATGATGCGAAATTCATCATCCATATTACCTATACCACCACCGCCTAGATATGCATACGCACCTACCACCTGCATATCAAAGATACCGTTGCTATCAGGACCATCAGGAAAATCATAAGATCCTACATATGTTGGAACAGTGGGGTGTGAAACATCGAATATGCGGAAATCACTAGTGGTACCTCCTGAACCTAGATACGCATAGTTACCGATTACTTCTATCTTTTGTGCGCCCTCCGCACCAATATCAATCGATCCAATTTTCCGTGCTTGTGTCAACGGAGTTTGACTAAAAACTCCATTCAAAGATATATCACCATCGGTTTTGATACCACCACTCCCCACATTAAGCGCATTTGCAATGTAGGCGTTATTTCCGATGGTGATGTTATCGGTAACTGAGATGTTGCTTGATTGGAGCGCTCCGATGTGGGCAGCAGGACTCTCGATACCACCAAGATTAATTACTGATAGAGCGCCGTCACTTATATGATACGCATATTTACCTGAGACTTCGGCCATACCAGCCAGACCTATGTTTTCTTGACTGATCTCAGTGGGAGCAGTAGAACTGGAAATATCAATCGTCGAAAGATATGTTCCTGTTTTGACATATGCATACCTTCCTGCAATATTTACTGAACCCACACCAGCAGGTAGATTTACTCCGCCCGCTATTACTGGATTTACTGGATCTGAAACGTCGATAATATAAAAATCATAACTTCCTCCATTACTTACACCAACATAGGCGTACGTTCCTATCACTTCAATACTAGTAGGACTCGTACTCAAATTTAAACTACCCACCCCGACTGGAACCGTAGGATTTGAAATATCGATGATATTAAACTCACATTGAGTAGGACACGAACTTCCACCAATAACATTACTGCCCACATACGCATATTTCCCCGATACCTCAAGCACATCAGGATAACCTGCGACACCAAATACGGTACTACTCACTT
>CAYWFD010000017.1:0-5914 GCA_964457885.1 uncultured Gammaproteobacteria bacterium
ACGTTGAGTTTGAGCTCATCGGTGTCACCGCAATAATCCTGATCGATCGTTCCAACGCCATTTGCCATCATGAGCCCTTTTTTTTTCGCAAGACTCGACCGCGCAGTCAGCATGAGCATGTATCCTTCGGGTGTTTTGATAATAAAATTCGTAGGTATCAATGCGAGGCTTCGAGCCGGAATTATTTCAGTGGTACGCGCGTAGAGGTCAAACGCTACGGCTCCCTTGGTCTGGTATTCGGGAAGAGGAAGAGAGGTATCGATTCGTTTGATATTAATGTTCATATTTCAAGACAAGTGCATCAAGGTTTTGATAAAATTCTTCGAATCCGTCGTTATTCTCAATTTTGTCCGGCGCGGTTCTACCCAATTCCTTGATCATTCGATCTGCTTCAGCAGTCTCATCTTTGAGAAATTCTTCAAATGTCTTCTCACTGTCTCCCGGATTTTCACGTCGTGCTACGAGACGTTCCCATCTAATTTTGGGCTCTCCCGTCAGGTATATCAGATGGAATCCTTGGAGTTTTTTAAGATATTCAATATCGCTTGGCCGTCTGATTCCTTCGACAATCACGAGCTTGTTGCTATCCCGTGCGACGTCTTCTGCGATAACTCTACTCATGACGTCTTGACCATATGATTCGCGAAGAAATGTCGAGAGCTGTTGTAAGTTTTCTCTCGATTTTGGTACATATACGCGATCAAGAATATCTCGCAACATCGTCGAGAATCGGTACGTGGTCGCTCCGTATTTTTCTTGTAGGTATTTTGCTGCAGTACCTTTTCCGCTGGCGAGGTCTCCTACGAATCCGAGAATTATTTTATTGGTTTGCATACTGCTCTACTTCTTCATTGAAATAATCAAGTTCAATTCCTACTTTTCTAAACATGTCTTCTGATTCGCTTCCTGCGTGGTATCTTTTTTCACAGACAACTCGTTTAATTCCTGCATTGATAATCATGCGTCCACATGCGGCACATGGTGTCATTTTGCAATAGAGTGTCGATCCGCTAATTGCAACACCGATACGTGCTGCCTGTACAATTGCATTTTGTTCAGCGTGTGTGGTCCGCATGCAGTGTTGGCTCTGGCGCCCATCTTCATGGGTTATGGTTTTCATTTGGTGTCCTACTTCGTCACAGTGAGGGAGTCCTGCTGCAGCTCCGACATAGCCGGTTACTAAAATTTGTTTGTCTTTTGCAATGACACATCCTGAGCGACCCCGATCACAGCTTGCGCGTTTGGCTACGGTCTGAGCGATCTCCATGAAGTATTCGTCCCATGATGGGCGTTTGTGGACAGTTGTTTGGACAGTATCAGACATAGACCTTTTTAAGGGTAAGATAGGTGAAGTGTAGCATGGTGTAACAGTTCATAGCAAGAAAGTTCAGATCCAATAAGAATATATATGATTTGTATTTTTTTTGTCTATTTCTTGTTTCGATATAAAATAATTTTAGCTAAAATAAGCTAAAATATAGCTCAAACTCTTGACAAATCTCTCTCTCTCTGCTATACTCGGTCGTTATCAATTTTGGTAACAATACGTTCTTTAGGATAGGAGAAAAAAATGAGAATCCACAAGAGTGTGTTTTTTGTTTCGGTCAACTACGATCATGCTTTCAACATCGCTCCTGACTTCTCGGAACTCTTTGATCATGTGCGTGACAAGGGGTATGGTAAGGAGACTGGTTCGAAGATGGGTATGGTGGATATTAAATGCCGCGTCTTTACCCTTCGTCGTGCTATGTCAACTTCGCAGATTGAAGAATACCTTAACTCGCGGAATCTTCGTCCTGCGACCTTTCGGGAGGCTCTCGCGTTCACGCGTGAGTATTTCAATAAGATCCCCCCGATGAAAGGATTTCTCCTGCTTGGTTCGCACTGCTTCGATTTGAGTGGCGACCACTGCGTGCTCCGTATTTTCTTTGACATCGTCGACTACTATCTCAATCAGGACCATCTTTTGGATGGTACTGGCGTCGATTTTGTTTGGGATGGTTCCGACATTCTCTGGAATCTGGGCGAGCAGTTCCTCGCGGTCGAGAAATGAAGTAGGGTAAAACCCCGTATCATATTGGTACGGGGTCTTCTTATTTATATATCAAAAAACCCGCCGTATTGGCAGGTTTTTGATTGGTTTTATTGGGAAACTTCCACCTTGATACTGGGTCCCATACTGCTCGTCAGGTATACCGCTTTGAGGTAGGTTCCTTTTGCAGAGTTTGGTTTTACCTTTTTCAACGCATCGACGAAGCTTTCGAAGTTTTCTTTGAGTTTTGCTGCATCAAAGCTTACTTTACCGATTGATGCATGTACATTTCCAGTATCGTCGTTTTTGAAGGCAACTTTACCTTTTTTGAGATCAGTTACCATCTTTTTGACATCTTTATCTACGGTTCCGGTCTTTGGGTTAGGCATCAATCCTTTTGGACCAAGTACTTTAGCCGCGACCGCGAGTTTAGGCATCATTTCAGGAGTGGCAACCGCGATATCGAAGGTGATTTTTACCGTTCCTGACTGAATTCCTTTGATTTCGTTTTCTCCGTAGATGAAGTCAGCTCCGGCTTCTTCCGCAGCTTTTTCATCGTTTGATCCGACGAATGCGGCCACACTTTTGGTTTTGCCGGTTCCGTGTGGAAGAGCAACGGTCGAGCGGATCTGCTGGTCACTTTTTTTGGTATCGATTCCGAGACGTACGTGTACTTCGACTGAAGCGTCGAATTTTACGGTCGAGGTCTCTTTTACCAAGGTGATCGCTTCATCAAGCGAATATACCTTTGTCGCGTCGACCTTGCTTGCAAGGTCTTTCATGCGTTTTGACATACTAGTCTTTGTTAGTGGTACAAACCCTCGCATATATGGTATGGCAAGGTCCCACGTGAATAATGCAGAGAGAATACGCTATCGTGAGGGAAATGTCAAGATGTAGAGACAGGTTGCAACCTGTCTCTACTACGATGTATGTCCATGATGTTCGGCAAATTCAGCAAATGGGATGATTGCTATACTCCAAGGGATTGCTGAGATAATGATCGGTAATACGATTGCAGGTTCTGGGAAGAATGTGGTTGCAATGTAAATCGCCAGAGTGAAATTCATATAGGCAATCGAGACGGTTGCTGCGATGCGTTTTTTATACGAGAGCCATGAAAAGAGGAAATAACCGATCGCGTGCATGATGATAAATAATGCACACAAGGGAAGAAGATATGTAAAAGGATGCCGTATGAGTGTGTCGATAATGGTCGACGCGTGGATAGATATTACCCCAATGAGCAAAAGTCCAAGGGCCATTAAGGATCCGCCTCGCGATAATTTGGTTACTGTGGTCGCGACGTGTGGTGTGGCATGTTTGATAAATTCAGCTGCGAGAATAGGGATTATGATTACCAGTGCCATCCGCATGCCCATGTTGGCGATATCGATTGATACACTCGCTGGTGCCAGGAAACGGATCATGAGCGGTGCACTGATCGGTACGATGAGTGAGGTGATGATCGAGAGTACGAGCGAAAAACTCTGTTTTCCGTGGGCCATGCTGGTGAACAATGGTGCGGTCATGGCCGTCGGCATTACTGAGAGAAGTAAAAAAGCAAATGCTACCTGTGGAATCAATATGGAGGTGAGCCCGTATACGACGATAGGAATGAGAATTAGTTTTATTATCGTTACGAGTGTGATTGTTTTCCATTCATGGGCGGTTTCAATTACATCTTGTATGTGGAGTTTGAGTGCAGAAAAAAAGAAAATTGCACCAAGAAAATAGGTGACAAAGGGGTAAAGCAGTGAGCCCTGTGTAGGAAGAAAGAGTCCAATCGCAAGTGAGCTTGCGAGGACGAGGATATAGATATGCGCAAGTGATGAGTGTCCGTGTGTCTTTGCGGGCATAGCTTATCTACGTACTAGATTGGAAGGGAGTCCCGCGATGAAGTTTTTGATATTTTCAGTTGCAGTGTCAATTATTCGATTGAGTGCTTCAGTACTATTGAATGCGTTATGTGGTGTGATCACGGTATTTGGGTGATCGATGATTGCGTTTTCAATGAGTGCTTGCCGTATTTCTTTGGGATTTTTGAGACGCATGATACTTTCGGGCGTTTTGAAAATTAATTCTTCTTCGAGTACGTCAAGCCCTGCTCCTGCAATTGTGCCGTCCTGTAGTCCACTAAGTAATGCCTCTGGTTGAATCAATGCGCCACGTGCGGTGTTGATGATATATATCCCATGTTTCATCTTTTTAACCGCAGTAGTGTTGATCAAATGTGTCGTCGAGGGCAAGAGTGGAACATGAAGTGAAATAATGTTTGATTCTTTGAACAGGCGTTCAAGCGGTGCGTATGAGAATCCGTATTCTTTTTCCAATGCAGGTTTTGGAAATGCATCATATGCGAGGATGTGCGCTTCGAATCCTGAAAGTAGTTTGATGAAATGAATGCCGATGTGTCCCGTACCTACGACACCAATAGTCTTTCCTTTGATGTCAAAGCCTCGAAGGTCATGATAATCGTACCTACCTTCTTTTACCCGTTTGATCGACGGATATATTTTTCGCGATAGGTCAAGGAGAAGGGCGAGTGCGTGCTCAGCAACGGTATTTTCTCCATAGGTGGGCACGTTTGAGACTGTAATTTTTTTCTTTGCCGCATATGCGAGATCGATATGGTCAAAGCCGGTAGAAAATGTAGCGATGTGCATGAGGTGGGGCATGGAATCAATCACTCGCTTGTCTATGGTAGAGTCAACAAATACACCAAGAATGGTGGTGTGTGGATCGGTATGTGTATTTTCGATCGTTGTCGAGGAAAGGGCAACGTCGTGTGGCTCAAGCGAGCGGACAATTCCTGACTGGAATTCAGGATCAATACTCGTGAGTCTGATAATATGATGCATAACAGGCATTACTATGTATGTAAGTATAGCATACATGTACGGCTCTTGTCCTGTATGAGTTTAATTTGTCCTGTGGAATGTGCGTGCGACAAAGTAAAAGAGGTCTTCAAATTCGGGTTTTACCGCATGTGTTGTTTTGATTAGACCTGAGAAAATGTTGTTTTTGTATATCGCAGTGATTCGGGTTTCAATTTTTCCATTGGTGAATTCTGTTGTAGTAATTTTGATGTAGCCGAGCGTGGTGTGAGTTTTGGTTTCTGTTTTCCAATTTTTTCGAATTAGGTCGGATTGTTCGAATCCTACGGTATTTCCGTGTGCAATGTCCACCTGATCTCGGATATCTGAAGCACTATACGACCCTTTTTTCTGTGGTAGTGGCATCACCGATAGGTATAGTGCATCGTCAGGAGCACTTGATTTCATGAATCCGACCAGGTATTCATTTCCGAATGCTCGTGTGTAGGAGAATCCCCTGACCACTTTGTATGCCGGGGGATATTCAAAGTAGATTTTTTCCTTTACTTCTTTTCGTGCAAATATACTGGTATCCGTACCCGATTGCCGCTCTTTCATGATGTCCGCGAATGTTCCTTTGTACGTGAGTTGCGTCGACGCGGTAAAATCAGATCCTTCACGGAATATGGTTTTTGCATTGACCCCGATCATGGATATTTCTTCGAAAGGGTAGATCGTGACTTGTGGCAGCCGATCTGTCCGATAGTTCAATCGTCGAAATGCAGTTTCATTCGAGATTCTTCGAAGTACTTGGTATTTGGGATCCTGTGTGCTCGGTTCCACTCGATAGATATTCGCACTATTTTTATCTTTGAATACCATATAATTAGGAGCCGCTTCACTCATGAGATTGCTGTTCGGAAACATATTCAGCGTGGAACCGGTCGGGATTGCATTCAGGGTTGTATCAGACACCATCTCGATCCATTGAGGACGTAATCCCAATTCGATAAATGTTTCTCCGTTTGCGATGTGGTATTTAGTATTATTGATCACGAGATATACT
>CAYWFD010000017.1:5924-14477 GCA_964457885.1 uncultured Gammaproteobacteria bacterium
AATCGATCCATCACGCAGGATCAGAGTTTCTGATCTACCGTCTGCTTTCGATCCTGAAGAATTGGATGAGCTACCACTTCCGGTATTTGTGTTTGTCTTTCCTCCAGTCGAGGTGTTGTCATCTCCTGCCTCAGACTTGAGCGGTACATATTTTTCTACGTCATTTGGTACTGCACGGAGGGTCAGGTCATCAATCCGATTGATTTTGCTTGTGGAATCGAAGTATGTCAAAAAATCCGCCTCATTTCTGAAGAGCTGTTTGGTACAGTCTTCGGTAATATAATAAATATCGGTACTGAGAGAGGATTGATACGCAGATTTGGTACGCAGGGAACAACTGGTGGTTGCGGCATCTGCAGAGGGTGTGTGCACTATGAGTGAGAGTGTTGCGATCGCAAGCACTGGGAATATTTTTTTCATAACAGAAGAAAAAGAGTAGTAATGCAAGTATACCACGATTTGTTTTTTCTTGGGAAAATAAAAACCGCCGAGTTGTCTCTGGCGGTTTTTTGTATCGTTTTTATTCAACGGTTACTCCCATCTGACGAGCGGTTCCTTCGATAATTTTCATTGCCGCATCAATGTCATTGGCATTGAGGTCAGGCATTTTTTTCTCAGCGATTTCACGGAGCTGTGCTCGAGTGATTTTGCCCACCTTTTCTTTGAGCGGGTTACCAGCGCCTTTGCTGATTTTTGCTGCTTTTTTGATGAGCTCACTTGCTGGAGCCACTTTCATGATGAAGTCAAATGTACGGTCCTCGTATACGTTGATGATTACCGGTACGACTTCACCTTTTTTATCCTGGGTCGCTGCATTGAATTTGGTGCAGAAGTCCTGGATATTGAGACCGTGTTGTCCGAGTGCTGGACCTACTGGAGGTGCTGGGTTTGCAGCGCCACCCACGATCTGAAGTTTGATTTGGGTTGTAATTTTTTTTGCCATACAATAAAGCTTATGAGGCCTATAAGGCTTAGAGATGCTTATAAGGCGGAAATGCATAAAAGGTTTAGAAGCGGAGAAAGATTTCTCTCAAGCCTTTTAAGCATTATAAGCCTTTTAAGCATTATAAGCCTGAATTTGTTTAGATTTTTTTAACCTGCAATGCGTCGAGTTCGACCGGAGTCTCGCGACCGAACATGTTGACCAATACTTTGATTTTTCCTCGTGAGCTGTCGACTTCCGCAACTTTCCCTTCGAAGTTTTTGAAAGGACCGTCTACGATACGAACCGGCGTATTCACTTCGACATCGATCTTGTGGCTCGGATCTTCTACGTCCATGCGCTTGGTCAGGGACAGCATTTCCTTGGCATCAATCGGAGTCGGGGTGGTACCGGTACCAATAAATCCAGTTACGTTTGGGGTGTTTCGGACCACATACCACGAGTCATCGGTCACAACCATTTCGACGAGTACGTAACCTGGGAAGATTTTTTCTTCGACCACGTTGCGTTTTCCGTTCTTGATTTTGATTTTTTTCTCTTTCGGAACGAGCACCTGATAGATCTTATCCTGCATGTCGAATGATTCGATACGCTGCTCGAGATTGTGCTTTACGTTTTCTTCGTATCCGCTGTAGGTGTGGATTACGTACCAGCGTTTACCGAGATTGCTTTGTTGCTTAGCCATAGTATAAAGGCTTGAAATGCTTAAAAGGCCTGAAAGGTAGGATTAAATAAGGTTTTCGAGACCGAGGTTGAAGAGCTGGTCCAAGAGCGCAAAGAAGATCGCCATGCCGATTGCGAGCGCTACGACGATAATCGTGTAGTTGATAGCCTGTTTTTTGGTCGGCCAGGTGACTTTTTTGAGTTCGTGCACTGAATCTTTGACGTAGGTGATGAGATTCATATAAAAACGTTCGCTATTTTAAAAACGGCCTTGGGCCGATTGATAGGAGAACTATACCAGGAATAGGGGAGAATGTCAAGTTTTTGACTTATGCTTGAGTCTGTGATTAGGTATTCACTGTCGTGATGGTTCAAGGAGGTAACGACATGGGTCACAACAAGAAGAGAAAATCCAGTGCAATACAGAAGAAGGAGTCCAAGGTCACTCTTCTGTGGACGTACTTCTGGAGACCGTGGTATTCGTTCGTGGACGTGTTCTTCTGGTACTTCTGGAGGAATCTGTGGGCCATCCCCTGTGTAATTCTCAGTCTCGTCGAAGAGGAGATACTCTGGGGTGCAATCAACTTCGTGAGAAGTAAGATCAGGCCGAAGGCCCGGGAGTGGCTTGGAACGGAGCTTTCCTACCGACTGTATCTGATGCTCATGTTCCAGTGTCCCAACTGCCGCAGTTCTCATCTCGATGAGCTGTGGGATAAGCGCAGGACGCGACATCGGATTCCGCAACCTCGGGGTTTCGTCGGTGGTTACGAATTTTAGTTCATTTGCGCTCCGTCCGGGATCTATTCTTGGTCGGAGCGTTCGTTTTTTTAAGTTAAAACAACCGCCTTAAGGCGGTTGTTTGTTTTTTAGATATCGAGATTTTTTACATTCTTTGCGTGAGTCTGAATGAACTTTTTGCGAGGGGCGACTTCACTTCCCATGAGAATGTCGAAAGTTTCACTAGCTTTCTCTGCGTCTTCGATACCGACGCGCTTCAAGACACGGTTTTCAGGGTTCATGGTGGTCTCCCAGAGCTGTTCTGGGTTCATTTCTCCCAAACCTTTATATCGCTGAATATTGAGTTTTGATTTTCCAGCTTTACTTTCGACTACCTCTGGTGCTGGAGCGTCTACATCGGTCTCTTCTTCGACTACTTGCATGTCTTCGTCAGTAATTCCGAATTTCTTTTTGTAGTCATTGAGGGCAGTCTCGTTGTAAATCCAGTTTACTTCTTTCCCTTTTTTGATACTGAAGAGCGGTGGCTGTGCTACGTAGATGTGTCCCTGGTAAATAAGATCAGGGAAGTAGCGGAAGAAGAGAGTGAGGAGCAGTGTGCGGATGTGTGATCCGTCGACGTCGGCATCGGTCATGATGATGATCTTGTGATAGCGAAGTCGGGTGATGTCAAACATTTCACCGATATTGGTCCCCATCGCAATGATGAGCGACTTTAATTCATTATTGGTGAGAATCTTATCGAGCCGTGCGCGTTCCACATTCAATACTTTACCACGAAGTGGGAGGATTGCCTGGGTATTTCGGTCGCGACCTTGTTTTGCACTTCCGCCTGCCGAGTCTCCTTCCACGATATAGAGTTCGCAGCGTTCCGGTTTTCTGCTGGAGCAGTCTGCAAGTTTTCCAGGTAAGGTGAATCCTTCCAAGGCACTTTTGCGGAGCACGGTGTCACGTGCCATTTTCGCCGCAGCACGAGCACGCGCCGCGATCATACACTGGCCGATAATTGCCTCGGCATCTTTCGGATGTTCTTCAAGGAAGATCATGAATTGGTCTCCGAATACAGATTCGACCGCCGGCTTCACTTCCGGATTTCCCAATTTCGCTTTGGTCTGTCCTTCGAATTGCGGGTTCGGAGTCTTTATCGAGATAATCGTGCTGAGTCCCTCTCGCACGTCTTCTCCGGTAAGATTACCATCTTTTTCTTTGAGCATTCCTTTGTTTCTCGCGTAGGTGTTGAGCGTTCTTGTGAGCGCGGTTCTGAATCCTGATACATGCGTACCACCGTCCGGATTGGTGATATTATTGGTAAACGCATGAAGTGACTCGGTGAAGTCCCCGGTGTATTGTAGTGCGATTTCAACAATGGTATTGTCGACTGTTTTTTCAGTATAGAAAATGTTTTCGTGCTTCGGTTCTTTGTTCTTGTTGATATGGCGGATGTAACTCTCGATTCCACCTTCAAAAAAGAATTGATGCGTGTTCTTCTTGAAGGGAAGCGCGGTTTTGTCTTTCGTCCGTTCCTCCTCCGTGCGTTCGTCAGTAATGACGATTTTGACGCCTTTGTTGAGATAGGTCTGCTGACGGATATGGTCGATGATGTATTTCCATTCGTAATCAATCGTTTCAAAAATCGTGTCGTCTGCTCGGAATGCGATCGTGGTTCCAGTGGTTTTGGTCGTACCAATTGCCTTTACCTTGTTTTGCGCATTGCCGATTTTATATTTTTGTTCCCAAATTTTCCCGTCGCGATGTACGGTTGCAACAAGTTCGGTAGAGAGAGCGTTTACTACTGACACACCGACTCCATGAAGACCTCCAGATACCTTGTATCCTCCATCTTCTTCACCGAATTTACCTCCAGCATGGAGGGTACCAAGTACCAGCTCGAGTGCACTTACTTTTTTTTGCGGATGAATGTCTACTGGAATACCGCGTCCGTTGTCGGTAACCTCGATCCAGTGATCCGGCAAGAGTTTGATCGTAATAACATCGCAGTGTCCTGCCATGGCTTCATCGATCGAGTTGTCGACGACTTCCCAGATGAGGTGATGGAGACCTGGAGCCCCGGTCGAGCCGATATACATTCCCGGACGTTTCCGAACTGCAGCCAAACCTTCAAGTACCTGAATATTTTTTGCGCTGTACGATGAGTTTACTTTTGCTGTTTTTGCCATAGATCACGAATAGATTACATTCACTAATCGGTAGGCAGTTTACCATAGCGGAGGGGCGAAAGCAAGCGGGGGATGTTACGACTTTAATGCTCAATTGTGGTATACTATCTTCACTATGTTCAACAAAAAACCGTCATTATTGGATCGATATGAAGATCCGACCGGCACCTTTCCCAATCAGACATTGCGGGCCGCTACGTGGTATGCCAAACATCATACGACACTTCGTAAAGTAATTGTTTCTGTATTGACGGTGTGGAGTGTTGCAACGCTTGGCACTAGTCTCGTTTTTCTTGGGAAATATTTTATCTTTGATTATCAGACTGACCAGGCGAATCTGCAGAATTTATCGTATTCGTATTTGCCTTCCCATGCGGGACAACGTTTTACTCCAACCGCACTGCAATTTACTGCTGCTGAGTTATTTTCCGGTATCGAAAATCGGTATGATTTTTTTGCCGAAGTCACCAATCCTAATCGTGAATGGATTGCGGTGGTAACCTATCGATTTACCAGTGCTCTCGGCGCGACTGAGTCGCGTGAAGCGACGATATTACCTGATACGCGCCGGTCGTTGGTTCTTTTGGGATATGAATCTACGGAATATCCGAGCGGACCTGCCTTGGAGATTGTGTCGCTCGGCTGGAAACGGATCGATCCTCATGAAATTTCTGATCCAGTTTTGTATCGGGATCAACGGATAAGTGTGAGTGTTGGCGATTTTTCATATACTCCGGCAAATCGATCAGAAAATATCGCCGCTCCGATTGTGAGATTTTCTCTTACGAATAATTCGGTATTTGATTTTTGGGAATTTCCCGCACTTATCAGATTTGAGCGCGGTGGACAATTGGTGGGTCTTGCCCCCTTATCACTTTCTCAGTTTGTTGGCGGGGAAGTACGCGCTCTTTCGGTCGGTGTATTTTCCGAAGACGCACTTATCGATTCGGTCACGGTTGAGCCTTTGGTCAATGTTTTTGATCCAGGCGTGTTTATGAATCGCTAATTTTTCATCCTGATACCTGCTGACGGGGGTTGTTTTGAATTTTCCGTACATCTTGCTATAGTGACCCGCATGGTGATATTGGTAATAACGTATGCTTGGATTTCTGACACGAACATTCAGGGGGTATGATGCAATTTTGCTCTTTACCGTGCTTATTCTTTCGTGTATCGGTCTTGCAGCGATTTACAGTGTCGACCTTTCACGGGGTGAGGGGCTTACTTTTTTTTCGAGACAGGCATTGGCACTTGGTATTGGGTTTGTCGGACTGGTGATATTTTCACGGGTGCACATCACGTTTTATGAAGCCCACGCTAAATTTTTTTATCTCACGGCACTCCTACTTTTGGTCGCCGTCTTATTTTTCGGAGTTACTGTTCGTGGGACAACTGGCTGGTTTCGGATATTAGGTTTTTCATTCCAGCCTGCTGAATTTGCAAAGATCGCGTTGATTATTTTTCTCGCATGGCGCATCGATCGACAGGCCAGACAATTCCAGCGCTGGCAATTCTTGCTTGTCATGACCATTCTTGCTGGGCTTTTGGCAGGTTTGATCATGTTGCATCCAGATCTCGGATCTGGAATGGTTTTGGTTGGAGTATGGTTCGGCATTATGCTCTTGGCTGGTATTCCCAAACGCTACACACTCGGTCTTATAGCTCTCGGCATCGTGGTGTCGATATCTGCGTGGATGTTTTTCCTCCAGCCGTATCAGAAGGACCGTATTCTGACCTTTCTTGATCCTGAGCGCGACCCCTTGGGAGCAGGGTATAATGTCACCCAGTCGATTATCGCGATTGGGGCTGGCGGCATCTTCGGGCGCGGCCTCGGCTTCGGTTCCCAGTCACAGCTTCATTTTCTCCCGGAGGCTCAGACCGACTTCATTTTTTCGGTCATTGGGGAAGAACTCGGATTCATAGGGACCTGTCTTGTGCTTGCACTATATGGCCTCCTTCTGTTTCGTCTCGGTCTTATTGCCTACCGGGCACGAGGGGAGTTTTCGTCTTATATCACCCTCGGTATCGCCCTTATTTTCCTTTTGCAGGTGGTGATCAATGTCGGCGCTGCGATTGGACTTTTGCCTGTCACAGGTGTTACATTACCATTAGTCAGCTACGGAGGGTCGTCTTTGATTGCCAATTTTCTGTTGATTGGGATTGCTGAGAGCGCTGCCCGATCGAGTCCACGTTCTCTCTTGACGAACTGACATTCTTTTGCTATAGTGCTTCAGCTTTGTATGGGTAGACCACAACCACAATTTTCTCTGGATTCGCTCCGGTCTCAATTCAAAGTCATGCGGGAATGTCCGGTGTGTACTACGGTTTTTGAAAACGAACATATTAAAACCGTCGAAACCACCGAAGGCTCACAGATACTTCACACGACTTGTTCCGCGTGCCAGAATTCCCTGATTTTTTTTATCGGAAGCACTCAACTCGGATTAGGTCTTATCGGGATGATGAGTGATCTCACCTATGAGGATATTATCCGTTTCCGACCAAAAGAAGCGATCAGTGAGGATACTATTATTGAGTGCTATCAGGCATTAATGCATCCTGCATTTTCCCGATCACTTACTATGATAATGAATTAACTTGTTTTAAATAGAGTATTTATGCCGTATTCACTTACACTCAAAACACGAGGTCACGAAAAGTTGACTGAACTTAGACATGCCGGACAGGTCCCTGGCGTTATTTATGGTCCTGACCGAGAACCTACTCCAGTCAGTGTCGCTTCTAATGAATTTGTCAAATTATATAACGAGGCCGGAGAATCAAGTCTTATTGATATTACGGTTGAAGGGCAGACGGGGGCGGTCAAGGCATTGGTACAGGATGTCCAGTATGATCCGGTGAAGAGTACCATCATCCATTTCGATCTTCGTCAGATCAATATGAACGAAGAAATGCATGCGGCAATTGATCTTCTCTTTGTTGGAGAATCTCCTGCAGTCAAAGAAGGCGGTACATTCATGAAAACACACGACACACTCGAAATTAAATGTCTTCCAAAGGATTTGGTGAGTGAAGTTACTGTTGATCTATCAGTGTTGCAGACCTACGACGATGCAATTCACGTCAAAGATATTGTACTCCCAAGTGGTATTACCGCAGTCGGAGATCCTGATATGCTTATCGCAAAAGTCTCGGCTCCATTATCTGAAGAAGAATTGAAAGCAATGGAAGATACACCAGCATCTACGATTGAGGATATCGAAGTTGAAAAGAAAGGTAAAAAAGAAGAAGAGGCGGCAGGAGAAGCTACTTCTGAAAAGAAATAATAAATCATACATACAAAACCGCTGGAACACTCTGGCGGTTTTTTGAATCGAATTTTGACTACGACTTTCGACTTTATCATCCGGGTACGTTATACTGTGTATTACTATGAACAAAGATACTATCACTATCGCAAATAAAGAAATAAAACTGTTATATATCGCCTCTGGTATCATTGCTCTATTGGGAGTTGTATTGCTTGTCTGGTTTTTGGTACAGGCAGCAGATCAGGGTCTTTCTCGAGTCGTTGATCAGGAAACTGCACCCGATGAAGCGAGAATTCTATGTACGCCACGCACCCTCGACGGGGTGTGTGTACCTCGAGAAGAAGAGAATCCACGCATATATGCGGTCATGATTGAAAATCATCTGGATGCCCGTCCACAATCAGGGCTTGCTCGCGCCTCAGTGGTCTATGAAGCCCCGGTTGAGGCGAATTATTCGCGGTTTATGGCACTGTTTCCTGAGGGAGAAGATATTTCAAAGATTGGTCCGGTACGCAGTGCCCGCCCATACTTCCTTGATTGGGCTAGCGAATACGGAAAGCCAATGTATGTACATGTGGGCGGTTCTCCTGACGCACTCAATAAACTCAGATCAGATAATTATTTTGATTTTAATGAATTTTATCGAGGAAAATATTTTTGGAGAAGTACAGATCGTTACGCTCCACACAATGTCTATACGTCAAGCAACTTTTTGAAACAGGGATGGGAAGAATATGGTAGTGCATCATCGACTATGTCAGAC
>CAYWFD010000018.1:0-12815 GCA_964457885.1 uncultured Gammaproteobacteria bacterium
GTTTCCACGCCGAATACGCAATTCTTCCGTAAGGCAGTACTACATCCACTCCCGAACCTACCCATGCAAGTCCCAAATGCTTGGTTCCGAAATCAATTGCAAGAATATTCATAAGATAACTAGTATGAGTACTGCTTACGATTTCTTTTCCCCCGGTCGCTTCGTTACTACGACCGGATTCCCTTCAGTCACGATAACCGTATGTTCAAAATGTGCACTAAGTGACTTATCCACGGTACTAATACCCCATCCATCTTCTGCAGTTTCGACTTCGTATCCGCCAAGCGTAATCATGGGTTCAATCGCAAGCACCATTCCCGGATGAAGTTCGATCGATTCAAGTTTGGCATCATAATAATTCGGGATAGACGGGCTCTCATGGACCTGATATCCGACACCATGTCCCGTAAGATCTCGGACAATGCCGTACCCAAACGGCTTAATATACGTTTCCACTGCTTTACCGATTGATGCAATGGTATTGCCCGGACGCGCAATATTTATCGCTCGTTCCAAAGATGCATACGTTCGCTCAAGCAATAATTTCACTGCAGGCGTAACTGCTCCGACAGGAACGGTAATCGCGGTATCGGTGAAAAATCCATTGCCAAATCTGCCAAGACCGCTCTTGACCGGATATTCCATCCCGATATCAATCGTAAAAATATCTCCATTGCTGAGTACTTTGGTCTTCGTAGCAATCCCATGCACCACCTCTTCATTAAGCGAAGCACAAATCGTTGTCGGAAATGGAGGGTCACTGCGACGGCTTCGATATCCTTTGAACGAAGGGCGGCCATGTGCTTTCTTGATGAGCGCTTCAGCTTCGCGATCGATATCATAGGCACTTGCTCCCGCAACGGCAAGGGTTCCCAAATATTCAAGAATTTCGCCGATAATATGCCCGCCCTCTTCGATCCATGACTGTTCTTCTCGTGTTTTGATATATGACATAGGATACTATCCTAGCAAAAAAAAGGTCACTTGTGAAGCCTCTCTACCCGCTACACAATTACAAGAAGTGATAAAAGAGTAAGTAACAATAAGGTTGATGCAATAACATGATAATGCTGGTGCCGTATCTCGACAAAAATCTTGATCGCGAGCGCAACAGAAAAGAAAGCAATCATACCATACAATATTCCCTGAGAGCCGGTTGCAAGTGATCCGAGTACTGCTGGAACCATCCGGGTAAGTTCATATTTATGCGTATTAGTAAGGGAAACTTCAGGGAGGGTATCCCACTGAATGATCGATTCGGTCGAGGTACCAGGAGACCACAAAATACTAATTTCAGGAGATAACACTGCCTTGAAAAATTCCGCATACGACTTGGCAATGGTCAAGGTGCCTGACCACAGATTTTCTTCATACGTACGAGAGAGTTCGAACTCATATCCCTGTGCCCGTACGGTAACCCGATCGGCATCGCCCACAATACGCGCGCGAGCGGTAAGCTCGATTATACCTTCAGATGAAACCCAATGCAGATACGATGCGCCAAAATCATAATACGGTTCAGATGAAGCAAGCGACTCTGTATCACTACTGGAGACACCGCGGACGCGCTCACGTGATGGAGCAGGTGTTTCACTCACGCTCCCCGGTTTCGGATTGCCAAAATGCTGCACCAAATACACGGCAGACGCATTTCCGTACATTCCAACTGATCCTCCAACACCGATATCGACAAAATCCGCATCGATCAGATTGGCAAAATGAGTCGGACTTTCAACCCACGCCTCGACAGCATCCTCAGGAGATGCAAAACCCACAGCAAGATTCTCTCCAGCAACCGAATAGGGATACTGCACATCCCGCAAAAAATCACGAAGGCGCCTACCATCAGGACCGATATGTTCAAAATAATTATTCCGAGCCATGTCTTCAGCTTTATGAAGAGATGACTGCCCCAACTTTTCGGCATATGAAAGAGGAGATCTCCCTTCACGTGCCCTGATCTCATTGGTAAGTTCGATAATACGCCCCTGCTCGGCGACCAACACTTCAGGAATAACAAACGCTTGCGCGGGCAACAGAAGCGCAGTTAGCACAGCCACAGCCTTGACCATGATACCCAAAAAACCATAAAACAAGATACGCTTGTGATGGAGTACGTGCGGATGGTAATTATTTTCGCAATGCGGAATAAAAAAATGCTTCAACGCTGACATATCGTATACAATGTGACAAGTATACCATAATTTCACGTATCACAAACATACAGACGCATTGTAATGCGTCTGTATTAAAAAAAATAATTGAAAAAACGGGTTATACAATTCGTGTTTTCATCTCCTCCCAAACTTCATCAATCCCACGCGTTCCGTCAACAACGGACAAAAGACCATGATCGCGATAATATTCCCGTACGGGGGCTACAGCATCATTCCCCTGCTCCTTCATACGCTCACGAACGGTTTCCGGAGTATCATCAGATCTGCGCACCAAAGCACCACCGCACTTTTCACAAACCGTGAGTGCCTCATTATGAGGAGTATAGGGAATGATAAATCCGCAGGATGAACAAATTTTTCTACCCAAAATACGCGTCGTTCCTTCTGCATCGCTCAAGGCTATTTCAATAGTGACGATATCATGTAATAGTCCACGAGATTCAAAAAAATCCTGATACCCACGAGCCTGGGACTCGGTGCGAATCGCACCGTCGAGTACAACTCCTTTTCCACTCGCAAGCGCAGCATCAACGGCTTCGAATGCAAGTCGATAAATAAGTTGGTCAGACACCAATTTTCCCTGTTTCATTTCCTGAAGCAGTTCGGTATCGCGGGGTGAGATATCGGTACGTTTTTCAAAAGCTCGAAGCAAATCACCGGTTGAAATATGCTGATAATTAAACTCTGTAGCCAGTCGTTTTGCCTGTGTCCCCTTGCCACTTCCTGGAATTCCGAGAAGGATAACAATTTTTTTCATAGATAAATAAATCCAACTAAAAACACGCCTTCAAAGTATAACAGAAGGCGTGTTCAAAGGTAAGTGTATTATACATGATCGTATTCATGCATCTTGAGTTGCGACTGGAGTTGCTTGGTCGTCTCGATCGCAACGGACACGACGATAAGAAGTCCGGTACCTCCGATAATCAACGTCTGAGAACCAGTGACTGCTTGTGCAGCAACAGGAAGGATAGCGATAAGACCGAGGAATATTGCTCCCGAAAACAAAAGTTTGGTCATGGTCTTCTGTAGATACTCTTCAGTCTGGGTCCCTGGGCGGACACCGAGAATAAAGGCACCCTGACGCTGAAGATTCTCAGCCATTTTTTTCGGATTGAACACTACCGAAGTATAGAAGTACGTGAACCCGAATACAAGTACGAAATAAATAATTCCGTAGAAGAGTTGATTATTGAAGATGTTCACGACAAACGTAGCGAGGCGTCCGATAAACCCGCCATGTCCCATAAAAAACTGTGCGACCATGGGCGGGAACAATACCATGGAAATTGCGAAGATAATTGGCACAACACCTGCCATATTGAGACGCAGAGGCAGATAATTGGTCATACCGCCGAATGAACGGGTTCCTTGATTCTGACGTGCATAACTTACCGGAATATTTCGCTGGCCTTCACTCACATATACGACCCCAACAATAGTCGCGATTGCCATGGCAATGAAAAGAAGGTAGAGATACAGCTGTGAAGCATCGTAGTTGAGAATCGCGGTCTGGACCGTGGTCGGCAAGGATGCGACGATTCCAGCAAAAATGATGAGTGACGTTCCGTTTCCGATATTTTTCTCAGTGATAAGTTCACCGAGCCACATAAGAAATATACTTCCTGCAGTAATCGTAACGATAATGGAGATGTATTTAAACGTGGTAAGGTCTCCCAAGATACCATACTGGGTTTGATTTAACAGCTTAATCGTTCCAAAAGCTTGAAGAACTGCAAGAGGAACTGCAGCAATGCGGGTATACATATTGATCTTCTGCTGACCAGACTCCCCTTCTTTTGACAACTCCTCAAACCGTGGCACGACCAATGCCAAAAGCTGGAAAATGATCGACGCTGTGATATACGGAGCAACCCCAAGCATCACGATAGAAAAATTCTGAATGGTACCACCCGAAAACATATTGAGAAGTCCGAGCACCTGGTTTCCTGCCAAAAATTGGCGCAAACCTTCGGTATTCACCCCAGGAACAGGAATATGTGCAGCAAGTCTGAATACGACAAGGAGTGCAATAACAAAAAGCACGCGTTTACGAATATCAGGAATAGTCCAAATTTTACGTAATTTCTCCCACATATCAAATAGACAAGAATAAAGATCCCCTTGGTATCTAAACGATAAAACTGGTATTAGACTACCAGTTTTCCGCCAGCTTTTTCAATAGCCTGAAGCGCTGATGCAGTTGCGAGACAGTCGCGGACTACCACTTTTTTGGTGAGTTCGCCACCTCCGACAATTTTGGCACCTGCACGAATATCTGCGATAAGGCCATGGCTCTTGAGTACGTATGGAGTGATTTCAATTCCGTCAGTCGCAATTGCATTAAGTGCAGCAAGAGAAACGGGGACAGGTTTCCGTGCAATAGTGGAAAAACCTCGCGACTTTGGAACTTTCTGGAGCTGTGCTTTGAAAGCACGGCGCATAATGCCAGATGCTCCGGTTCGAGCACGCTGACCCTTGATACCACGAGTGGAATAACTTCCCTTTCCGCTCGAGTTTCCGCGTCCTACGCGCTTCGTGTTTTGTTTGCGTCCGCGTGAGGAGATAGTTGACGGAGTAATCATATAAATAAAAAGTTAAAAGTTGGATACCGCTTATGCTGTTTTCTTTTCAACGGTCTTTCGAGGTGCACGTGGTTTTCGCTTCACCTCAGCTTTTGGCGCTTCATCTACAGCAACAGCAGTAGGCGCTGTTTCAATCTTTGGGGTCTGTGGCTTGCCGCGTCCAAGCATTCGCACTGCGCGATAGTTGAACTTCTTCAAAGCTTCGAACGTTGCTTTTACATTGGCGATTTTATTGTTGGTCTTACTCAAAATCTTTCCTGAAGCATTTCCCACTCCAGCTAGATCAAGTACGATACGCATAGCACTTCCGGCAATGATACCTGAACCCTTAGGAGCTGGTTTAATCAATACGCGCCCTGCTTTGAATTTCGCCTCGACTCGATGTGGAATAGTTTCATTAAAAATAGGAACATGTAACAGACTTTTCTTTGCCTGGTTGACTGCTTTGTCAACAGCGATCTGTACGTCCTTACCTTTTTCAATGCCATATCCGACACGACCCTTGCGGTCGCCGATAAGTACGAGCGCACGGAAACTCATGTGTTTTCCACCCTTGGTGACGCGGGTTACGCGAGCAAGATCAACGATCGTCTGATCAAACTCAGGTTTTTCTTTAGGCAATCGGGGACCGCGCTCTCTACGTTTTTGTTCTTGAGCCATATAGTGTAATTAATCAATAGAGTTAGAAGTTGAGTCCGCCATCGCGCGCTCCATCAGCGAATGCTGCAACACGCCCTTGATACGCAAAACCACCTCGGTCAAATACGACCTTCGTGATATTTTTCTCTTGTGCTTTTTCAGCAAGAGCCTTGCCCAGTAAATATGCAGTCTTTACCTTTCCTGTTCTCTCACCAGCATCTCCTGAGAGCTGCTGTTTACTCGAGACACCGACAATCGTGGTCGAAGTCGTGTCATCAATCAATTGTGCATACATGCCAAGTAAGCTGCGGTATACCGAAAGACGAGGTCGCTCGGAAGTGCCCGACACGGTAGCGCGGATACGTGCATGCCGTCGCAAACGATAGCTGTTGCTTGTTCGTGCTTGTTTCATACAATTATATCTGTGTAATCTTTTATAAAATCAATGAAATCTGACCTTACTCCTTACCCGCGCTTGCGGTCTTACCAGCCTTGCGTCGAATCACTTCATCCATATACTTGATACCCTTTCCTTTATATGGTTCAGGCTTTTTGAGTGCGCGGATTTCAGCTGCAGTTTTACCAAGCATTTCGATGTCAGGGCTGGTGAGCGTAATGACATTCTTCTCGACAGCAGCAGCAACCGTTTCTGGCATAGAATATACGACTGGATGAGAAAAGCCGATTTCAAGTTTGATATCACGCCCTTGCATCGCGACACGAAAACCAACTCCATTAACCTCAAGTTTTTTCTCAAATCCTTTAACCACACCTTCAACCATATTCTTGAGGTGAGCAGCGGTAGTTCCCCAGAGGGATCGCTCGGTACCATCCTCAGGATGAGCAACCGAAACACTCAATACTGAATTTTCACTATGAACAGTTACCAAAGGATGAATATCTCTAACCAAAGTTCCTTTCGGTCCTTTAATCGTAAGAGTAGTCCCGGCAAGTGTAACGTCCACTCCCTGAGGGATCGTGATTTGTTGTTTTCCAATACGTGACATATAGATCGTGTTAGTAATCGGGAGGTTTAATAGACGAGACACAATACTTCACCGCCGACTCCTTTTGCCTGCGCTTCTTTTCCAGTCATGATTCCCTGACTAGTAGAAACAATCGCAATACCGAATCCGTTCAATACTTTTGGTAAATCGGTCGCTTTTTTGTATACGCGGTGTCCAGGAGTGCTCTCTCTGGTAATAGAAGAAATCGCAGGGGTAGTACCGTGATATTTGAGATCAATGGCAAGTGTTTTTGGCATCCCCTCTTCAATAGAAAGAGCCTCAACATATCCCTGATTTTTAAGAATTTCAGCGACCGCAAACTTGACCTTTGAGAAAGGTACAAGCACACGCTTCTTGCGCGATTGTTGCGCATTTCTGATTCGTGTGAGCATGTCTGCGATAGGATCAGTCATCATACGTAATATTATTTTAGGAGTACGGTTTGGTGGTTTAAAAGCTTACCAGCTTGATTTTCGAACACCCGGTAATTCAGCTTTATTGGCAAATTCTCGAAAGCAGATTCTGCACAATTTGAACTTGCGCATGTATCCGCGTTTTCGTCCACAATGCCAACATCGGAGCACGGTGCGAGTACTGAATTTTGGTTGTTTACTTGATTTTGAAATCTGTGCCTGTGTAGCCATAACCGTAAATAATGGTTTATCTAAAATAGTTTATTTTTTTCTGAAAGGAAATCCAAGTTCTTCGAGAAGTGCCTTACCATCTTCATTCGTCGGTGCGGTAGTCGAGATAGTCACTTCAAGTCCATGAATCTGGTCAGCTGCATCTCCTCCGATTTCAGGGAAAGCCAAATGTTCCTTGAAACCAATCGTGTAATTTCCCTTTCCATCAAAACTTCGCGGGTTCAATCCTCGGAAGTCTCGTACGCGAGGGAGAGTCAAATTGATAAACTTATACAAGAAATCATACATTCGGTCTCCTCGCAACGTGACTGAAGATCCGATTTCTGATCCTTCGCGAAGCTTAAAGTTTGAAATGGACTTCTTTGCTTTATTTCGTACCGGCTTCTGCCCTGAGATTCGTCGGAGAGTTTCTTCAACGCGCTCAATAAATGAATTTTCCTTGGTGCGTTTTCCATAGCCGACATTAAGTACGACCTTCGAAATTCGAGGAATCTGCATAACGTTTGCGTAACCCATGCGTTCTTTGAGTCGGGGTACGACCGCTTCCTTGTAGACACGATATAATGGTGATTTCATAGACACGATTATTCAATAGTTTCATTACTTCGGCGTGATACTCGTTTCTTTGAAGTTCCTTCAAGGCGATATCCGACTCGAGTATTCTTATTTGATTTAGGATCAATCAATGCGACAGAACTTGCATGAACCGGAGAAGGAAGTTCGAGCACCTGTCCTTTTTCACCGCTTCGTCCCGGACGAAGATGTTTTTTCTTCATATTTGCCCCTTCGACGACCACATATGACTGCGCGCGGGTTTTGTTGGTAAGAACCTGAACAACTTTTCCGGTTTTACCACGGTCTTTTCCGGACAAAATGACGACATTGTCTCCTGTTTTTATTTTCATACAATCTGCTAAAAAAGTTAGAGGTTAGAGCACTTCAGGTGCAAGTGAAATAATGCGCTGGTAACCACGGGATCGAAGTTCACGTGCCACTGGTCCAAAAATACGGGTACCCTTCGGCTCTTTTGAAGCTTTATCAATAATAACCGCAGCATTCTCATCAAACCGGATGTAGGTTCCGTCTTTGCGACGGAGTTCCTTCTTCTGGCGCACAATCACCACATGAACCACTTCACCTTTTTTAACCTGGGTTCGAGGAAGTGCTTCTTTGACACTGCAGGTAACAATATCACCCACTCGTGCAAACCGTTTTTTGTATCCACCGAGTACACGAATACACATGAGCCGCTTAGCCCCGCTATTATCCGCAACGGTGAGAATACTTCTGTGTTGAATCATATATGCAAATTACCTGTTATTATGCGTGTTTGGTAACAACCGAGACAAGTGTCCATCGCTTGGTTTTACTCAAAGGACGGCATTCTTCAAACAATACCACATCTCCCACATGCGCTTTCCCAGTTTCATCATGGACAGCAAACTTCTTACTGCGCGTATACTGTTTCTGATATTTTGGGTGTGTCTTGATACTATCAACAGACACATGGATGGTTTTGTTCTCTTTAGTACTCACGACCACACCTTCGAATCGGCGATGGTGTTGAATGTTTGCGGTTGTCGGGGTTGTCTTTTTCATACAAAATTAGGTTAAGCCTGTGGAGCAGCTACGTGCTTGGTATTAATCGCACTAAGGATACGTGCAATATCTCGTCGCACGTCTCGGATGCCCCGAACATTCTTGAGTTGGTTCTCACTGACCGAAAATCTGAGTGTGCGCAATTCTTCTCGCTTACTGCCAAGCATTTCGTGCAATTCAGTCAAGCTTTTGAGTTGTAGGTCAGAAATCTGCAACATATATAAACATCAATAGGTAAAAATTATGAACGTTTGACAAATACTGAGGTAACCGGAAGCTTATATGCAGCCTGTATCAACGCCTCTCGAGCTTCTGCCTCAGGAATACCTTCCATTTCGAACATGACAACACCCGGCTTGATCGTACATACATAATGATCCGGCGAACCTTTACCACCACCCATCGGTACCTCACTACCTTTGCGGGTCACTGGTCGATCAGGGAAAATACGAATCCAGATTTTTCCACCGCGCTTTACGTATCGGGTCAATACACGTCGTGCAGCTTCGATTTGTCGGCTCGATACCCACGCATGTGAAGTTGACTTAAGACCAAAACTGCCAAACGCAATCGTCGTGGTGCGTGATGCGACACCCTTGTTCATACGGCGTGGTTTGTGCCACTTTCGGTGTTTTACTTTTTTAGGAATCAACATATAGATTTCGTAATGTTACCTTACTTGTTCTTTTTAGGTCGTTTGGTCGTATCGTTCTTGGTTGCAAGTTTATCAACCTCGACAAATGATTCTCCAAGGTAGATCCAAACTTTGATACCAATTGCTCCGTAAATGGTCCGAGCAGTATGATGGACATAGTCCACATTACTGCGGAGAGTCGTCAACGGAATTTTTCCTGCCGACAAAGTTTCTCGTCGAGCAATTTCAGCGCCATTCAAACGTCCCGACATTGAAATTTTTACTCCCTGAGCACCTGCTTTCATCACACGTTCGATGGTCTGCTTCATAGTGCGGCGGAATGGAATACGATTTTCAATATCCTTCGCAAGACCCTGCGCAACAATCGTTGCAGAAAGTGACGGACTGCGAACTTCCTGAACATTCAATTTCACTGCAATCGACATCTTTAAAAACTTTCGTTCGATATCTTTTTTCAAGGTCTCAAGTCCAGCTCCTCCGCGTCCGATAATAACACCAGGCTTACCTGCAAAAATAGTTACCGTGATATTCTTCGGGCTTCGTTCGATAAAAATAGAATCAATCTGTGCATCCTTGAATTTCGTATTCAAGAATTCGCGTACCCGAACATCCTGCTCAAGATATTGAGGATATTTAGTGGTACTTACCCATCGTGATGCCCAAGGGAACAGAATACCGGTGCGGTAGATTTTGGGATGAACTTTATGACCCATACAAGTGTAATAAAATCGTTATGATTCAGTTATGATGCCTTGGCACGTGATACTGTGCGTGGTTTCGCGGCAGTCTTGCGTGCTGGTTTTTTGGTTTTTGAAGGTGTCTTTGGAGCTACGTCACCAGTGTTTTCAGTAGTCACCACCTCTGTCTTTGACTGAGCCCCTTCCCCATTCAACACAATCGTGATATGTGAACTTCGCTTGCGGAGCGGAGTTGCACGTCCCTGTGCGCGAGGCATCCAGCGCTTCAATACAACACCCTCATTGACATAGATAGTTGAGATAACCAAAGAATTCGGATCCATCTTATGATTATGGACGGCGTTTGCAACTGCCGACTTGAGGAGGGTGTGGAGTGGTTTTGCAGCAGCTTTGCGTGAAAAAAGAAGCTGCGCTTCCGCATCACGAACATGCATGCCGCGAATCACATCCGCAACCAATCGCACTTTCTGTGGACTCATGCGAAGGCTGTTCAATTGTGCTTTTGATTCAACATTCATATATCACTATAAATAGGGGCTATTATTTTGCAGGAGCCGCTGCGGGTTTTGCAGGTGCTTCCTTGGTCTGTTCTTTTGCCATCTTTCCACCATGACTCACAAATTTGCGAGTCAATGAAAATTCACCGAGTTTATGCCCGACCATGTTCTCATCAATCAATACTTCAGGAAAATCTTTCCCGTTGTGGATCTGAAATTTAAGACCGACCATAGACGGAGTAATGGTGGAAGCGCGTGCCCAGGTCTTGATTGGTTTTTTGTCCCCACTCTGAAGTGCCTTCTCCACCTTTTGCATGAGTTTGGCGTCAGTGTAAGGTCCTTTTTTCAAACTTCGTGACATAACATTGATTTAAACGGATTTAGAGTGTATTACTTTTTCTTCTTTGAAACTCGTCGTGAAACGATGAATTTGTCGCTCGCTTTCTTCTTTCTCGTCTTGACCCCTCGAGCTGGTTTTCCCCAGGGAGTTCGAGGACCACGTTTCTGACCAGTCGGAGAATGTCCTTCTCCTCCTCCGTGTGGGTGGTCGACCGGATTCATGTTCTTACCGATAACGGTCGGGCGGATGCCACGATAACGCATACGTCCTGCTTTTCCCCATCGAATAAGTTTGTAATCAGGGTTACCCAATTGTCCAATACTAGCGATACATTCTTTTTTGACCAGTCGTACTTCAGAAGAAGGCATCTTGAGCTGTGCGTATTTCCCTTCGACAACCATGAGCTGAATTCCTACCCCAGCACCACGACCCATCTGTCCACCTTTTCCAGGTTCAAGTTCGACATTATATACGAACATTCCAGCAGGAATATATTCAAGCGGCATGCGATTACCATGCTTCGGCTCAATCTTTCCTTTCGAAGAGACGACTACATCACCCACCTGAATTCCCTGATACGCAAGTATATATGATTTGACACCGTTCTCGTACTCAACAAGTGCAATGCGAGGTCCGCGATTTGGATCATATTCAATAGCTTGTACCGTCGCAGGAACATCAAAAATTTGTTGTTTGAAGTCCACCATGCGGTAATAGCGTTTTACTCCGCCACCCTGATGGCGTACGGTGATTTTACCCGTATTGTTTCGTCCGGAATTCTTTTTCAGGGGAGTGATCAATGATTTCTCAGGGTTGAACTTGGTGATATCAGAAAAATCCTGGACACTAGAGTTGCGTCTTCCGGCGCTCGTTGGTTTGTGTAATTTGATTGGCATACAATGATTCTAAAATAAGGAAGTAGTATTATACACCTTCATGAATTCTGATTGATTCGCCTTCCTTTAGGGTGACAATCGCTTTCTTCCAGTCGCTACGTCGCCCCAAAGTCGATCCAAAACGAACGGTTTTTCCTTCGAAACGAAGGGTGCGGACGCGGATAGGGGTGACACCATACACCTGGAATACTGCTTTCTTAATATCAGTTTTGGTAGCTCCTGGAACGACCGCAAACGCATATGAGCGGCGTGATTCCTGCAATGCTGCTTTTTCACTCAAAATAGGCTTCAAGAGTACACGAAATGCTGCGCCATTTTTTGACGTACCCGATGATACCGTGCTTTCGACAGCTTTCTTTTTTCGAGATGCTTTCGGAGCTGCTGAGACGTTCTTTTCGGATACCTCTTCTGCTGTGGTTGATTTTTTGTTGAGCAATCCCATATGATTATTTTACAAAACGTTTTTCTAAAGCGGCGACTGCATCAGCCGAAACCATAACATATTGATGGTGAAGCAAATCAACCACACTCACATCAGCCGCACGAACTACATCAATAGACGACACATTCTGCGCTGCACGCACGAGCTCTGGAGTATGCGAAGTAACTACAAATACGGTACTTTTTCCGCTTCCGGGAAGTGCTGCGCGAAGACGCGCTACTTCCTGAGCTTTCCCCTTAAATTCAAATGCGTCAACAACCATGAAACGGTCATGCGCAACTTTGTCACTCAAAAGCATTTTTACTGCAGCGACTTTCATTTTTTTGTTGATTTTCTGAGTATAGGTTCGTTCACTTAATGGTCCAAACGTAATACCTCCACCTCTCCACAATGGAGAACGGATAGAACCGTGACGAGCTCGGCCCGTACCCTTCTGTTTCCATGGTTTCTTTCCACCACCCCGGACATCTCCACGCATCTTGGTGTGTGCCCATGGTTGTCGGGTGTTAGCGCGCATCGCGACGTACACCTGGTGAATCAGACTGGAATTCGGTTTCAAGCCAAAAATATCTTCTCGTACCTGAAGCGGAGCCTTCTTTTCTCCCTGAGAGTTGTATACAGCAACGTGAGTCATAT
>CAYWFD010000018.1:12825-14452 GCA_964457885.1 uncultured Gammaproteobacteria bacterium
ATCCTTCATTGGTTGAAATATATACCAATCCGTTTCTAGCTCCAGGAATCGCTCCTTTGATAAGAAGTTCATTAGTCTCAGGATGAATCTCAACGATCTCAAGATTCTTTACGGTTACTTGGTCATCCCCCATATGTCCACCCATACGCATATTCTTGAATACGCGCTGTACACCACCAGCTCCGATACTACCAGGCATACGAAGGTTATCCTTATGACCGTGGGTTGCAGGGCCTCCGGCAAATCCATGTCGTTTGACCACACCCTGGAAACCACGTCCTTTTGAAGTACCGGTTACCTGGATCTTTTCTCCAGGAGCAAAAATAGCAACCGTAAATTGGTCACCTCTCTTCAAATTCTCGGTTTCGCCGCGGAAATCCTTGAGGAATCGCACGGTGGTTTCAGAGCTTTCGCCAACTGAAATGCCTTTCAAGTGCCCCTTAAGTGCCTTGTTCAAGCGGAAGGTTTTTTGTGTACCAAAGCCAACCTGAACAGCCCCATCTTTTACCTGAGTAACTACACAAGGTCCTGCCTGAACTCGGGTAACAGGTACCACTGAGCCATCAGCACGAAACACTTGTGTCATTCCGATTTTTTTACCAATAATGAATTTCATACCAGTTTGTTTTTTGAAACTCTGTCTAGATTCGTTTAATAAAAAACTAGAAGTAACAATGCCACAATCTCGCCTACCCATGACATCTTTACTTCTAGCCTCTAAAAACCATAAAAATATGGTGTATACGGCGTTGTGTAATAAAGTATGTAATGAATAAAACCTCTCGCTATAGCTGCCCTGTTTCAGATGTTTTCCCGAATCTAGAGGGATCTTATCTGGGCAAAACAGATATAGTTCTTTTGTGGACCTAGTCTACCCTATAAGGACACATTTGTCAAGACCACTTACATCATCTTGATCTCCACGTCGACACCACTCGGTAAATTGAGGTTCATGAGAGCATCAATTGCCTTAGGGCTTGGTGAGAGAATATCAAGGAGTCGCTTATGGGTGCGCATTTCGTACTGCTCTTGAGCGGTCTTATGAACAAAGGTCGCTCGGTTTACGCTGTACTTCTGAATGTGGGTAGGAAGCGGTACTGGACCGACCACCTTTGCGCCATTGCGTTCAGCAGTATCGATGATGGTTTTGGTAGCCCCATCAATGATCTTATGATCATATGCTTTAATCTTTACCCGAAGGCGTGGACCCACTTCTTCAACTTTTGTTTGTGTAGCTGTCATAAATGAACTATTTAAAACCAACAACCCCGCCCTCTATTAGGGAAGGCGGGGTGTCGTATATTATACAATAATCTTAGTTACTACTCCCGCTCCTACGGTGCGACCACCTTCACGGATAGCGAAGCGCATCTGCTCTTCGATACCTACAGGAACGATAAGTTTGATCTTGATATTTACCGTATCACCTGGCATTACCATTTCAGTTCCCTCAGGAAGGGTAACTTCTCCGGTAACATCAGTAGTTCGGATGTAGAACTGTGGTTTATATCCATTGAAGAATGGCTTGTGTCGTCCACCTTCTTCTTTGGTAAGTGCGTATACTTCAGCTTCAACTTCAGTATGAGGCTTGATACTTCCAGTCTTTGCGATGATCATACCGCGCTCT
>CAYWFD010000019.1:0-1904 GCA_964457885.1 uncultured Gammaproteobacteria bacterium
ATCGAGAAGTCTTTTTGCATTGACAAAAAAGGTGTGGAGTGGTACCATATGCCTCGTTCAACTGAGTCCGAACCATAAATAGGAGGAATGCCATGGCTCAGCTTCATAAGGGAATGTACAGCACGCGACATGATTCGAGTGTGCTCTTCGACCTCATGTGGGGTCAGATCAAGGTTCGCAAGATCGCGAATCAGCACACCTGGTACAACAAGGATGGTGAGGAGATCGGTTGGGGCGATCTCTCACCCGAGAATGCCCACGACATTGCTCGCGACATCGATCTGGGTGAGTGGTTCATCACGGCTCCGTATGAGCCGTCGAAGGACGGAGGGGATTCGGCGGGTGCCGACATTCGGAGTGTCATCGAGCGTGCACGGTTCGTGATCGGTCGCGATCGTCTCTACTGTCTCGATCCGCAGCGCGAGGAGCGTCACGTGATCGAGGGGGTGGAGTTCACCTCCATCAACCGGATGACGGCACTGACCATCGTGACCAGCGCATAGCTGTTGCTACAACCCTGCAACCGAGAGCCGCCCCTCGTAAAATGGGCGGCTTCGTATTATGTGCTGAATTTTGATATGATTGAAAAGTAGGGTTAAATTCAAAAATATGAAAAGCACTGCAAAAACCGTAACTGAATATCTCAATAGCCTTCCACCAGATAGGAAAAAAGCGCTGTCCAAACTGAGAAACATCGTCAAGAAAAATCTTCCCAAAGGATATGTGGAAACCATGAATTGGGGAATGATCAGCTATGAGATTCCGCTCAAGAGGTATCCGATAACCTACAACAAACAACCGCTCATGTACGCGGCGCTTGCAAGCCAAAAAAATCACATGGGGCTATATGTCATGTGTGCATATGCGAATAAGGAAATTGAGGCATGGTTCAAAGCTGCCTGGAAAAAGAGCGGTAAAAAATTAGACATGGGAAAATCATGTATCAGATTCAAAAAAATAGAAGATCTGCCGCTTGAAGTAATTGGAGAATTAATCGGGAAGGTGAGTGTGGACGCCTATATTGATATATACGAAAAAACACGGGGGACTCGCGTGCATAAATAGGTATTGCGTATCAAAATGGTTAAGGGTACAATACCGAAGAGTTATGGTATATTTAATTTATTTGGTACATTTCGCCTATGGCAACAGAAACCACGACAACGACACAGGGGGCACCAGCCGCTGGTACTCCATCGACTGCACCCGTGCAGACAAGCAAGAATTCACCGGTGGGGAAAGTGATTTTGGGGGTTATTGTAGTACTGATCGCGTTTGGAATATATAAATCTGCAACCGGAAGCCGGGCACCTGAAACTCCGGAAGGGGTAATGGCTCGCATGATGCAGAATATGAAAGGGGTGACCTCGGCAGAATTTGCAGGCACGGTTGAGGGAAATATTGAAGGGCAAAAGAATCCGCTTGCAAGTCTTGAAAGTTTTACGTCTCCATCTGAAACGGAAACAGGTGATGAATCAAAGCCAATGGTCTTTACGCTTGGGCTCAGCGGATTTGCTGATATGACCAATGTGGAAAAGCCAAAGTCAAACATCAAATTGACGCTTTCGACCCCGGATTTTCCTACCGGACAGTCGGCTGAACTTGAATTCCGGACACTTGAAGAAAATAAATATTTCAAATTGAATAAAGTTCCGACCTTGGGAACCCTGAATCTTGCGGCACTTGCCGGAAATTGGGTAAATTTGGATACGAAGGCGCTCAAGGAACAGTTTGGATCAGCAACATCGACTGAAAATACAACATCGACCGATACATTGAGCGAAGACAAGAAAACCCGAATTAAAAATATCATAACTTCCGCACAATTGTTTGATATAACCGAAGACAAGGGTGATAGTGAAGTCTTTAAACTTTGAATTTTTGCGAAAAGCGCGGCCCGAATT
>CAYWFD010000019.1:1914-13821 GCA_964457885.1 uncultured Gammaproteobacteria bacterium
GAAGTCGGAGGAATTGCGGTATACCATTATATGGTAACTCTCAACGAAGCCGAGGTCATGCGGGTTGCGCGTGAGATCCATGAGATCAGAGAAGGAAAATCCTTGACGATTGATGAAGAGAAAAAGATGACCGAATTTTGGGCAACTACCGAAATTCAGAATGGAGAAGTGTGGATCGGTAAAAAGGATTACTATCTCTATGGAGTTTCATTTAACATGAAGATGGAAAAGACCGAAGATGGAAAAGTATCAAAGGGGGAGGTTGCCGCTGATCTTCAATTGCGAAACTTCAATAAGCCAGTGACGGTAGAGACCCCAGCAAATGCACTTACAATTCAGGATTTTATGGGTCAGGTTATTGGTATCGTGATGATGCAATCATTCGGAAGTGGAATGCTGCCTCAATAACACCGTTCAGTTTAATAGAGCAAACCGCGACATTTCTGTCGCGGTTTTTTTATGGTACACTATAGACCACTATGCTCGAATTATTGGCACAATACAAACCGGTGTTCGTCGGGTTCCACATGCTTGGATTTGTGTTTGGGCTGGGAGGGGCTACGATTGCTGATATTTTGTTTTTTCGGTTTCTGGCTGATCTTAAGATCAGTAAAAAAGAACATGTGGTACTGGGTGCGTTGTCTCAAATTGTGTGGGTAGGGCTTGCAGTACTCTGGGTAAGTGGTATTCTGATTTTTCTCGGCGATATCGAACAGTATGGTAGTTCTTCAAAATTTTTGTTGAAAGTTGTGGTAGTTGTGGTGATTACGTTGAATGGAGTCTTGCTCAATAGTGTGGTTGCACCCAAACTTATGAAAATCGATTGGAAATTGGGGCGGAATGCTAAGCGTCGGATATTGAGAAAATGTGCTTTTGCACTTGGTGGAATTTCAATGGTTTCTTGGTATTCGGCATTCATCTTGGGTTCGCTCCGGTCTCTTCCATATTCTTTTGGGCAACTACTGGTGACTTATATGCTGCTCCTGATTGTGGTAGTGGTTGGAAGTCAATGTATTGAAGCGCTATTCGCATGGAAACGTTCACAGGCTCAGTAAATAATATCAAATACAAAACCGGCGAAGGCCGGTTTTGTATTTGAGTGTTTATGGTAACCTGTTATGAATAGGTCTTTGGTAGTCAGTAAAAATGCGGCCAGATTCATTTCCGTAGTTAAGATTAAAAAAACCAGTAGCCACGATGACTCCGACCGCGACAAGCGCTACGCACCATACTCCAAAGAGCCCAAAACCAAGCCCTGAACGTATACTGTTTTTGGAGCGGATACAGCTGAGTCCGATGAGAAAAACAAAGATTAACGGAATTATAAGGGTAAGATAGGTTCCAAACACGAGTATGTACTGCATGGGCAGTGTGAGAATATCAGAAACAGGAAAATCGATGTATTGCTGCGGTGAATTGATAAGAATGAATGGGGCAAAAAACGTGAGCGCCATCATGGCGAAAAAGCTTCCGATCGTGATACAGATTCCGATGGTGAGCCCTGCTATGCGAACTACATTTCGCACCACGGTGGCGGTGGTCTTGGTCACTGCATGAGCGGTGGTATGCGCTGCCCGTGTTACGGTTTCTTTTGCTCTCGTTGTATCCATTTTAGAAATTTTTTTTTTACCCGTCTCAAACATGTCTTTGAATTTTTTTTCAATATCTTTGATCGTAGGGGATTCACCGTGAAGTTCTGATTGTTTCAGTGGGGTATCTGCTTCAGGTAATACGAGCCAGAGAATAATGTAAATGAGTATTCCTGACCCACCAAAGAGGGTGAGAAGTACAAAGATGATTCGAGGTATCGAAGGATCGATATTGAAATATGCCCCAAGACCTGCTGCAACACCTGCAAGCATGGCGTGATCAGGGTCTCGATAGAGGCGTTTGGGTGCTTTAGTACGTTCCTTTTCGGCATCAGAACGGGCAAAATATGGTTCTTTAATGGTTACTTCTTCATATTCGCCGGTAAGATCCTCGACTCGTCCCATGCGTGCGATAATTTCTCGCACCATGGGTATTGAAATCACTTCAATACCACTTTCGCGTTTGCGGGAGAATTCTTCCGCAATACGCGCTTCGATATCTGTCATAATTTCATCACCACCTTCTTCTTTTTTAAAATGGTTTGAAAGGGTGTCTAGATAATTCTTGAGTTCCCGGTGTGCATCATCATCGATGGTGAAGGCAATGCCGCCGAGATTGATTGAAATAGTTGTTTTCATAAGATTGCAGAGTTGTTAGGCAATTTCCGCTCAAGCGGAAATTGTATTGAGAAGAGTTTAAGTGTAGTTTGTCTTATTCAAGCAATCGGGACATCGATTCATTCATATCTTTCCACTCATGAAGCAATCGGTCTCGCACCTCTTGACCGGTCGGTGTGAGCGAATAATATTTTCGGGGAGGACCATTCGGTGATTCTTGCCAGGAGTATTCCAATAACCCGCCTCGCTTCATACGGGAGAGGAGAGGGTAGAGCGTACCTTCGACCACGATCAGGTTGGCACTCCGAAGCTGTTCGATAATATCTCCCGCGTATACCGATCGTTTCCCGATAATCGAGAGAATGCCAAGTTCAAGAGTACCTTTGCGCATCTGTGCACTATTATTCTCAATAAATTTTTGGATATCAAATGGTTCCATATAAGAATACTATAGTACAAGGTACTATGTATTGCAAGGTAAATATGGGGATAAGCTTAAAAAATGCAGTATGTTAGCTAAAAAAGAAGAAGACCGGAAGGGTGCATTACACACTGTTCCGGTCTGATGAGCCTTGAGAGGCCCATCGTTGCGAGCAAGATCACTTCTCGTGTCCTTCTTCGGCGGGGGGTGCTGCTGAGAGTTGCTTCAGCTCGAGGAACAAAGGCTGCTCGAGTTGAATCTGGACCGCCGGTCGACTTCGGAAGATCTTTCCGAAGTGGATCTGCGTCCGCTCGATCTTGCGGCAGTCCGGGCAGAAGGGGTGGAGGGTGGTGATGATCCGCTTCGGATGTTTCCGGCACGGACCGATGATGTAGTCGACCTTGCGGCCTCTACTTGCGTCGTATGTCGCTGACATGAATACTCCTTGGTAAGCATATCCTCCTCGGCTCCCGTAGTCGGAGAAGATACTTAATACAGACCCTAACATGGCGAGAAGTTTTTGTGAATAGGGGTTGTGTACAGCTCTAGTTCTTGTGCTATACTAATACTCAATTGATAAGATTTTAACTCTAGCATTTCTACTATGTCTTCTCGTGTTGGAAGTATATTGGGTATCTTGGTGGTAGTACTTGGATTGGGTGTTATTGTGGCTTATTATGGTTTTGGTCAGTCATCAGCTGAGAGAAATAGTCGTACTACGGTCGAATACGTATCCCATACCGGAGAGATGAGAAGAGTGACCTATATCGGGGACTCTGTAGCCCAAATGCAATCTGAAGATGAGAGTATTCCTTTTACCATAACCGTAGCAGCTTCCGGTGCTCGGTATGAAAATGTCGATAAGCAGCTGATCCTATGGAATAAAGGTTCGGAAGTGACGATCTACCGTGGGGAAGAAATCCTATTTAGGGGACGAGATGTGACAGAAGTTGAAAAGCTCGATACTGAAATTGTGGCTATCTGGGTACTGCAGTCCGTTCAGAAAGATAACGAAGAAATGAAATTTAAAACTCCGGATAAATTCTCGCTTACGTTTGCTGATGGAAAAGTTTCTGGAACTACTGATTGTAATACGATATCTGGTGCATATGCTCTTGAGCATGGGGTCGTGGAATTTGGTCCGCTTGCCATGACCAAAAAATTCTGCACCGGCTCGGAAGAAAGAAAATTTACTGAATTATTGTCTGTTCCCTATACAGTTGCAATCACTGCCGAACCGTCCGGAATACTTACGATGTCAAACGACACGACTTCGATAGTATTTGAGAAACAATAATCATTCACTTTTTTCATTTTTTAAACCATCTCTCTATGCAAGGATCCAAAGGTATATTCGTCGCGATTATTTTTTTCCTTATTCTGGGCGCACTCGGTTTCGGAGCGTATTATTTGTATGGGAAAAAGACAGGTGGAGGGGAAACGAATACTTCGACTACGGTTACAGGAACGGAAACGAGTATCTCAGAGGAAAATACGGGGAGAATTTCCGGCACCGTGACCTATCGAGAGCGTATTGCATTACCTGTCGGAAGTATGGTTGAAGTTGAATTGCGGGACATGTCGCGTGCAGATGCACAGGGAACTACGGTTGGACATCAGAGAATAACTACTGAAGGGGAAAATGTTCCGCTTTCGTTTGTACTCTCGTATGATGCTAGTAGTATTGATCCCTCGCATACCTACGTCTTATTTGCCCGAATAACCGTAGACGGGACTATTCGATGGGTTACGACTGAGCAGTATCCGGTATTGACCTATGAAAATGCCATGGATAATGTGGCAATATTGTTGCGCGCGGTCGAAAGTGCGGATAGTGCAGATGCGATGGAACTCGATCGGCTCAACGGATCGACATTCCGTCTTACATCATACAATGGAGCCACACTTCCTTCCGGAGAAACGTACACGCTTTCGTTCGAGGATAATCGTCTCAATGCAAAATTCTGCAACACTATGAGCGGTGAGGCGGTAGTTGATAATGGTATGTTGTCGAGTGTGCTCGCATCGACCCTGATGCTTTGTGTAACTCCCGCAAATATCATGACTCTGGAACAAGAGTTTAGTACAATGCTTGCCGACGGTGCAGTAATAACACATGAAGGAAGTAGACTGATCCTTACCCAAGGAGAAAAGCGTATGATATTCGAGAAACAATAATAATGCCAGAATGGTGTATACTCAAATTACAAAAAACCGCCGTGAGGGTGGTTTTTTGATTGACGTGAGGAGCGATGAGTGCTACGCTAAATATATACTAAGTATAGTCTGTAACATTAAAACATATGGAAAAATTACATCAGGAAATAGTTATCAATGCTCCAGTCGAAAAAGTCTGGGATACGATGCTTGGGGATAAGACCTATCGGGAATGGACCAGTGCATTTAATCCTGCAGGTTCGTGGTACGAAGGAAATTGGGATAAGGGATCACGTATACGATTTCTTGGTCCTAACCCTGAAAAACCTGAAGAAATTGGAGGAATGTTGAGTACTATTGCAGAAAACCAATTGCACAAATTCGTCTCAATCGAACATCTGGGTGAAATACATAATGGGGTTGAAGATACCACTAGTGAGCGGGTACAGGCATGGGTGGGTTCGCATGAGAATTATACGTTTGTCGAAGAGAATGGTAGTACTCGGGTGATCGTGGACCTGGAAATGAAGGGAAGCGATACGCCTGAGATGAAAGAAATGATGAAGGCATTTGAGGGTATGTGGCCAAAAGCTCTTCAGAAATTGAAGGAGCTCGCGGAGAAAAAATAAGTATGCGTCGCATTCCTGAATCTGAAATGAGCATAGAAGCGGCCCGTGCGAGCGGTCCGGGCGGACAAAATGTCAATAAAGTTTCGACCAAAGTACAGCTTAGATGGAATATTGGGAATTCTTCAGCTTTGACTTACGAAGAAAAAGAAGTGTTACGGAGCAGGCTTGAAAATCGTATTAATCTGGATGACGAGCTCATGATTGATGTGTCAGAAGAACGCTCGCAGATGCAGAATAGGGAAATCGCAATTGAAAAATTGCATACACTCGTTGGTGCCGCACTTCGTCCGGTGAAGAGGCGAAGAGCGACAAAACCCACATACGCATCGCATGAAAGACGGTTGGATAAGAAGAAAATAGTAAGTGAGCGGAAACGCAATCGGAAATTCACTACATTTGATGAGTAAGTAACACAGCTATTATTTTTTAATATACCTTACGTCTTATGAATCGAACCATACTTTTTGTGGGCACCGTAGTTCTCATAATTGCGGCCGGGATATTGTTATGGCCGCGGCTCTCACAGACACCGGATACATCCCCCGTAGGATCTAATAATTCAGCTGGAGGTAATACAACGACTGTGTGCACTATGGACGCAAAAATGTGTCCAGACGGATCATATGTAGGGCGTACCGGTCCGAATTGCGAATTTGCACTCTGTCCGGGTGAAAAAGATAATACCTCGACAGTTGAAGGACGGGATACATGGAAAAGCGGTGGTGGCAAAGAATTAAGCTATCGGTATCCCGAAGATTTCGGTTTGACCTATACTACATTGGTAGATTGGCCACCGGTAATTGTCCAATCCGATGACCACTATGCTTGTCTTGAAGCTGGATCTGAAATAAGTCGAGCAGGAAAGACTGAAAAAATATTAGTGAATGGACGAGAATACTGTAAGACGACTGTGTCGGAGGGGGCCGCAGGAAGTGTGTATCACCAATATGCATTTGTACGTGCACTCTTTGGGGGTACGGTATCAGTCACCTTTACTACCCGGGAGCCGCAGTGCGGGAATTATAATGATGATGAGCGTACTGAATGTGAAGCGGAACGAAAATTTTTTGACCTCAACGGAGTTATTGATCAGATCGTAGAGACAGTAGAAGTCCCAATGAAATAGTATAAAAATGGCACTACTGACGTCTTGTTGTTTTGTATTGAATAGAATTTATTTCGGTGGTATAGTGAAGCCACTAATAATGGCTTTATGAAGAAGAAAAAAGTAATGGATTTAGTTCGTGCATTCGCAATGCCGCTCATTATTTTGGGCGGAATTGTGCTGTATACTATTATTGAGTATGGTTTTGGGTTACGATTTATTTCGACTATTGTTGCCTTGGGGATTATTGCGTACGGTTCGTATGAATTGATTCGAGACACGGTGCAGGCGCTTATGCGCAAACAATTTGCGCTCGACTATATTGCACTTCTTGCGATTAGTGTAGGAGTGGCTACTGAATCATATCTGGTAGCGCTGGTCATTGTGCTTATGCTGTCGGGAGGGACCACACTTGAGAAATACGGTATGGCACGAGCAAAAGAATCGCTAACTGCCTTGACCGAGCGTATTCCAAATGAGGTGATGTTGTGGGAGGGCGGATCTGCTGACCGTTCGATTCAGATCGAGGAGGCACGAGTGGGAGATGAGATTTTGGTAAGAAAAGGAGAAGTGATTCCGCTTGATGGGATTGTGGTGAGTGAGATGGCGGAGGTGGATGAATCATCACTCACGGGTGAGGCCTTGCTTATCGAAAAAGAGGCAGGTGACGTAGTACGTAGCGGTACGGTGAACATGGGTCAGGTTATGGTCGTGCGTGTTACTACAGAGGATAAAGATTCTACCTATCGAAAAATTATTGAAATGGTGCGTCTAGCTGAAGCGGAAAAAGCACCACTTGTTCGACTTGCTGATCGTTACAGCACTATTTTTACCATACTTACCTTCATAATTTGTATTACTGCGTACATGCTTTCCGAGGGTGATATGAATCGGGTGCTTGCAGTGCTCGTTGTGGCGACCCCCTGCCCGCTTATCCTTGCAACTCCGATTGCATTATTTGGAGGTATGAATGCGGCAGCTCGTCATCGTGTGTTGGTAAAGAAAATTAGTGCACTTGAAGTATTGGCACGGGTAGATACCGTCATCTTTGATAAGACTGGTACGATTACCCTGGGTCGTCCGTTGGTGCACCATGTGGAAGTGTGTGATACATCGTATACTGAAAAACAAGTGCTAGGAATTGCGGAAGCATTAGAACGGAATTCACTTCATCCGCTTGCAAAAGCAATCGTGGAATACGCGCGAAAACACAAGATACCACGCGTGCATGCGACAGACATAACTGAAGTCTTAGGGGAAGGGATCGGGGGAATGGTAAAAGATGTTCATGTTGTGCTCCGTAAAACTACAGAAGAGCATGACGGTAATGCAGTTGAACTCGTTTCCGGTAAACGAGTGGTTGCTATTATTTTTTTTGAAGACAAGCTTAAATCCGATGCTCGTCATATTATAACTAATCTCAAAGAAGAGAAATTATCACTTCACATTTTTACAGGAGACAAGAAGGAAAATCTGATGAAAGTTTTAAATCAGTTGGGAGAGGTACAGTCATATATTACTGTAGAAGCCGAGTGTAGTCCTGAAGACAAAAAAAATGGTGTTGCTCGATTAAAAAAGGAGAAACGTGTGACTGCAATGATTGGAGATGGGATCAACGATGCACCAGCGCTTGCACTGGCCGATGTGGGAATGGTATTTAGCAGTGGGGAACATACTGCAGCCTCTGAAGCTGCTGATATTGTATTCCTCGGTGGGGACTTGGAGAGTGTGTCAAAAACAATTATGACTGCCAAGCGCACGATCAAAATTGCTCTTGAAAGTATTTTTTTTGGAATCGGATTAAGTCTCGTTGCGATGGTATTTGCTGCAGTCGGATATATCCCTCCCATTGTCGGTGCGGCACTGCAGGAGATTATTGACGTGATTGTTATCGTGAATGCGCTCCGGGCAAGTAAAACATAATGTCCCAATTCTCTATGTATAAAAAACTTCGTGGTATCGGTTTTATTCTCGTGTGCCAGATGTCAGGAATTGTAGGTACACTGTTTACTCGTTCACAAATTGAATCGTGGTATTTAGGACAATTAGTCCGTCCATCGTTTGCGCCTCCTAATTGGGTTTTTGGACCTGTGTGGACGCTCCTTTATACGTTGATGGGTATAGCTTGGTATCTCGTGTACCAAGCGAAGAGAAGTGTTATGCGCACGCGAGCGCTGTGGGCCTTTGGAGTACAATTGATACTTAATGCAATTTGGACACCAGTATTTTTTGGGGCACATGCCCTTTTTTTCTCAGTCATAATTATACTCGCGATGTGGGTGACTATTATTATAACGATGTATTTCTTTTATCGGATACATAGGGTGGCTGCATACTTACTCATTCCATATCTTTTGTGGGTGTCATTTGCAAGTATATTGAATATTGCAATTTGGGTATTGAATTAGTATGCCGCGCCGAATACCACAGAACATTACGTATTCAGATAATTTTCAAAAAAATTATTGCTACAGCCGTACTGAACCTGAAGGAAAAAATTTTGACCCTATGTTTCGCCCAGACCTTACTCCAAAACAAATGCTGCGGCTCGGGATATTTGGTGGGGCATACTTTATAGGGGTTAACAATATGATTCCGAGCGACGTGCCCAAAGCCTGGTTTCGTGGAGTAAAATTTTCGCCTGATCATGAAAAACATAAAGAAAACAACGCATTCGGGGTTCAGGCGAGCCAATCATTATCAGTATGGCAGAAAAAAGGATGGGTCTACCATGACGATCCTCATGGTTGGTTTCAGTGGTATTGCAGATATTATCTTGGTAGAAGAATACCAAAAGAAGATATGCGTCAGATCAAACGATGGTGGGCGATAAGGCGGCATGTAATGCAAATCAAAAAGCATTGTGAGGGTGGCGATATGATGTGTAGGAGAGGGCAGAGACAAGCAGTTTTACATTGGGCATACGACAGTAGGAAATATTAGGTTTTTTGAATTCATTAAAATTATACCGTATGGAACACATTCTCGGGCAATTTCATCCAATATTTGTGCATTTTCCAATCGGTCTTTTGACCGTGTATGCGATTCTTGAGTTGGTTCCTATTAAACGGCTATGGACGGATCCGCGATGGATTTTTGCAAAACGTCTCCTGCTATTTTTTGGAACAGCAGGATTGATAGTATCGGTCATGTCAGGGGAAGGTCGAGTTGATAGTGCAGGGAGTACGAATGTAGCACTTAGATATCATGAGCAGTTTGCAGAAATCACACAAAGCATATTTGTCACTCTTGCGCTTACACAAGTAATTTTGATATTGAACCAATCGATAACTTCTTTGGTGAAAAAAAATGCATGGGTCGATGCGGTGTGGAAAATATTAGAAAAAATTGCGTTATTTCTCTCGTCACGTCCTGTGCTGGTTGTAGGATCGGCTGTCGGATTAGTTTGTCTGTTGATTACTGGCGCGTTAGGTGGTGGAATGGTGTATGGTGCTGATGCGGATCAATTTGTCTCGATCGTATATAAGATGTTTGGAATTAAATAGCAGGACAGAGTTAAAAGGTGGATAATTTTTCTTGAACCCTTGTGTTAATAATTGATTTTGTCCTATACTAACATCGTGCAGTGTGCATTAGTCACTATCTCACGCACTATGATGGGAGGTGGAAATACATGAAAGCACTACATATTATCGCGTTCATTCTCCTCGTGGTAGGAGGATTGAATTGGTTACTCGTAGGAATTTGGGGATGGGATGTCGGTCAATTATTTGGCGGCATGGATGCAACCTTTTCTCGAGTTATCTATGTTTTGGTTGGTTTGTCAGCAGTCTTGCTTCTCTTCACTCATAAAAAGGGGTGCACGATGTGCGGTACTTCGTCAAAAATGTAAATTTGTACGTATTCAAAAGCTGCCGTTGTACAACAGCAGCTTTTTGTTTTATACTAACTGTGTCATAAAAAATTATTACATACTATGATAGACACCAAAACAAGCGTACTCGGTATGATTCTGTGCTTTATTGTCGGAGGGATCGGAGGTGCAGTCTTGGTTACTGAAAAATTTGCTCCCGAATCCACTAAAACTTCAACTGTTATTTCCGATCGGGACAGCGATACGCGCGAGACGTCTGGGATGAAACACACCATGGATACTAAGTCTGATAATCTCAAAGGCAAGACTGGTGAAGAGCTTGATCGGGCATTTCTCGAAGATATGATTGTGCATCATGAAGGTGCGATTGAGATGGCTCAGATGGTCTCAAGCTCTGCACGTAAGGAATTGAGAAATTTGTCGAATGCAATCATCAAGACACAGACCAAGGAGATTGTCCAAATGCAAGGATGGCTTCAGGAATGGTATAGGTAAAAATAAAAACGCCCCAAAGGGCGTTTTTTCATAGATGAAGATGTGGGAGTTCCAAAGCAACGTAGCGTCATGAAAGCCAGACCCGCTATGAAGCTTTGGAACCCCCAATTACGTCTAATCTCCCGTGCGGGCGAGAGAGAGTCTTTCGTGCGGGCGAAAGGACTACGCGACGCCTGGCGCCGAAGCACCACCATATCCGTAGATATAGATCGGGACGAGTCTATCATAAAAAATATATTTTGTCAATGGTTGAAAGGGATAGATGTATCTGCTATGATTGCCACATATGAAAATACGTTGTGAAGGCACATTCAGATTTACTCCCGACTACCTCATGCGCCGGTGCGGGTATGGGAAAATGGTAGGAAGAAATACGGGGCAGACGAGCTATATGCGCATGCTTCGCCCAGGTACTTTGTATCCTCGCTTTCATGCGTATGTCGAAGTATATGATGGTGGAATTCAGGTAAATCTCCATCTTGACCAGCGTCAGCCGAGCTATGAAGGCACAAGTGCACATGGTGGCGAATATGAGGGTGAAGTGGTGGAACGGGAAGGTAATCGGATTTTTGCATTTTTTCAGTCATTTAAACTTGCATAAGGTATGAGCACTGCAGTCTGGGTCGTGATTGTATTATTTGCAATTTTTATTCTTGCAGTCGCATTCAAATTCAGGAATGCCAAAACGTTTAACCAGTTGCCACTGGATCCTGATGAAACTGTGTTATTAGAAGATCGACCCGTACGGATATGGTTTCAGAGAAATACCAATGGATCGACGCAAAACAAAAAAACCACTATTCTTATGCGCCCGATCATCAAGATTACCAATAAACGGTTGATCGTGGGTCAGCGTTTTTTTAGAAAACCGGATGCGCGCATCTATACCGTGTTTTCACTGGTACCTGCGGGAAATGGCGAAGGAGTGCTTGCCAAAGCCATGCAGGACGGGTTTGCAACAACCGAAATAACACTCTCGTCACTCAGTGCAAAAAGCAAATCCGATGGCACATATATAATTAATTTAGTAGGGAGCATACACAATCTTCCGATTGTCG
>CAYWFD010000020.1:0-11835 GCA_964457885.1 uncultured Gammaproteobacteria bacterium
GTATCCGGTCTTTTCCACACGATGCTTCAATTCTTTTGCAGTAATATGCTCTCCTTTGATAATAGGAGAGACCACAAGCAGGTGCGGTGATTTTTTTGCGATCGCACGGATTTTTTCAACAATCGTCCCTGCGCTATATGAGGTTACTGGGATATTGCACGCAGGACACCATTGTGTACCGATTCGTGCAAATAAAAGTCTGAGATAATCATAGATTTCAGTCGTGGTTCCTACGGTCGAGCGTGGGTTCTGTGTGGTATTTCGTTGGTTGATCGCGATCGTGGGGGAGAGACCCCCGATTTCATCCGCATCAGGCTTATCCTGCATATCCATAAATTGACGGGCATATGCATTCAAGCTCTCGGCATAGCGGCGTTGTCCCTCGGCATAGATCGTATCGAATGCAAGGCTTGATTTTCCTGAGCCAGACAATCCTGTGATCACGACCAGTTTATTCTTGGGTATTTCGAGTGAGACATTTTTGAGATTATGCACTCGTGCGTTGACTATTTTTATGGTTTCGTTGTGTTTCATAGTTCAATTAACATGACTTCGCATGCGGATAAGCTTTTTGCAATTCTTCGGCAGCGTCATCAATATCCGCAACACTACTTGCGTCGATATCGAGAATGATGCCACGCTTGATTTCTTCTTGTGTAAACAGGTATTCTGCACCCGCATTTATTAGCATACAAGTATCTGTGTCGCTATATGCTCCTAGGTCATAACCTCTATACGTCTGCAGTGTATTTATCTGGGCAGATGAATTGTTTTTTGGGATTTTCCCGATAAAATGTCTCTCTGCTGCCACACTATCACCGGATTCATTGAAATCTACTCCAAGCATCCAACCTTTTATCCCGCCTTTATCTGAACAATATGTCTCGCCTGTCTGGTAGTTGGGCTCCCTGAGCGCATACCGTTGTTCATATGTTTTTTTATTTTGATTTTGACCTTGTCTCCAGTCGAGCACAATAATCCCATGGTCTGTCTCGGTATGCCCTTCGTCATCAGTATCTCCATTTTGACATGCGACAAACCAATCAATGTCATCATCGTCTGTATCCACCCATGGCCAGGTCCAACCTTCTCCGAATACGGTTCGTGCGAGACCACCTGCTTCATTGAGAAAATTTGCCACTACGTCGGTACTGTATATTTTCCCTGCAATGTTCGCGGGCGTACATTCGTTGAACGTGTCACCATTTGAGTCAAAGCACAATTGGGTTTGATTATTGACGCTCGGGCATGCGAGTCCGGTGCAGGTGAGTCCCCCTGATCGCTCGGTAAAATAGTCGTTTCCGCATAGTCCGGTTACTGCATTACCGTTGGCATCGAGCAGGGACGGAGAGACAAAATCTTCTGGTGGGAGTGCGCTATACGCCGCTTTTCTTTGTGCTGTCTCAAGCGGTCTGCCTGTTGGGAATGCAGGAGTTTTTGAGACTCTGGTTGTGGTAATATCTCCACAGTAGGGCGCTGCAATTTTTTGCGTATTAATCATCCAGATATCCGGCGGTCGCAAATTTACCAGTTCGGGATTGACGGTATAGAGAATCGTATATGCAGCCGCAAGAATGATCAGTCCGACGATCGCTCCATAGATTTTGTGTTGGGCTGAGCTGATCGCTTCTGAACTTCCTCCGGAAATCGTCCATTGTACGCCTGCAAAAATAATTATTAGGATCGCGATTACTGAAGCAATACTCAGTCCGTATTCATAGACAAATGCGATAAATTGGGCGAGACCTTCAAATTCCTGCTGTCCTCCAATTGAGATTTTTGTTGTTGCGACTGTGGCAGGCAGACAAAAGCCTATCTTTGTCACGTTGTCAGCAAGTGTCAATCCATCACACATTAATTGGGTGGTTTTGTCATTTCTGAATGCTTTGGGGTTCCGGGCTTCAGCTTCTGAGAGTCCCCACATGTCTTGGCGCGCTTTATAACAATCTTCCTCAATCCAGCAACGCTGATCCACCTGTGCATGAGTTGCAACGGGAACTATGAGCATGATGCCGATCACCAGAAAAAGGATTTTTTTCATAGGACGTTCAAGTAAGGGTTAGGGGAGAGATTGCGGTTGGTTGAGTGCATTGATGATGATTGTTTTCCACTGTTCAAATGACTGTATTCCTTCAAAAAAGCGTCCATTTACCATATACGTCGGTACTCCACGTACTCCGAGTACCACCCCATCTTCGAGATCCTGTTCAATTACTTCTGTGTATAGTTTTGTTGTATAACATTGGTCGAAGCGTGTTCTCTCTACACCGGATTCCACAGCATACTCGTAAAGCCTCGATTCGTCAAGGTTCTTGGTCATGAGCGCTCGGTTGTAGAATTCCCAGAATTTCCCTTGGGCATTGGCACACATCCCTGCTTCGGCTGCACGTCGTGCATTTGGGTGGATACTCTCTACGGGATAGTTTTTCATGATTACTCGGATCGCACTACCGAAGGTATCAACTACCTGATTTATGATTGAGAAATTTGTCTGACACTGAGGGCATTCAAAATCAGTAAACATGACGATGGTTACTGTAGCGGCTTTATTACCAGTACTTGGATTGTCTTTTCGTAGAAATGTTTCCCAGTCAGTTCGGTATTGCGGCGTATTTTTGTTACTGTTTGTCCGTGTGAATGATCCTTCCTCGGTCTGCGTAACTATTTCCTCAGACCCATATTTAAATTGCCAGGTATAGTAGATGAAGTAATATAGTACCGTGAGTACGCAGAGAGACATCACAGTCAGCAGTATGGTTCCTAAGACTTTTATCGGAGAGTTTGACATAGAAAGATATGCAGAATATGCGCGTACTATAGCACTTTTTTACCTATATCACAATGCCTTTTGGTGCGGTTTCAATCTTGACAGTATTTTGTTTTTTTGATACACTCCCTTTCACTTCATACCTGTACTGATTATTTGCGATTTGGTCCGTTTCTGGTATACTTCATTCATCAATTATCGCTATTATATGCTTTTGACTATATTAACGATTGTGCAGATGGTAGCTGCTGCCTTATTGGTAGCATCAATCCTTCTTCAGCAGAAAAGTGCCGGTCTAGGTGCTGCATTTGGCAGTACCAGCGGGGTGTATACCTCTCGAAGAGGTGTCGACCGAGTGCTCTACAATATCACTATTGCTCTCTCTATTCTGTTTTTTGCGCTTGCGCTCGTTAATTTGGTTCTCGCATAATAGATTTCTGTTTTTTAACTCTATTAGCTGTGCCTTTTCAGAAGAAAATCAAGGCAGCTATCGGGAGTGGAAAGAAAAAACAACGAATTTCACATGATGTGGCGTTGCTTTCACGTCTTTCTCGTCGGAAATTTCCGACCCCGAGACAGCTGTCGCAGATCAGTGCAGTCCTTTCTCTTAAGGAACGTATTCTTTTTTGGGTCGCGATGACGGTATTTGTCTGTTCTCTTGGCTCTATTGGAGTCGTCTTGGCTGACACGTATCGAATAACAGTACCGAAAGTTGCGGGTGTCTATCGCGAGGGAGTTATTGGTTCGCCGCAATCTTTGAATCCATTGTTTTCATCTTTGAATGAAATCGATCAGGATATCGTGTCTTTGGTGTATTCCGGGTTGCTTCGATATGATTCTGCACGTCGCTTGGTACCTGATCTTGCGGTAAAATACGAGGTCTCATCTGATGCTAAGACCTATACTTTCGAATTAAAACGGAATGTGGTGTGGCATGATGGAGAACCATTTACTTCTGCGGACGTCGTCCACACCTTTGAATTGATCCAAGATACCGGAGTCGCAAGTCCACTCTATGTGTCATTCCAGCGGGTTACTGTGTCTGCCCCGGATGAATATACCGTCGTCTTTACTCTTGAAGAACCGTTTACCGGGTTTTTATCGAGTCTGACACTCGGTATCACTCCAAAACATATTTGGGGTACGATCCCGTCGTCTCAGATCAGGCTGGCTCAGCGCAATCTTCAGCCTATTGGTACTGGACCTTTTCAATTCAAACGATTGGTAAAAAATTCAGACGGATTTGTCGAATCGGTCGAGCTTGCCCGATTTTCCGATTTTTATCGAAATCCGCCGTATCTTAAAGAAGTGATTTTTCAGTTTTTCGGTGATTATGATGGTCCGACTGGGGTAGTGTCTGCGCTCCGTGAAGGGAAAGTTGATGGAATTTCTTTTGTGCCTTATGAATACCGGGAACGTGTGAAGCGGAAACATATCGTATTGAATACACTCCAGCTTCCACAGTACACTGCACTTTTTTTGAATCAAAAGAATGAAATATTGAAGGATAAAGTGGTACGTACCGCATTGGTCGCTTCGATTGATAAGAATAGAATTGTCGCAGATGTGCTCGATAGTGAGGCAGCTGTTATTTCCGGACCCCTGCTTTCAGATTTTCCAGGGTATGCAGAGTCGGTAACTACGACCCAATTTTCTTCTGATAGCGCAAATCGTGAACTCGATACCCTCTATGAACGTCTCTCGGCTGCTGATTATCGTGCTATTTTACTTGACATACGGGTAGCTGAACGGATTACCGAAGAACAAAAGAAGATTCAATCGTCTGTAGTATCATCGACCGATGGAAGTGTTTCCATAGAGGATCCCATTATAGCGACTGACACTACTACTACAATTTCTACTTCTACGATTGACGAAGTGCTCATTCGGGAGACTGTCTCAAAAGAGCTTGATCTCGAACTTGATCCCGCCCAATTATTTTATCGGTATAAAAAAGGCGGAGACAAGAAACAAGTAATCGGATTCGAGCTCGTGACAGCTGCCACTCCTGAATATGCAAAAGTTGCCGAGATCATCGCAGGGTATTTACAAGAAGTTGGAATTCGGGTAAAAGTTCGATTGGTCGATGCGCAGGATATCGCACGAGAAGTTCTTCGTTCGAGAAATTATGATATGTTGTTGTACGGGGTAATCGTCGGAAGCGATCCAGATCAGTACCCATTCTGGCATTCAAGCCAGATTGCCTATCCAGGCCTCAATTTGTCCCAGTATTCGAATAAGACTGTCGATCAATTATTGGAAAAAATCAGGACAAATACCGCAAGTAGTACCCAGGAAATTGCGAAATTGTATACTGATTTTTCGAACACAATCGTGACTGATGTTCCTGCAATATTTTTGTATACCCCTACGTATACGTATGCATTCACTGACGAGATCAAAGGTTTTGCGGTTGAACGCATTGCGAAACCCTCAGATCGTTTTTCCAACATTCTTGATTGGTATCTCGACGAGAAGAAGGTGTGGGGGAAACGATAGTGAAAAGTCTATAACGTCGTAACGTCGAAAGAGAGATACAGGACAAGTAGGAGACGAAATTAGAAAATTAAAATGCCGGAGTGGTGAAATTGGTAGACGCGCTAGCTTCAGGTGCTAGTAACCGCAAGGTTGTGGAGGTTCGAGTCCTCTCTCCGGCACTATTACACGACACATAATACATGGAATACGATGCAAGTATTGCACGATTTCCATATTTGTATTTTGCTTCATGTATTTTGTATCGTACATAATTTATTTTGTACTTCAGACGTAGTTAGCGTCAGTACATCGTTACGTTGGTAATAAATAGTAATGTATTGTTTTTTTATGAATGCACAGAGTATGCAGAAGCCCCGAGAGGGCAGATCGGGTTTCCGATCACACCAGCCGTCCCGCCCACGGCATAATAGCGGCGGACGTTCTCGTCGACCAGGAGGTAATCGCGGAGGTGCTCCACGTCGGTCTCCAGGTTTTACCTCATTTAGACGAGAGGAAGGTGGATATGAAAAGAATCCGAACGCACTTCGCATTATTCCGATCGGGGGATGCGAGGAAGTGGGCCGCAACATGACGGTATTCGAATACGGCGACGATATCATCATCCTCGACATGGGAATCCAGTTTCCTGAAGAAGACATGCCAGGTATTGATTATATTGTCCCGAATACCAAATATTTGCAGGATAAGAAAAAAAATATTCGTGCAGTCGTATTCAGTCACGGACATCTCGATCATATCGGAGCGGCTCCTATCCTGCTTGAGCAGCTTGGGAATCCGGTGATTGTCGGTCGTGATTTGACGCTTGCCTTGATTAAACACAAACAAGAAGATTATCAGAAGGGAAGTGCGGGAAAATTGAAGACGATTCGCATCAAAGGTATTGATGATGTTCTTACGTTTGGTACATTCAAGATTAAATTTTTTCAAGTTGAACACTCGATCATGGATGCGGTCGGAGTGGTTGTGGAAACCCCTGCGGGTTCCGCGATTCATCCGGGAGACTGGACGCTTGACCGCGACAAAAACGGTAAGCCAACCTTGGATTATACGCCGCTTCGTAATCTTACTAAGCCCACGGTTCTCATGCTCGAAAGTCTTGGAGTTGTACATGAACATCGCGGAAAAAGTTACGAAGAAATGTATAATAATCTCCAGACTATTATGTCAGGAGCCCCCGGGCGCATTATTATCGGTACCTTTTCATCACAGCTTGAGCGTATCAAGTGGGTGCTTGATGCTGCAGAAAAACTTGGTAAAAAAGTAGCGCTCGATGGATATAGTATGAAAGTGAATGTGGAGATGGCCAAGAAGCTCGGCTATATCAAAGTGAAACCTGAAGTATTGATTGATGTAAAAAAGGTCGATGATTATCCAGAAAATCGCGTGGTAGTTTTGTGTACCGGAGCCCAGGGAGAAGAGAATGCTGTACTCATGCGCATCGTGAATAGGCAACACAAGTCGATCACCTTGAAGCGTACTGATACGGTGGTATTCTCATCCTCGATCATTCCGGGTAACGAACGTTCGATCCAGCGATTGAAAGATAATATGTATCGCCAGTGTGATAACGTGATTCACGGACAATTGATGGACGTACACGTATCCGGACATGCGACGAGACAGGACATCCGTGACGTACTTGATCAGGTTGCACCGACATATTTCATGCCGGTCTATGCGAATCATTATTTCCTCAAAGAAGCTCGCAAACTTGCGATTTCACACGGATTTGATTCTGATAAAATTTTTGTCCCGGATAATGGATCGGTTCTTGAGGTGACGCCTGAGAATGCCAAAATGCTTGCAAAGAAGGTTCCGAGCGATTATGTATTTGTCGATGGTCTTGGTATCAGCGACAGCCAGAATATCGTCCTTCGCGATCGACAAGTACTTGCAGAAGACGGAATGCTGGTTGTTATTACTACTATCAATTCAAAATCAGGGGCATTAATCAATAATCCTGATATTATCTCCCGAGGGTTTGTATTCCTCAAGGATAATCGCGATCTCATTGAAGAAATTCGTAATCGCGTGAAGAAGATGGTCGTGGAATCAGACCCAAAGAATTGGGCTGACACCGACCAGATCAAGAACAATATTCGCGACAAGATCGGTCAGTATGTACTTCAGAAGACTGAGAAACGTCCGATGATTTTACCCGTTGTTATAGAAGTGTAGTGCATTAGCTGGTTTACGAGACATCTCGTTTTCTGATACACTTGACCTTATCAACATAAAAACCCTCATAATGAGGGTTTTTAGATAGAAATTATATGCCCCCTGCTATTCCTGATTCTCCGACGATCCGTATCAATGCTCTGGTACAACGACTCAAAGCTGAGGGGCATACTGTATTTAATTTGGGAATCGGGGAGCCGGTTATCGAAACTCCCGAGGTAATCCGTGCGGCAGCGAAACGTGCCATTGATGAAGACAAGACCACGTATCCACCTGCAGCAGGGATCCCTGAATTGCGGCAAGCGATCGCACAATGGCTTTGTGAATCATATTCGTGTTCATATACTCCAGATGAAATTGTCGTAACCCCGGGAGGGAAGAGCGCATTATTTTTCTTATTCCAGACACTGCTCAATCCGGGTGACGACGTGATGATTGTCGCGCCGTATTGGGTATCATATCCCGCGATCGTCGGTATTTTTGGCGGATCTCCCATATTTGTTGAAACGAATGAGAGGGATCAATGGAAAGTGACGCCTGAATTGCTTGAGTCCAAATTTTCCGAACAGACTGCATTGTTGGTATTAAATAATGCTTCTAATCCTACCGGTGTCGTGTATACGAGAACAGAGCTCAGTAGTATTGTCGAGTGGGCGAAAGACAAGGGAATCATGGTCATTTCAGATGAGGTGTACAGCGGATTGGTATATGAAGGTGAGTTTGTTTCACTCGGCTCTTTTTCGTATGAGAATATTTTGGTTGTACAAAGCGCATCGAAGAATTTTGGCATGACCGGCTGGCGGATTGGAATCCTTGCCGGAAATGCAGGGATATTGAAAAAAGTTACCGCATTGCTTGGTCAGAGTGTTAGTGGGGTTTCGACGATCAGTCAGTGGGCACTGCTCGAAGGAATAATACATAGAAATAGTATTTCTTCATTAATTCACCGAGAATTTAAAACCAGACGGGATGCATGCGTACGATTGTTTGAAGAGTTGTTTGGTACAAAAATTAATTTACCTGCTTCAGGTTTATACGTGTTTATTCCTATCAGCACTTTTGAAGAAACGACTGAATCGTCGGTCGAGTGGTGTGAGAGAATATTACAAAAGACCGGAGTCGCAACCATACCTGGAAGTGCGTTTGGGTGTGAGGGGTATGTGCGACTATCGTTTGGTGGCAATCTGTCAGAAACAGAAGGGGGATTGCGAGCGCTTGCGGCATATGTTAAAAAGTAATTTTACAGATAGGCACTTGCTATAGTACACTTGATTCATCTTTAACTTGGCGACTAGTATGGCAAAAAAACAGGTAATCGTATCAGGAATCCAACCCACAGGAAATCTCCATATTGGAAATTATTTGGGGGCAGTAAAAAACTGGGTAGAACTTCAGAATTCAGGAAAATATGAATGTTATTTTTTTATTGCAGACCTACATTCCCTTACCGGGAATAGGGCACCTGAAGAGCGTCGTCTCCAGATTCTTCGCACCGCGTCAGAGCTTCTTGCTGCAGGAATTGATCCTTCGAAATCGACGTTTTTTGTACAATCTCATGTACCTGAGCATGCTGAATTGGGATGGATTTTCAATTGTGTTACTCCATTGGGTGAATTAAAAAGAATGACGCAGTTTAAAGAAAAATCTGGTTTAAGATATTTCCAACAGAATAAGGGAAGAATTATTTTTGAACAATTTAAACAATTTGAAGATGAGGATGAAGAAACCCGAACAAAAATATATGAGCATTTTCAAAGTTCGTTTCTTGATGCATTAGAGAAGATTGAAAATCAAACTAATGTTGGACTTTTAACTTATCCAATTTTACAAGCTGCTGATATCCTCCTCTATCACGCAACTCACATTCCGGTGGGTCATGATCAGGTACAGCATGTCGAGTTAACTCGAGATATCGCACGATGGTTTAATAATAACTATGAAAAGTTTTTCCCAGAAGTAAAACATGTCCTTACTCAGACTCCGAAAATCATGAGTTTGCTTGAGCCGACCAAGAAAATGAGTAAATCACTCGGTGAAGGGCATGTGATCGAACTTGCAGATAGTCCTGAGGTAATCCTTAAAAAATTGAAGAAAGCGGTAACTGCGACCGAAGGCGGTGCGGGCTCTCCCGGGGTGAAAAATCTTCTTGGATTATTGAAAATTTTTGGAGACAAAAAGGCGCATGCTGAGTTTGTGAAAGCAGAGAAAAACGGATCGATTCGTTATGGAGATTTGAAATCTGCACTTGCGGAAGCTATTGGAAATCATTTTGCAGATTTCCGTACACGACGAGCTGAACTTATGGATGGTCATGATGAAGTCGCCGAGCTTCTTGCCGAGGGAATGGAGAAGGCAAAAGCAGTGGCTGAAACTACGATGGAGGATGTACGAAAGATGGTCGGAATCAGATAAATATTTTACATATTATTTATGACTAAAGCACAAAAAATTTCTCTGGTGTTATTGCGTGTTTCGCTCGGGTGGGTCATGTTTTATGGTGGAATTACCAAGATAGTGAATCCTGAGTGGTCTGCGACAGGATATATTGCCGGGGCAAAGAGTTTTGTTTGGTTTTATCAGTGGCTGCTCAATTCTGATATCTTACCGGTAGTGAATTTTTTGAATGCCTGGGGACTTACGCTACTTGGTGTTTCTTTGATTGCGGGTTTGTTTGTTCGATGGAGTGCTCCTGCTGGCATCGTTCTCATGCTTCTGTATTATTTTGTGGTATTTGATTTCCCGTATGCAGGCACGAGCTCGTTTATCGTTGACCAACATATTATCTATTCATTGCTATTATTGTTTTTTGTCTATAGTCATGCCGGACGAGTGTGGGGACTGGATTATTTTCTTTCTCGAAAACGGGACAATGGATAATTGTTGACAGGCTGCCTTTTCCCGTGTTACGCTGCTTTTACCCTATGTTTTACACACGAAATAATTCAAATAATTGCAATACCAACGTCTAGCGTCGGGAATTTCGTGTATTATCAAAGAAACATGAAGCCTCCCGACCGGGAGGCTTTTTATTCCCCTGTAGTTCAATGGTAGAACACCTCGCTGTTAACGAGGGGGTTCCTGGTTCGAGTCCAGGCGGGGGAGCCAAATTGTATACAGGTTCTATAGAGCCTGTTTTTTGATAAGCTGTAGACATTTTTTACCCCCCCTTTTTTTTCTCATAGCAACTTAAATTTATTTTAACTGTGCTATTTGTCCACAAGTCGATTTGACGTATACCCCCCAGGGGGTATACTACATGTATATGAAATACATGAATGAAGATACTAACGCGAAAGTTGTACGCCGGCTCAAGCTTCTTGAAGGGCAGGTTCGTGGACTTCAAAAGATGATTGAAAATAATGCGTATTGTATTGATGTTATTACTCAGACGTCAGCTGTAAAGCAGGGTTTGTCTAACGTCGAAGACATGCTTCTTGAAAACCATCTTGGGCATTGTGTTATTCACCAGATACAGTCGGGTCAAACAAAGAAGGCCAAGGAAGAAATTATCAAGGTGTATAAGCTTAAGAGGAAATAATATGCATACACAAACATACAAAGTAAAAGGAATGCACTGCGCTTCATGTTCCTCCGTTATCGAGAAAACTTTTAAGAAAATTAATGGGGTGCAATCAGTGGAAGTTAATTATGGCACCGAGAAAGCTAAGGTTTCTTTTGATCCGTCAAGGACGAGTCCTCATGATCTTTCCAAGCACATCGAGCCGCTCGGGTATTCTTTAGAAGTTCCCTCTACGGCTGAGGAGATGGATATGTCGGCTGATGAACACGCGGTTCATCTAGGATTGAATCAATCAAAAAAAGAAAAATTGGCTGAGGTTGCTGATATGAGGATCAAGGTAATTTCGGCCATTCCCGTCGCTATTTTTGCGGCTTTTTTAATGGGTTGGGAAATCCTCGCTAAATACGGAATTGTGTCTGAAATGAGTTATATTCTGGAAGAATTTTTTCATCATCTTGTTCCAATACTCGCGACATACATTTTGTTTGTTGTTGGTAAGCCATATTTGCTTGGATTCTACCGATTCCTGCGATACCGCAAAGCAAATATGGATACTCTTATCGGCATGGGCACGCTCACAGCTTTTTTATACAGTTTTGCTGTGAGTGCATTTGAAGATATTCTGCGTCCTTTTATAAATGTCGATTACCAATACTACGATGTCACGATTGTGGTCATTACGTTTATTGCGCTTGGCAAGTACCTGGAAGCTCGATCGAAAATAAAGACCGGAGATGCTATAGAGAAACTTCTCAATCTACAGGCTAAAACCGCTTTGGTTATCCGGGATGGAAAAGAGGTTGAGATTTCAGTCAATGATGTAAAACATGGTGATCTAATTATCGTAAAGCCGGGAACAAAGATTCCTGTG
>CAYWFD010000020.1:11845-13720 GCA_964457885.1 uncultured Gammaproteobacteria bacterium
GCGTTGTAACTCTGGGTGGTTCTTTTATTGACGAGTCGATGGTTACAGGAGAGCCAATGCCGGTACAGAAAAAAGTCGGCGACAGCGTCGTGTCGGGGACTATTAACACTAGTGGTTCATTTACATTCAAAGCTACAAAAGTCGGATCGGAAACCTTACTTGCTCAGATCATTAAGATGGTTGAGGAAGCTCAGGGAAGCAAAGCCCCGATTCAAGCGTTGGCTGATAAAATTTCTTCAGTATTTGTTCCCATTGTTCTTGCAATTGCCCTTCTTGCGTTTATGGTTTGGCTTGTTGTTGGATCGCAATATTTAGGATTCTCTCAAGCGCTCTCATTTGGCATCGTTTCATTTGTGGGTATTCTTGTTATTGCCTGTCCGTGTGCGCTTGGTCTCGCCACGCCTACCGCTATCATCGTGGGGGTTGGTAAGGGTGCCAAAGAAGGTATTCTGATTAAAGATGCTGCGACCCTTCAGAAGCTTCATAAAGTGAATACCGTTGTCGTTGATAAAACCGGGACGGTCACTACAGGTAAACCAACACTGATAAATATTCAAACCGTCACTGACTTGACAGACCAACAGTTAGTATCGATCATTGCCTCACTTGAGAAGAAATCTGAACACCCGATTGCACACGCGATCCTGACATATGCGCAGAAAAAAAATATTCCTCTCTTGGAAACCTCTCATTTTGAGAGTTTGCAGGGAAGAGGTCTTAAGGGTCAGATCAAAAGCGTTGAGTATTTTGTCGGTAACTCCAAGCTTATGAGCGACCTTGGAGTTTCTTTTGATCTTAAAAAAATTTATGAGTTTACATCTCAAGGAAAGACACCCATAATTCTTGCAACAAAAGAAAAAGTACTTGGTTTTCTTATGGTTGCTGATGAAATCAAACAGGAATCAAAACAGGCAGTTGCTGATCTGCGCAGGCTTGGTATTAACGTTGTAATGCTCACTGGCGATGATGAAAAGGCTGCGAAGCATATCGCGTCTCTTGTTGGTATTGATGATGTGGTGGCTCATGTACTGCCTCAAGACAAACTTGAAAAAATACAATCACTCCAGAAATCTGGTAGAGTAGTCGCCATGGCCGGTGATGGGGTCAATGATGCTCCAGCTCTTGCTCGGGCGGATGTCGGTATTGCTATGGGTACGGGGACAGATGTTGCCATAGAATCAGCCGGGATTACGCTTTTGAACGGGGATATTTCGAAGTTAGTCAAGGCGATACGACTCTCAAAGATGACCATGAAAGGTATTAAACAAAATTTATTTTGGGCCTTTATCTACAACATCGTTGGTATTCCGCTTGCAGCTGGCGTGTTTTATCCTATTTTCGGATTGGTGCTCAATCCAGTTTTCGCAGGGTTTGCGATGGCCATGTCGTCGGTATCGGTCGTCTCAAACTCATTAAGAATTAAGGCTAAAAAATTATAATTATGAGCACACAAACATTCCACGTTTCAGGAACTCATTGCGCGTCATGTAAAATCTTCATTGAAGATACTTTGAAGGAACAATATTTTATTCAAGCTGCACGTGTCAACCTAAATAAGGAGATTTTGGAAATCGAAACTTCTAGTAATCAGACACCTGAAGAACTTGCAGAGATTTTGACAGAAAAAACAAGATCGAACGGATACACCATATCGGTCGTAAAAACAACAAAAGCAAAACAAAATGGAGATATTATTTGGAAGGCTCTGCCTATCGGTCTTGGTTTTCTGATTTTATTTTTTATGCTTCAAAAATCCGGGGTTTTGAACATTGGTCTTGGTACCCAGGTCACGCCGGTTACCAGTTTTATTGTTGGTCTTATTGCTTCGGTTTCGAGCTGTCTTGCTATTGTCGGAGGTCTGGTCCTGTCTCTCTC
>CAYWFD010000021.1:0-765 GCA_964457885.1 uncultured Gammaproteobacteria bacterium
TCACTAGCGACTCCTACTTAAAAACCCTCAGCCCTTCGCTCGACCATGGCGCACTTGTACAGAGTACTACCCAAGTTACAGTCGAACAAAGTGGCTCAAGTACCAATATATTGGTTCTAAAACATTTGTAACCTTTTCAAGCCTTTATTTCCTCTCCACCTTCACCTGAACTTTCTTTTTCTCTGTCGTCTCAGCTTTGGGACACGTAATCTTCAATATCCCATTTGCGAATTCAGCTGCAACCTTGGTTTCTTGCACTTCTGTCGGCAGAGGGACTTGGCGGTAAAATGATCCACTACGTACCTCTTTTCGATAATAATTTTTCTCTTCAACTTCATGTTCTCGTTTGTGTTCCCCCTTGATATGGAGAGAACCATTTTCCACACTCACCTCGACTTCGTCAGGATTGATACCCGGAAGTTGAGTCTCCACGACCACTGTGTCTTTGGTCTCATAGACATCGACCGGGGGAATAAATGCGCGCTGTTGCGTGAGTGATGTGCCGGGAAGTGACGGAAGAGAGCGCATGAGCTCGTCCATCTCGGCAAATGGATCCATCGGGATCCAGCGTGTAAGAGACATAAGCTGTTCTCCTATACTCAACACATACCGTTCGATATGTATTGAGCTTAAAAAATTTTCTTTTAACTTTTTCCTTTCGAAACAACCACCTTCGCAACCTTGATCACTTTCCCTCGCATCAGATACCCTGAATCGACCACGCGGATAATTGAGCCCGGTTCAGATTCGCTTTCTTCTTCAGCG
>CAYWFD010000021.1:775-5229 GCA_964457885.1 uncultured Gammaproteobacteria bacterium
GCCCTCAGTCTTGATTTCTTCTACCCCATGATTCTTCAGTACATCTTCAAATTGTTTTTTGATAAACCCAATTCCATCTACCCAGCCCTTACCTTTCTTATGAAACTCATCGGTGATATCCAATTCAGGATGATGTTCAAATGCTTTCTTAAAATTATCATAGACAGGGATAAATTCGTTCACAATCTGCTCTTCGCTCCACTGAAATAATTCCACTTTTCGAGCTTCTGTTTCCTTTTTGAGGTTATGATAATCTGCTACTGCTCGCTGCCAACCTGATTTGTACTCCTGGCACTCGTGCATCAATTTTTCGAGATCAGATTGCGGTTGAGTATTATTAGATTCTTCATGATTAATTGTTCCGTGTGTTTCATCACTCATAGGTACAAAATTAGAATAATTGATTAGTATAATCAAGCAAGGTAAACGCTCGATTATATCTCATACGAAGCGGCCCCAATATCGCTATAAACGCACCTGTGTCCATCTTTTTTCCGACCATACTGCACATAGACCCAAAGGGATTTTCAGAGCCAATCATGATCTTCGGTTTAGTATTTGTATACTCATGGTACAAGGTCGGAATCACTTCTTCACAAGCGTCGAATATTCCAGACATGGACACCGTAAACGAATAATCTTTGAACTCAGGCTGAGAGAAAAACTGTGAAATACCCGTATAATACAATGAATCTTTTTTTGATAACACAATTACCGCAGTACCACACATCTCAGAAGCAAGCCGAGCAAACATCTTTAATTTTCGTTCACGCTCATCATGTTGCTTGAGAATCGTATCAATCTTATCAAATACGCGCTTACCGATTACCTCAGGCTTCATAAGATGCTCCACATAATACCGATACCCTGTCTCAGTTGGGATTCTCCCAGATGAGGTGTGCGGATGGGTCAAGAGACCTGCTTCTTCAAGCTCACGCATTTCATTCCGAAGGGTCGCACCCGATACCCCCAGCTTACTATCTTCAGACATCAACTTAGAGCCGATAGGTTCAGCATCGCGTATATAGGTCTCCACGATATAGGCAAGAATTTCTTCTTTGCGAGGGGTAAGCATATTATCACTCTTATTCTCTGAGTGATAATATAGCATTAGAAAAAAGGAGCTGTCAAGAGCTACCAAGAAGATTGAATAGCTCCATATTTTTTGCTATAATACCCATATATAAAAGCTACAAATATATGCCAGAATCTCTACATCAACAATGGGAAATAAAAAAGATATCTTCTCGAAGTAAAGAAGATTTTGAAGCAATCAAAGAGGAACGGGAAAAACAAGAAAAATATGAAATTCTTCCTTCTGAAATATTTGGATCGGACGCATTACGTGACCTCAAAAAGATAGAAAATCTACTTCCGAAAAATAATAAAACCAGCGAACTACGTACGACCAATGACGGAGAAGAAAAAATAGATACACAAGAATACGGCTCTCTTGAAGAAGCTGCACATAATGCTTTTGGAGAACTGCAAACACTGTTCCAGGAATACATCGCACGCACCTCTGATTCTGATACAGGGGGTCTCGCGAAAAAAATGAATATTGACTACACAAACATGCCTGGATTAGAAAAGGCAGTCGAAAAAAGAATGAGTGATAAAAAAAATAAGCTATCGAAAGAAGAAATCCGAAAACAAATTATTATCGAAGATTTGGCTTATATGCTTGCCAAAAAAAGCAAGGATTCAGAAATTGATTCAGAACTAGTGCCCATAGTAGTGGCGGCCCTAGAAAGACACCAACACGAAATGCTCAAAAAAGAAGAGGAGATGCGGAAAGATATTCCGCAATTAATGGAAAAATTTAAAAAGAGGATTAAAAAAGCTGCAGAAAAAGGTATCTTCCCTATTGATCCCGAGGTACTGGAAGAGCGCCTAGGTATTGTACGCTTTCATATTATTGATCCGATCATGTCGAAATTACAAAACAAATCCGGGGACTACAGTGCAGATACTCACACAGTACGCTTGTCCACGACCACACAGACAGCCAAAGAATCTCCTAATTTTATACATAAAATATTGCACTTATTTTCAAATGAGGATGATAACAAATTCTCAACTTTTACGCACGAAGTATTCCATGGTCTGTCGGGACAATCGAAAATAACAATGATAAATAAAGAATATGAGGATATCAGAGGAAACATGGTCAGTCGTGTGGGACTCAATTTGCATAAAGAAGGAGGTACGGGAGAAAGAAAAAGGCCTTCATTTACCTGGCTAAACGAAGCTCTTACCGAACAAGCGGCAGTGGACCTGCTGGATAAAAAAGAGAGCGAATCCTACGAACCAGAGCGCGAACTACTCCACATGCTCATCAAACATGGAGTATCACGAGAATTACTATATAAAGCATACTTCGACAACTACACCATCCGAAAACCAGGAGAACACCGCACTCCAGCACTGAAAGAATTATTCGTCGAAACAAATAAAAAATTTGGCGATCGATTCTTGATCAACCTCGACCGGTATATTTCCGCGCAAATGGCTGAGACAGGGAGTGACAGTAAAGGTGTAGAGCACGCAATTGATACATGGAAAAAAGAGAATGAGCATTTCCCTGAATATCTGGAATCCTGGGCAAATGAGCAAAGACAAACGAAATAAAAAAATGACCCAGCTTGTGGGTCATTTTTTTATTAGTAGGATTAATGGTGTCCGCCATGATCGTCCTTCTTCGCTTCACCACCACTTCCAGAAGCAACCTGTGAAATTTCAGAAAGAAGAACATTTTCCACATAGATTCCACGGGGATAGAAAATTCGTTCAAGTTCGTTTTTTACTTCAGTTTCGACTGCATCTCGCTTGCTTCCGACTAAATCTTCATAACTGAATCGGGTCGCAACCATACGCATACGACTTCGGATCGTCGGACGAATAATTTTTTCGACAAAATCTTCACCGATGGTCTGCCAGATCATCGGAATCTGGTGAATATCCAGTCGGAGAAGAATGGTCCCTTCAACGGCAATACGCTTGTTATCCTGAGTGACCGCAGCGATAGGAATGTCCCCCATCGCTTTCTGGTTACTACTGTTGAACTGGCGGGAAATGCCATATTCAAGCGTCTGGGTATTGAACAGTTTTGCTTTTTGCCAAAACGGAATCTTAAAATGAAGCCCCGGGGTCAATACTTTTTTTAGCACTCCACGGCCGAGATCATAGACGCACGCGACATATCCTGGCGGAACATAAATAAATAGTCCCTTGAGGACATCCTCCATGACAAACGAATACATGAGTTTATCGAGCGACGCTTCAGCCATAGAAAAATATTAATGATGATGACTATCCGCAGATGGAGCCGGTTTAGGCTTCATTGCAGCATGCAATAACGGATTGACGATAGCGGAAAATATGATTGAAGTCAAAACAAAGAGCGATTTCACCATAGGAAGAATCCAGAGCAAGTAGAACGTGGCGAGCGGAAACAAGATAAAGTACAGCAGATCTGACCCAGTCGGCGCTCTCTTGCTTCGTCGGACATCAAAGTAAACTTCGACGAGCATGAGCACGGCGACAATACCTGGCCATACTATATCATGATGCGTCCCCAAATTAAAGCCATGGAACATGACATTGATAGTGCCCGGAAAATCAACCCAATCATAAAGATAGGTGATCAATTTTTCTCCAGTAATACCCCGCCAGAATACCTGGTACAGGAGTACCAAAACAAGCAACTGAAGCGCAAGCCCAAGCGTCTTTGACCACGGGCGCACCCGTCGAGTTCTAATCAATTTTCGTATCTGTTCTTTGCGTAATACCGGATCAAATTTGAAATCAGCACTCATTTTCTGTATTTCAGCATTCAATTCCTGATTCTTGACATTATTATATTCGGAAATTACCGAAAGGGGCAGCAGGACAATCCGCAATGCAACCGTAAGAAGAATGACCGCCCACCCCAGATTATGATCAGTGACATTGTTATAGAACCAAATCAAGACATTGAACAATGGCTGGTAAAGTAAATCATTCCAAATATAGGACAACATAGTAAGGCTAGTATAGCCAAAACCCAACCGAAAGTCAAAAGTCTTGGGGAGGAAAATTACTCCTTCCGCAATGCATCAATCGGGCTTAATTGTGCTGCTTTTCGGGCAGGATAAAGTCCGAAAAATAGTCCAACTACCGTAGAAAAGCCAAGTGCGAGTATGATGGCATAGAGCGGTACCGCAAAAACCCAATTCAATCCGATACTCGTAGCTACCAGATATACCAGATATGAAACCATGACACCAAGACAAATACCGACAATACCGCCGAGAGTGGTGAGGAGTACCGCCTCAGTCAAAAATTGGAGCAAGATATCTCGAGATCGTGCACCCAGTGATTTTCGAAGTCCGATCTCAAACGTACGCTCAGCAACGGTCACGTACATAATATTGGTAATACCCACTCCTCCGACAATAAGAGAAATACATACG
>CAYWFD010000021.1:5239-13488 GCA_964457885.1 uncultured Gammaproteobacteria bacterium
AGGGTGATACCTCCAATCACTGTCTCAAGCGTACTTCGAATCTCAACCATGGTGGAAACTTCAAAATCATCTTTATCCGGATCGGTGATATCGTGACGTTCACGAAGAAGTATTTCAACATCTTCTTTAGTCATCTCAACCTGATTCATGTCGATCACATGCGCATTGATACCCATCGCATAATCAGTACCCAAAAATCTCTTTTGCAGTGTTTGGGTTGGGATATAGATAACTGAGTCCATATCAAAACCAAAACTTGCGCCCATGGGTTCCTGCACACCTACAACACGAAACGATTTTCCTTTAATAAAAATACTTTTCCCTACAGCCGTATCATCACCAAAAAAATCTTCCTTTATTTTCGAACCAATAAATACCACCTGTGCCGATGCAGCTTCTTCTTCAGGAGTATAAAATTGCCCTTCAGCAATCTTGAGATTGTCTACTTCGGCTGCATACGCTCCATAACCAAAAACCGTAACAATCTTATTTTGTTCTCGATATTTGATAACTTGCTGACTGGTTACATAATTATAGGCAACAGAAATATTCGGGTGTTTCATGATGGCCTCCATGTCAGAGTTATTAAGGGTGGTAATTGTGACCCCACTCGCCATACTCGTAGCACTTCCCCCACCCCCCTTACCCGGAACACGTACTTCAATATTAAGTGTATTGGGGCTATAGATATCCAATTCACCCAATACCATAGCCTCCAGTCCTTTGCCGGCAGAAACAATAATCACCACTGAGGCAATACCGATACCTAACGCAATAACCGTGAGTATCGTTCTCATTTTTTGTCTCAAGAGTGCACCCGACGCCATGGTAAACAAATCTTTAAATACCATATGATTATTCGTAACGCAACGCCTCAATTGCGTTCAAAGTGCTCGCACGACGAGCCGGCAAAATACCAAATACTAATCCAATACCCACAGACACTCCCCATCCAAGCGCAATAGAGCCTGCAGTGATAACCAAATCCCAGGAATAACCCATACGCTGTGCAACTACCGCAACCACTACTGAAATCAAGACACCAAGTGCAATACCAATTGTCCCTCCCACAAAGGTAATCACCACTGACTCAATCAGAAACTGAAACGTAATTTGCCGTGAAGTGGCACCCACCGCTTTTCGAAGTCCAATTTCACGAGTACGTTCCTGTACCGTAGCAAGCATGATATTCATAATACCAATCCCACCAACCACCAACGCAATACTTGCAATTGCGACTAAAAAGAATTTTAGAGCATCAGTAATACTCGTAAGTGCATCCAATCCCTGTGACATAGATCGAACAGAAAAATCAGCCGACTCGTCAGGCTTGATGTCATGTCGAATACGAAGTACCTGTCGCACATCTTCCATGGCTCCGTCCACATTTTCAGGAACATCAATCTTCATGCGAATATAATTTACATGGTTAATTCCTAATAGCAATTTTTGTGCCGTACTGATAGGAACAAATAATTGATTATCTTGATTTTGAAACCCGCTCACCCCACGCTCTTTCACGGTTCCGATAACAGTAAAATTGACCTTGCCGATTCTAATACGCTTACCCACAGGATCCTCATCACCAAATAATTCATCACGCATAGCTGAACCGAGTACCGCGACGGTAGCATAAGCCCTCTCTTCGTCTTCTGAAAAGAAACGTCCTTCAAATACTTCTGTATCTTCAACATCAATATATGCAGCACTCGTGCCTGTATAATTCCCGCGTATCGTTGTGTCACCAGCAACGATACTATCATTACCCGTCGTATACACGGCCAAATCCTCAATACATGGACATGCATCTCGCAACAATGCCTGTCCATCTTCATAGGTCAAGGTGGTAACCACAATACCAAGCGCAGAAGCAGGTGGACCGTCGTCTTCTGATGCACCTGGCAATACCACTACCAAATTAGAACCGAGTCCTTTCACTTGATTAATAATGAGGCTTTGTGCACCCGCACCAACAGACATCACAATAATCACTGCCATCACTCCAATCACAATACCAAGCATGGTCAAGAAAGACCGGGCTTTGTTTCGAGTGATAATGTTCCAAGCGCTAACCGTACTTTCGATAACATTCATATCTCTATTTCATGAGATCATTACTCTCTGTAGCGCGCTGCCGTTGTACTACAGCCCGATCAGATTCGATCAATCCATCCTTCAAACGAATAATACGCTTTGCGTGTTCAGCAGTATACTTTTCATGGGTGACGAGAATAATACTATGCCCCGCGTCATTCAATTCTTGCAAAATCTTCATAACCTGCTGGCCAGATTTTGAATCCAGATTCCCCGTAGGTTCGTCAGCGAATATAACTTCAGGATTATTGACTAGTGCGCGCGCAATCGCAACACGTTGTTTCTCTCCGCCAGAAAGTTTGCCCGGGGTATAATTGAGCCGATGCCCCAACCCAACTTGCTCCAACAATTCAGTCGCACGTCGAACACGTTCTTTCTTCGGAACATCGGTATATAGTAAGGGGAGCATGACATTCTCAAGCGTAGTTGAACGGTTAAGCAAGTTGAACGCCTGAAAGACAAAGCCAATTTTTCTACCACGCATATATGCCAGCTGATCACCAGACAAGGTACCTACATCATTACCTTCAAAGAAAAAAGAACCCTCGGACAACGTATCAAGAAAACCCAAAATATGCATCAACGTTGATTTTCCTGAACCAGATGGCCCCATGATTGACACGAACTCGCCTTTTTCGATATCAAACGTAATACCATGCAAAATTTTAGTAATTACGTCATCGTTTTGGTATTGCTTCTTTAAATTTTTTACTTCAATAAGTTTGCTCATAGAAATTAAGTCAAAAGTCTGTAAAGGTAAAAGTCTATAAAGTGTATAGCAGAACACATACACTTTCACCTTTATAGACTTTATGGACTTTCGTCTACTCTTTCCCATTCTTCAGCCTGACTCACATATTCATCTTTGATCTTCTGAAAATATTCCTTAGCTGCATCGTAGTCATTTGGAATATCACCATCAAGAATCGCATCTTCAAGGCGTTTTTTGATTTTCCCAACCGTCGGACCAGCTTTGAGCCCTGCCAATTCCATAATTTCTTCTCCACGCACAGGTGACTGGAACGCACGGAGCTTGTCCTTTTCGATCACTTCGGCAATGCGTTTCTCGAGATAGTCGTAATTTTTCAAACGTTTCTTCAATTTATACGGATTCCCGGTAGTAATGTCACTTCTGCACAAGATGAGAAGATCCTGAAGGTGATCGTTCAAATTTACGATAAGACGGCGGACCGGGCTGTCAGTAACCCCATCATCCATCAAGGAAATGGGTTGCTGGTGCCAACGCACCAAGAGTGCGACATATTCAATATCATCACGGCTCATACGAAGCCTGCGTCCGACATCCCGGACGATTTTCTTACCCAGGTGTTCGTGCATATCAAATGCCCAGCCACGTCCGGGAATAAATGATTTGGTGCCAGGCTTACCAATATCGTGCATAAGTGCTGCAAATCTGAGGAGTACATCGTCAGTGCGCTCGGCGATATTGTCGACTACTTTAAAAGTATGTACTAGATTATTTTTATGCTGATGCCCGTACAATTCCTCGACCCCATTAAGCTCGCTCACTTCAGGAAGAAACTCATTAATAAGGCCAGTTTGATATAGGATATACAATCCGACCGAAGGAACTGGAGTCGCAAGGAGTTTGAAAAATTCTTCGCAAATCCGCTCTTTTGAAACGATCTTCAATCGGGTACGATTGCGTGCAATCGCGTCATAGGTATGCTCTTCAATCGTAAAACCAAGCTGGGACGCAAATCGTGCAGCGCGCATCATGCGAAGCGGATCTTCGGAAAATGTAATATCAGGATCAAGCGGGGTTCGGAGAATTTTTTTTCCGATATCAAGCGCGCCATCAAACGGATCAATCACATCGCCACCGAGTCCCTGAGCAGTAATCGGAAGTGCAATCGCATTCACAGTAAAATCTCGACGGGTCAAATCTTGTTCAAGAGTTGTTGCTTCAACCTTTGGTTTACGGGACTGCAAATTATATTCTTCACTCCGCGCACCAGCGAATTCAAGTTCGAACACAGTTTCTTTTGAACCATCTTCACGTTGAGTGGTATACACATAACGCGCCGTATCAAAATCGGGAAATTCAACCAGACTTCCTTCTTCAAGAGACACTTCATCAAAACGTTTTGCAAATGCAATACCACTTCCTTCAACAACAACATCCAAATCTTTCACGGTCTCCTGATGCATGAGCATATCACGAACAAATCCGCCGACTGCATACGCCTTGACATTCTGCTCTTCAGCAATCGTGCCGATCGTCGTATAAATTTTGAACAAATCAATCATAGTAAAAGTCAAAAGTCCGTAAAGTCAAAAGTCCGTAAAGTCAAAAGTAATTTGTATGTTACTTTATGGACCTTACGACTTTTACCTTTCTACTATTCCGTCCGCTCCCGTACCACAACTTCCTGTCCTTCTTCTAGCCCGGAAACAATTTCAATCATACCCCCGTCGCCTCGAAGACCAGTCTCAACAGCAACATCGCGTACTTCCCCGTTCTCAAGTACACGCACTAATTTACGATCATCTTCAGTACGAATCGCACGCTGTGGAATGTAGAGTGCCCCTTCTTTTTTCTCAGTATAAAATATTACATCAGCAGTCATTCCATTCAGAATCTCATATCCGCTCTTCTCCTCAAGCACTACCGTGACGGTATAATACACCACATCCTGGATCACCGTTTCACCGGTCTCAATTTCAGTGACAATTCCGTTGAACTTAACCTCGCTCCCATACGCATCAAGCGTGACCGTGGTCGAAACTCCAGTTGCAATTTTGACGATATCAGTTTCAGGAATATCTACCTTTACCTCAAAGCGAGGGCTTACTAATTTTACGACGGCATCTTGTGAGCTTACAAACTCGCCGGCTTTAAATGCGATCTTGGCGACCGTGCCCGAAATTGGAGCGACAATACGTGATCGATTGCGAGTTGCGACCGCAGCCCCAACAGAAGCCTGTGATTCACGAATTGAAGCTTCATATGCGGCAATATCAGCAGTCGCTTTTTCCCGCGCATTACGGAGATTCTGTTCCGCCTGTTCATATAATACTTTATTCGTAGTATAGCTGTTCTTTGCATTCTGAATTGCCTGTTGTTGAGTAATCAGAGAAGAGAATTTGGTACTAAGAGAAATACGTTCGCCTGAAATTGAGGATTTGAATCCATCAAGCATGGTCTGCGTAAGATCACCGACCACTGGTGAAGCATTAAGAACTTCACCAACAGTGTACAGAAGTGTCCTACTCGACGCGAGTACACGTTCTGCAAAAGAAAGTGCGGCATCAATGTCGATGTGTGATGACTGGAGCGACAAAAGATTGACACGTTCATCAAATGTACGCATGTCAGCCTTTACGGTGGCATACTGACTCTCTGCAGTCGACAAAAGGCCGACATTATGGACTGCCAATTCATCCTCAAACACATCATTTGCAAATGTATTGTCAATTCCAAGAATATTGTCGGCCTGAGTCAATGCGCGAGCTATGGATGCCTGAATTTGTATCAAAAGTCCGACAGCATCTGTATATGCATCACGGATAATCTCACTATCAGCTCCTCCTTCGGACAACTTGAGATTCAGTTCAGCTTTTTGTAATGCAGCCTCTGCATTTGCAATTGCATCATTTGCAGAAACCTTGATCTGTTCAAGCATTGCCTGTGATTGTCCGACACCAGCACTTGCCTGACCAATCCGTGCATTGAGTTCACGAAGATCGAGATCTGCAAGAATAGTTCCCGCTTTTACTTCTTGATTCGTAGTTACATATACCTTTGCAATTCGTCCAGCAGATTCAAATCTGAGATCAAGTTCATCAGCAGACTGAATATTACCGGTAGCGTCGACCGTCTGGGTCAAAGTGCCTTTTTCGACACGGACCGTATCGTATTGAGGGCTGGTCTGATTCCCGCGAGATCGAGCAAAGACGCTGATACCAACAAAGAGAATGGCAGCTGCAATAATATACGTCCATTTCTTCTGATACCACTTTTTGTTCGGAGGAAGTGCAGTGGAAGTTGTACTTGAAGTAGAGTGGGTCATAATAGATGAAAAAGTTATGTTTGTATTTTTTTAAGTGTACTAGTCAAATGTTGCAGCATGCTTTCGGCAACCCCTGTCGGTACGAGAAGAATCGTTGACTCTTTCTCAATGACGAGGAAATTATCGCCTTTTTGGATACCCAATTTAGCACGCGCTTTCTTTGGGATGACAATCTGCCCCCTCTCCCCGATCGAAGCAACTCCATGAAAGGTGCCCATATCTATGGCATTATTTTTTTTCATATGCAATATGAAGTATGTTTTATCATACTTATCATACCAAATTCCTTCTTCCTGGTCAAGCTAGGTAAATACAAACAAAATAACAAGACCAAGTACGATGCGATAGATGACAAACGGAACAAAACTTAATTTCTTTACAATGGCAAGAGTAAGCCAAATCGAAAGAAAACCTGCAACTGCAGCGGCTACAAAACCGACAGCCACTGGCCCGAGCGATACGGCCTCATTCGCAGGAAGAAAAAACAAATCACGCAATGCAGAGGCTCCTGCAAGCGCAATTACCGGAATACTCATCAAAAATGAAAACTCAGCTGCTGCTGTCTTTGAAAATTTCTGAAATAATCCTGCAGAAATCGTCATTCCCGAACGACTCATACCCGGAATAAAAGCGATAATCTGCATAAGGCCGGTAATAAACGCACTCCGAAGCGTCACCTGCGACAATTCTTTATGTACCTGCTTAGCACCATACCAATCTGCAATTAATAACACGATCGCACCGATAATCAAGCTAAACGCGATATACTGAGGGAGCCGTACCGAGTTTTCAATCAAATCACCAAAAAAGAATCCAATAACCGCAGCAGGGATGGTCGCGACGAGGAGTGCGATTCCGAGCGTCCGTTCAGGGCTGGGAGTGCGATAATGAATGAGCGCCCTAAAAATAGTACTGATTTTTTTTCTGAAGAAAATTAGAACTGCAAGAAGAGTCGCAACATGTACGATAATATCAAAAAATTGGCTCTGGATATCCCACCCGAATACGACCGGCACGAGGACCAAATGTCCGGATGATGAAATAGGGAGAAACTCAGAAATACCCTGAACAAGGCCGAGGATGAACGCTTGAAAAATTGACATAACATTTTCTAATTATACTAACCCAAGGAAAATCAAAAAAGCTTCACCACACTATACACCGCTCCGATACCGAGTGCAATCACGAGCGGGATGATGATATAACCGACATGGTGAAGTTTGTAGGTATGACGCTCAAGGTCTCCCGCACGATACGCCTTCCAATACATGAAGACAATAAGCAAGGTTTCAAGACTTACCAATACCCCACCGACAATATCGATAACTCCAACAAAACTCCGGAGTCCGAAACAAAATAAGAGAAACGGGACCAGACACACTCCAATCGTAGCGACCCATTCGGGCACACCATGATCCCACGCCAATGAATCACGGAACGACAATGCCGTAATAAGAAAACTCATTCCCATGGCCAAAAACGCAAATAAATTCCCAAATACGAATGCCTGGTGTCCAACAAAACGCTCAAGACCGATCGTCGCAAGTTCCACAGTCTCAGATCCCATGACGGCAACAGACATCAAGGCAAATGCAGTATAGACCAAAATCGCGATAACCCCCGAAGAAACGATTGCGTTCTTGAACGATCCGTTTTCCCGTTTCATAATAGAATACACTTCGGGCATAGCACTCGTACCATGAAAGGCAAACAGAATAATGCCATAAGGAAATAATAGATGGGCAAAATCATACGACAACAAATTTGAAATTTGTGCATGTGGCGCACTAGCAAGAATGATCAAAAAAATTACTGCGAGTACCCCTACAACCAAAACTGACTCAACACGTTTGATCATGCGCATACCACTTGCAAGAAACGCGATCGCAAGAACAAAAAACCCAAGGGTCCAATAAAATGCTTCCCCGCCAAGTAATGCTGCAAGTGCTTCACCTTCACCGATCAGATAAACCAATAGCACCCCGATAAACATGGTATAAAGGATGAGCGTCATAGCCCTTCCACCAAGCTTCCCCAGATATTTATAGGCAAGTCCGGTGATCTGCAAAGGGTGTGGCTGGACCGATACCATCTGTCCAAGCATGAGATTAAGTACGATCA
>CAYWFD010000022.1:0-601 GCA_964457885.1 uncultured Gammaproteobacteria bacterium
AGTGTGTGTACGTCAGCATGTGGAGGAGGTTGTGGATAATCTGGAGGAGGTGGTGGTAGTAACGCAAGTGGAGGAGGTGGAGGAACTATTATTAATGGTGAAACACTCATTGCTACTACCGGAGGAGGTGCTGCTCCTGATACTCATGGGCAAATTATTATTACTCCTGTTGCACAAAGTTCAAATCTTGCGGCTACCACAGATGAGGTCTCCGGGAATGTGACGATGTCTGTAATTGTGAATGACCTTGATCAAGATCAGCTTAAAATTTCTTATCGATATGCGTCAGGTGCGTGTAGTGCATATACTGGATCTGAAGCGACATCTACCTTGAAATCAGGAACTCTAAGTGCTACCTATGGGCAAGGTAGTATTGTATTCGATAATGCGACGAGTACTGGATATCAGCTTAGTAATATAACCACTGCTTCTGGTGTTAAGACCATCAGTGTCGTGTGGGATTCTAAGCTACAGCTGCCTCTGGTTGAAAATGAGGAATATTGTATTTATGCAGCTATGTCTGATGGAGATGCGGTGACTGTCGCAACGACAACGGTAACTCTCAATAATTTGGGACGCCCTACTGTTGCCACAGCAAATC
>CAYWFD010000022.1:611-10266 GCA_964457885.1 uncultured Gammaproteobacteria bacterium
TGCACAGGGTGCCGCACTTGGTGCGTCATCTGGTGTCGGAGGATTGGGAGGATATTCTACAGGATTGTTATCGGTATCAGCCGGGCAGACTCTGTATGTGTTTGTCGGACAACAAGGAGCAACGGCATCAAATGGACGAAGTGGTAAAGCGTTTAATGGAGGTGGAGAAGCATATAGTAGTGGTACTGCATCTTCAGCCAGAAGAGGTGGAGGTGGAGGTGCATCTGACGTGCGTGTAGGCGATACTGCGACTACTTCCCGAGTGATTGTTGCAGGTGGTGGTGGAGGAAGCTATCAGGCTAATGGAGGCGCGGGTGGAGGACTTATTGGACAAAATGGTGGTAGTGGTATCGGCGGTGGTACTCAGAGTGCCGGAGGTTCTTCGTCTTCATGTACTGCACAAGGTACTGGCGTCGGTAGCCTTGGGCAGGGTGGTTCATCTAGTGATCCTTGTACTAATACAGTTGCAGGAGGTGGTGGTGGATATTACGGAGGAGGTGCTGGTAATTCTGCCGGAGGTGGAAGCGGATATGTCGGTGGCGTTACGTCTGCAACGACAACTGCAGGAATATGGTCTGGTAATGGACAGATCGTAGTTACTCCTATCTTTGCTGGTGCGGGCCAGGCAAATACACCGTTTAGCGCTACCTCTACCAAAGATGGTTCTGGTAGTGTACCCATGATTCTTGGTGTCAATGATATCAATCAGGATGCTCTTAAAATCTCGTATCGATATAAATCCGGAACGTGTACACCATATGACGGAAGTCAGGCTGCAGCTACTATCGCAAGCGTCACTTCGACCTACGGAGCAGGAAGTATCGTTATTGATAACGCTACCACTACCGGATATCGAGTGAGCAATGTCTCCACTGCCTCGGGAGAGAATGTGGTTACTGCTATCTGGAATAGTAAGGCACAAGTCCCGTCTGCAAACGGCACGTACTGTCTCTATGCATTTGCAAATGATGGTACTACTACGACTACGGTCGTCACGACTACGGTCGTCCTCGACAATGTGGCACCTACTACACCGAGTGTGTCATCGTTTTCTTCCATTACCTCAGTATCTTTTACTGCGAATTGGAGTTCTACTGCAGGAACTGGTGGTTTTTATACTGTTTCGTCCACTGCTGGAGTGTCTGCTACGACTACCGCAACCAATCGTAATTTTACTGGACTTACTCCGTCCACTACGTATTATTTCCAGGTCTGGGCGACTGATGCGTACGGGAATACCAGTACGATTTCTTCGGTGACTTCAACCCGTACCTCTGTCGTAGGTACCCCCTCTATTAGTGGATGGTCGTTATCCAGTACAACTATTTCTTTTAACTGGGGTGCTATCACTGCTGCTTCTTACTATATTGTTTCTTCAACTGCAGGTTCTTCGGTGACGACCACAGGTCTTAGCGCTTCGTTTTCTGGGCTTATACCAAATACGACGTATTATTCGCAAGTCGCTGCGGTCGATGTGAATGGCAATGCTGGGGCTTTTTCGAGTGTTCGTATTATTACGACTAGTCTCCCTCCTCAGCTTGTGGCGCCCGATATTGATGAATTATCCGCAGGTACGTCGACCATTCAGATCGGCTGGAATTCGATCAGTGGTGCAGCTTATTATATTATATCGAGAAGTACTTCTGCTGTTCCTGACATTGACTTTACCTTTACTTCTTGTTCGAATACTGGACAAAATGGACCATCTCAGGGGCAGTGTAATACCGCGTATTCGGGCACTGGTTTGAGTGGTGCTGTTACGGTAACTAGTGGGGTGCAACAATGGACGGTTCCACAAACCGGCACGTATCGTATTGGTGCGTATGGTGCGCAAGGGGGAACTTTCTCCAGTTTTGCTGGTGGACTTGGTGCGTATATTGCGGGTGATTTTTCACTTACCCAGGGCACTGTCTTGAATATTGTGGTTGGACAGAAACCCCCTACGAGTGCATCATTTGCTGGTGGAGGAGGTGGGGGTACATTTGTTTTTAGTACGTCTACTCTGTATCTTGCTGCTGCTGGAGGAGGAGGGGCTGGTGGTACTGTTGTTGGTGGAAATGGAGGAATTGGTACAAATGGTACTGCAGGTTTGTTGACCGGTTTTGGAGCTGCCGGAACCGCGGGAAACGGTGGAGGTGCAGGCACCTATTCAGGTGGAGGAGCTGGTTGGGTCACGAATGGAGCTGATTCTGCTAGTTATGGAAAAGGTGGAAAAAACGCTTCAGGCAATTGGCTTGGTGGTAATCGGTATTCCGTCGAAGGTGCTGTGGGTGGGTTTGGTGGAGGTGGAGGTGCGTATGCTGGAGGTGGAGGTGGAGGTGGGTACAGTGGCGGAGGAGCTGGTGGATACAGTAGTAATGGTGGTCGCGGAGGTGGTGGTGGATCGTACAATTTTGGTTCCAATCAGAGCAGTCAGGCAGGGAACCGAACAGGGGACGGTTTGGTAGAGATTATTTCGCCATTCAGCAATTCATTCTCCAGTCTTTCTGGTACTACTACCGCGGTTACTACCACGGAAATTGATTATCTTATCGGAGGGCTTTCTCCTTCGACCACGTATTATTTTACGGTAAATGCGGTTGATCAGTATGGACAGGTTGGTACCACTTCTACAGTTACTTCTACCTACACCCAGACGCCTCCGCCTCCGGCTACGCCAACAGTGACGAGCTCGATCAATACGACCACCACTATCCAACTCAATTGGGGACCAGTGTATGGTGCGATTTATTATACTGTTTCATCAAGTTTGGGCACGGCTACTACGACTGCTACTAGTCGTCTCTTTACGGGACTTACACCGTCGACCACGCATCGGTTCCAGGTTATGGCACACGACGCGTATAATCAGACCAGTACATTCTCTGGAGTGTATACCACCTCAACCCCGCTTAGTGCTATTGCAAGTGCACCTGGAATTACGGGATTTACGAATATTACCAGCAGTACGATCCAGGTGAATTGGCAACCACGAGAATTTATCGCGTATTATACGGTATCGTCGACTGCAGGAACGGTCACCACTACTGATCTGTACTATTATTTTGGTGCGATTACACCGTCGACAACCTATCGCTTCCAGGTACGCGCTACGGATATCTGGGATAGAAACACTGCTTATTCCGCTGTCTCGACACAGAGTACACCTAAGCCTCCAACACCAGCCACACCGTCGATTGATGATTTCATCAGAAATTCTCTTGATACCCAATCAACCATCCAAGTATTCTGGGACCCAATTGGCGGTGCGGCGTATTATACGCTCTATTGGGGTGCAAGTACTACAATTGTAACCGTGACTTCATCACCTCAAGCAATAGTGGGACAGAATGCTGGTGGCAGTTTTTATTATCCGATTAATCGTTGGTATAATTATTCGTCTGCTGAAATGATTTATCCAGCGAGCGAGATCAGGGCTAATGCAGGGATGATTACTTCGACTGCGTTTTATAAGCTAAGCGGTTCGACCGGCCTCACTATTACTAGTGTGGCGATCTACATGAAGCATACGAGCTCGACGTCACTCCCTTCTGGTACCACCAGTCTTGCAGGGTATACCCAGGTGTATGCTACCAGTACGTTCCCCAACAATATGACAAGTGGTTGGGCAAGTGTGAATTTGAGTCCCCAATTTGCCTATAATGGCACAAGTAATCTTCAAATATTGGTGGTCAAAGGAAATCAAGCGTATGACGCAGCCTACCCTACTTGGGCAGTATCTTCGACTGCGGTTAGTTCTACTCGCTATCACTATAGCGACACTGTGGCCTGGGGTACTGGTGTCACCTTAGACTCAGTCAAGAGTATCCCCATGATTCGTCTTGGTATTCCTCAGGTGAGCACTACTACACAACTTTTGGTTACTGGTAGCGCTACTACTACTGATTCGAATTACATCGTGACTGGGCTCACACCATCTACCACCTATTACTTCCAGATGACTGCGACTGATCCGTATGCGCAGACCAGTGCCACCTCGACGATTACTTCTACTTCTACCCCCCCTGCACCGAGCCCATCTTCCACGGTTATTACCACATTGTCACGTACGACGTCTACAATCACAGTCGGCTGGGTGGCTGCGAGCGGTGCCGGGTATTACAGGGTTTCGTCGACTGCGGGATCGATCGTGACTACGACCGCGCTTTCGTATACCTTCACTGGACTGACGAACAACACATTGTATTACTTCCAGGTACAGCCGTCTAATTCATACGGAGTGACGACGACGTATTCTGTTGTTTCAAGTACGTATACCTATGCACTGCCCCCGAATGTTACGTCGTTTAGCTGGCCTACATCGAGCAGTATTCAGATCAATTGGAGTACGGTGACTGGTACGACACAGTACACGGTTTCGTCAACCGCAGGATCGGCAACTACAACCGGCCTGTCACACACCTTCACCGGACTCACCCCGAACACGAATTATTATTTCCAGGTCCGATCGAATCTTTCGGATTATTCACTTGCTGCTTCCACTAATATTCTGGTTGGTACCTTTACTTCAGATATTACTGATACGGGTTATTCATCGGCCTTTGGCAAGATAGAATGGGATGCTACGGTCCCGAGCGGGAGTTTTGCTACTGTGGAGATTCGGGCAGGCAACCAATCTAATCTTTCAGATGGGGTCTGGACGACCGTCTCTTCGGGGGATGAATTGGATACCAATTTTGACGGAACACGATATTATCAATATCGGGTAACCATGTTTACAAGTGATCCAGATAATGTACCAAGCATCGAAGAAGTCCGTGTCGAACATTATGGACAGACAACAGGATCACTTATTTCTTCGCCTTTTAATACGGGTTCCAGTCTTAATTTGTTTGCAGGAATCAATTGGACCGCGACGGTACCAAGTAGTACGGTACTCAAATTCCAGGTACGCACGAGTCCTGATAATTCCACGTGGACTGCGTGGGCGGGGCCAGATGGCACGAGTAATTCTTACTTTACCGATGCATCAGGTGGGGAAGCTATTCCTACCGCACTCGCAGATGGAGTCAATGATCGTTGGCTTCAATACCGTGCATTTTTTGAAGGAGATGGAACTATCACACCGACGTTGTCTGATGTCACTCTGGTCTACACGGTGAACGCGATTCCTGAAATTATGATTACTAACGAGAGCGATGTGGTGCAGAGTAGTGATGGCTCGGTTGAGCTTACCTATACTGTCCGCGATACAGATACCGTGACCGGTGCTACTCCTGGATTCGTAGCTGTGGATCTGCAGTACTGCACTACGAATTGTGATATGCCGGGCTCTGAGACATGGGTGACTGCGGTGAGTACCACTATGGATGGGGATTTCGGAGCAGGGCTTGCGATAAACACAGTATCTTCCAGTGAATATACGAGTTACAACCTCACATGGTATCCAAAACTTTCATACCCTAATCAGTATCACACTGACTTCAAGATCAGACTTCGGGTGAATGATAATGAAGCTGCGAATAATATCGGTATTGTTGAATCAAATATTTTTGTCCTCGATACGAAAGATCCTGTCATTGATTCCATTATAACTGATGCGCGCACGAGCGCGGTCAGTTCGAGTACGATTTCATTGTCTGGGTTGGATGATACTATGGAAGGGCTTGAAATTAGATTTTCTAATAATTCTGATTTGTCTTCTGATGGAGTAAACAGCGACTCGGGCGCATGGGTTCCATATGCAGAAAATTTTCCGTGGACATTCGCTGGTTCCCCTGCACGTGTGTACTATCAGATCCGTGATGCATATGGAAATATTTCTGATGGTGGAGATATCTCCCTCGTGTCGACGCTTGCGTCACCTCATAGCTTTGTGTACCAGGATGTGTCAAATGCTGCGAGCGAGGATTGGCGCGAATTTTTGGCTTGGGCCGTGGTAGCTGAGCCTGTCGAAGGTTTTGAGCGATATACCTTGTATCGCTCGACCGATGGAGAGAGTTACAGCGCAATTCTCAATCAAACTGACCGTGCGATCAATTATTATATTGACCAGGGACTTGATACCGAGCTTACGTATTATTATCGATTGACGGTAGAAGATATGGCTGGAAATATTTCGGGTTATACCGACATTATTTCTGACACTCCTGATGGACAGGGTGGTAGTGATATCGTGTCACCACTCATTAGTAATGTTGCCATTTCTGACGTGACGACTGATTCTTTCACGGTTACGTGGGATACTGATGAATTAGCGAGTTCATATATCGACTATATTACAATCATGGGTGGAGATTTCTCTGATCCTACCAGTGTCGGATCGATTTCATTTGTCGACCATCCGGGTAATCTAGGTGAACATCGTGTCGTGCTTTCCGGATTGACCCCGAACACGAATTATTATTTCCAGGTTCGCTCGACTGATATCTCGGGGAACGTCGCGACGAGTACGCTTGATGAAAATGGATATGTGGCAACGACACTGGCAGGTCCCACGATTTCCGATCTCGGGGTATTACATATTTCCAATACCAAAGTGGCTATCGCATGGGAAACTGATGAGCTGAGTGATTCATATGTGTACTATTCGACTGATCGCTCTATGGAGTCTCCGGTTTCGGTTGGTGATACCGAGGATGTTACGTCTCATGCTGTGGTGATCGATAATTTATTGCCAGGTACTACCTATTACTATTATGTGAAATCAGGCGTTGCTGAGGATCGGAATATTGTTGCAGGTGAAATCAGGTATCATACGTTCACTACATTGAGTGATAATATCCCACCTGTAATTACTTTTGATCCTGCGTCGGACGTGAACGTCAGTGATACAGAAATTTTATTGACATGGAGTACGAGCGAGCCTGCAACTTCATTTATCGAATATGGTACGTCGACTTCATATGGTTCGACGATCTCTAATACTGATTTCAATACCAATCATTCGTATACGATTTCCGGACTTACGCTTGATACGTTGTACCATATCCGGTTCCATAGTTCAGATTTGAATGGTAATACCTCGACTCCGATGGAGTTCTCGACCACGACGTCTGATTCTACTGACTACGATCCGCCAGTTATTGCCAATGCTACGACGACGGTCGTAACCGACGACCAGGCCATGATTACATGGCAGACTAATGAAGGGACGACGGGGCAGGTGTTGTATGGTACCTCGTCCTCAACTCTTACCGCGTCAACGACGCTTACCAGTAGTTACAACCGTTCACATTCAGCATTGCTCTCGAGTCTTACGACGTCGACCGAGTATTATTACATGATTGTCGTTGAAGATTTTACGGGTAATGTGGCAACGTCAAGTGTACTATCCTTTACGACACTCGAAGCATTGTCAGAAGAGAGTGAGGTATTGCTTCGTGAAGAAATTGCCCGCTCTGAGGCACTTGCGAGTGCTCCATCAGGAGGTGGTAGTAATGGTAGTAGCTATACACCCGATCTCACGGCACCGACGGTTCTTGCACTTTCAGTTGTTGATATCACTGGTTCATCCGCCCGATTCGTCTGGAATACCGATGAGGCAGGGGATAGTGCTGTAGAATTCGGCTACAGCACCGCCTATAATAAGGCCGGGGTTAAGTGGGAACAGACACCGCAACATGATATCAAGTTGGTTGACTTGGTTCCGCTTACCACATACTACTATCGTGTGAGTTCGGCTGATGCCTCGGGTAATCGAAGTGCATTTGTGACGGGTATGTTTACTACCACATTGGTGGAAGATATCGAAGAAACTACCCCTACTTCTACTCCTGAAACTCCTGAAGAAAATCCAGACACTCCTGCTGAGCCAGAAATAACCGAAGAGATGTTCCTTCTTGCCATGCAACGTGCGGCTGAACTTATCAAGTCCATGTCGACTCAGGTGAGTGTAGATGTACTTGAGAATACCTTGCTCAACCAGACTGCGGTTATTCAGGAATTATCGACTCTATTACCTCGACCAGTAATCGGTGGGCAGCCCGTGGTAGATGAGACTGCAGATTCTGCCACGATCAAGTGGACTACGGATAAAGATTCGAATTCGCTTGTGGAATTTGTGCCAGAGGCTGTATTCCAGGAAACTGGTAAGTATAACCAGACAATTGGAGATTCTCTCACTTTGACCAATGATCATTCGATCGAACTTCATGGCCTGATTCCTGCTACACAATATCGTTATCGAGTCATTTCTCGTACTCCGACTGGAGCTGAAACTGTGTCACGAGACTTTACGTTCACCACACGTGCGCAATCAATCGAAATCGGTACCTATCGCGTTAATATCGTATCTCCTGAAGAAGCACTATTTTCATGGACTACGAGTTTGCCTACTGATTCGAGCATCTCATACACGCCGTATCGTAATGGGGTCCTCGCGGTCGATGCTCGCCAGCAAGTAAGAGATCAGAGTGTTACCACCGAACACACTCTCAGACTCACGGGCCTTGAGGGAGGGGTATTATATGATGTAGAACTCTTCGGCCGTGATAGTGGGGGAAATACTGTGAGCAAGTTGATTCAAGGATTCTCAACTGAAGATACGGATGTCGCACCGCTCATCTCTCAGATCAAGACCGATTCCTCGATTATCCCAGGTGCTAAAGAACGTATTCAGGTCATTATCTCGTGGGCGACCAATGAACTTTCTACGAGCCAGGTATTCTACCGCAGTGGGTATGGCGGAGCTGAAGATCAATTCCCACAGAGTACACAGCTCGATACCAACTACACCAAGAAGCATGTGGTAGTCGTGACCAATTTTGAACCCGGAAGCGTGTACCAGTTCCAAGTCGAGAGTACGGATTCCTCCGGCAATACGGCAAGATCGAAGACGGTAAGTGTGCTCACACCCCAGAAAGAAGAGTCGGTGTTCCAAGTGATTCTCGGTAATTTCGAAGACATATTCTCGTGGGTCGGTCGCTTGCGGCGATAAGGAGGGCTGCGATACAATAGACGTTATCTATTACTTACATTTACCTATATATAATTTATTACCATTACTATGTCTGAATTAACTCCTCGTCCACGACGAACTACCAAAACCTACAAAGATTTGCGTGTTCTTCGGGGAGGAACGACGAAGACTCCTGCACATACGGCTCCATCATCAGATACTGCCGAGCCACCTTCGACTCCCGAAGCACCTATTTCTCCTCGTATTCCGTCTCGACCACGGAGACCGATGAAACTTTTTATTGGACTTGGGGTCGGTATTATCGTAATACTTGCTATTGTGGGTTGGTATTTGATTGCACAGCGTAATATACGTGCACTTTCCGATTCACCTTTTACATTATTTACTGCACGTGTATTTGGTGTGTCGGTCGCAAAAATTAATACCGAAGAAATTCCGTATGCAGACTACCGTGATCAATTGCGCGCCACAAAGATGTTTTTTGATACTGATACGACCGGAAATTTGACCAAATTGAGTGATCGCGAAATGCAGGATTATGTATTGGCACGTCTTCTTATCAATGAGTTGACGAATCAGGTCGCAGAAGAATACACAGTTACACTTGAAACATCAGAGCTTGATCAATTGGTAAAAACCCAGCTTATTCAGAATTTTGGAAGTCGAGAAAAAGCTGAAGAAAATATCCACGGTCGCTATGGCTGGACATTGGATCAATTTGTGGCGAATATTATCAAACCCGCGGAGCTTGAACGCAAACTCGTGAAGGCATATCTTGGTTCTATTGGATATCCC
>CAYWFD010000022.1:10276-10719 GCA_964457885.1 uncultured Gammaproteobacteria bacterium
ATCCCGTACCAAAAGAGGTTTTACGAGAACGAGCAAAGGGCGTACTTGACCGGATTAAAAACGGTGAAGATTTTGAGGCACTCGCGCGAGAATTCGGCATGGATTCCACTGCGGCGAACGGCGGAAATGTGGGCTGGTTTGTACGTGGTATGCTTGAGACTCCGGTTGAAGATGTGGTATTTTCTCTTGAAAATGGTCAGGTTGCGCCGGAGCTGGTTGAGACTGAAAATGGGTTTTATATCGTGCGCGTGGATGATCGAAAGATTGGTCAGGATCCTGAGACTGGCAGGGAACGTGAGGAAATGAGTGCTCATATGATTTTTTTCAGAATCGACAAGGATGATGCGGCGCCCTATGCTGAATATATGAACAAGCGATTGCTTGACTCAACAGTCACGGTCAGGAAAGGTATCGTCAACCCATTGGCTAATTTTTATACGGAG
>CAYWFD010000022.1:10729-12971 GCA_964457885.1 uncultured Gammaproteobacteria bacterium
AACGGTACATAAACCGTTTGTTTCGCGCATTTTTTATCCACACATTTTTTAAGTTTTTTTGCTAAAAATGGTATAATATTCGCTGTGTATCTGCGCGATTCAATAGTCTCGCATTTTATGGCGTCTACGTCCAAAAAATTTACTCTAGTAAAAAAACTCTGTTCTTTTTTTCGCCCTTCTCCCAAGAAAAAGAAAAAAGATATATTTGCTGATTATTGGGTTTGGCATGAGTTGGTGCTCTCCTGGGTACAGCTTCGCAAAAAGGTGCGAACCCGGAGGGGGAGGAAACAACTACGTGTGTTGACTCTCCGTATTATACGGCACTATTTTAGAAATTTCGTTTATTTTCCTGTATGGCTGGTGAGATTGTTGACACCTTCGTATCTCAAAGGTGATGTTACGGTATGGACCAATATACGGACTATTGTGAAAAGTCCTGATTTTAGGCCACTCCGATTGGCAGTAGTCTCACATCTTACTTTTTTCGCGATTGCGATCCAGGTCGGTTTATTTATTTTCTATCATTTACCTTCTGTAGATGCAGCTACCTATGGGTGGATCCAGACCAATTGGTCTTCGGTCTCGACTACCGCCTCTGCAACACATAGTAATCATCGTACGGGCTGGACGCTATTTTCAAGCTCGACCATGATCAATTTTTTGTCTTCGTCTGGTGATATCGTTCTTGCTACCTCGACGTACACTACTACTGATGACGGAACTCTTTCTACAACCGGATTTGCTACGGGCGGGGGATTTTCCAATGGGGCGGTGGTCTCTACTACGATTAGCGGCTCTGGCGCCGGTGCTGAGGTGAGTCTGGGAGTAGCATCAGCCGGTGGAGAAATTTTGCAGTGGGATTCGTCCCCCTACAATTTGCCTGGAGCGATTAGCGGTACTGAGGATGGAAATGGTGCAATGGTCACGGATGGAAGTGACGCGTTCTATATCCTCCAAGGAGGTGGTGGGACCGGATTTTATAAATTTATTCCTTCAGATAAAAGTACGAGTACCTTGACTTCGGTACCCACTGCTATACCTCCAAATGGAGGTGGTGGTGCAATGGTGTTGTCTGGCAATTATATTTACGTGTATTCGGGTGGTAATAGTAATGCGAAGTTTTATGCGTATTCTATATCAGGTAATTCTTGGACTACCCTTACCAATCCACCGAGCGCTCCCTATGGGGACGGTATCGGGAGTAGTATGGCAGCAGATGCTTCTGGGAATATTTATTTTGCTGCTGGAGGTGCAACACCTAATTTTTTTAAGTATACAGTCACTTCAAGTGCACCATTGGGTTCGTGGAGTAGTGCTTATACACTGGGGAGTTCGGTCGGGCGAGGTTCTCGAGCGATGTATGATGCTGAAAATAATGATATTCTTATCCTCACTGGTAATAATGGACACTCGGTGAGTAAATTTGATATTGACTCAAGTACCGTGACTAATTATAGTGGAGCGCCTAATGATCCGGGGTACACGAGTGGTGCATTTATGGTAAAAAATGATGATAATGATATTGTTTATTCCATCACCGGACAAAATTACGCATGGCTTGAACGTCTTGATTTGAATACGGGGACATGGGCTGGTCGCCAGACATCCTCCACTCCTGCAGCCGGAAATACGGTCGGATACATGTTGCATAAGCCTGGAGAAGACCGTATTTATACTACCTTTGGAGGTACTAGTTTCTATTATCTCCGCCCGTCTACTGGACAGTGGTTTTTTACGACTTCGACTAATCCTATTCCTGGTACTATTGGTCGTGGTGCCACCATGATTCGCCATAACAATGATGAAATTTATGTTCTTGCTGGTGGGGGAAGTACTGCGATTTATCGTTTTGCGATCAATGCTGGGACTCAATATTACACCTCAGGCACACTCACTTCCGCAACGATTGATCTTAAATATGCAACTTCTACCAGATTGTCTTGGTCGTCGACTGCACATGGTCAGACTGGAGCCAATTCGGTGAAATTTCAAATTGCTGCAAATACCGATAACGCCACCTGGAATTATATCGGACCTGACGGAACTTCAGGAACTTATTTTACGACTTCAGACACTGCCTTACATTCATCACTTAATGGAAAGCGATATTATCGGTATCGTGTCTTCTTGAGCACTGCAAATGCATCGTTCACCCCGGTTCTCAATAGTGTTACGTTCACCTATCATGGCTACGTTTCATCGGGAAATTTGATATCTTCTCCATTTAATGCAGAAGATGATA
>CAYWFD010000023.1:0-8347 GCA_964457885.1 uncultured Gammaproteobacteria bacterium
CGGAGGAATTGCGGAACAAGGATTATTTTAAGAAATGAAAATTCCCCAACTTGGGGAATTTTAGTTTTATTTACATTTTCTTAATCGTAATCGTCCGCTCAGTAGTTGGACCCGCGGTGAATGTGATCAATGTTACTTTTTTATTTTCCAGTAGCTTTTCAACTTTCTCTGGCCATTCGATCACCGTGACTGTATCCGGTCGCCCGAGATATTCATCGAATCCGATTTCGAGCAATTCTTCGTAGGATTCCACCCGATACGTATCGACATGGACGAATTCTTTGATAGTGCCGTGACCGGGCACTTCGTAAACACTCATGAGGGTGAAGGTGGGACTGGTTACTTCTTTGGTAATGCCGAGCCCCTCGGCAATACCTTTGGTAAATGCAGTTTTTCCGGCACCTAAGGGCCCTTTGAGAATGAGAATATCACCTCCGTGGAGTGTCTTTACTAGGTCTTTTGCGATGGTGCGCGTTTCCAAGGTTGAGTGGGTGATATGGGTTTGCATATGAAAAATTACGCCAATTCAGGATAGAGCGGAAACTGTTCAGTGAGTTTTTTTACTTCAGTCTTGATTTCAGAAAGCATCGAATCGTTTGTCGAATTGCTGAGGGCCCGATCGATCAATTCTGCAACTGTTTTCATTTCTGATTCCTTGAACCCTCTCGTGGTAAGAGCAGGAGTGCCGAGACGTATACCGCTTGGGTCCATTGCCGATCGAGTGTCTCCCGGGATCATGTTTTTATTTACCGTGATTCCTGCTTTGTCGAGTGCGTTCTCTGCCTCAGCTCCACTGATCCCTTTACTCGTGACCGCATCGATTAATAACAGATGATTGTCGGTGCCACCAAACATCAGGCGATAGTTTCGTGCGTTGAATTCTGATTCAAGCACTTTTGCATTTTTTTTGATTTGCTTCGCATATTCCTTGAATCCTGGCTCGATTGCTTCTTTGAATGCGACAGCCTTTGCTGCGATATTGTTTTCATGCGGGCCGCCTTGGAAACCAGGGAACACTGATTTGTCGATTGCTTTTGCGTGTTTGCTTTTGCACATGATCATGCCGCCACGAGGTCCACGAAGTGTTTTGTGCGTGGTAGTCGTCACTACGTCGAATAGGGGAACAGGATTATTCATTTCTCCGCCGGCGATGAGTCCTGCAATATGTGCAATATCTGCCATGGTGAGTGCTCCGACTTCATCTGCAATTTTTTTAACTTCTGCATACTCAATTTCTCGTGAGTACGCGCTATAGCCGACGAGAATAAGTTTTGGCTTGTGTTCGATCGCCATTGCGCGAAGATTATCAAGATCAATATTACCTGCCTCATTGGTTTTGTATCTGATAAAATTGAATACTTTGGTCATGTGAGTGACTGGATGGCCATGGGTCAGGTGCCCGCCATGCGACAAGTCCATCCCGAGAATCGTGTCGCCGGGTTTCAGTAGTCCGAAATAGACCGCGATATTTGCAGGTGCCCCAGACAAGGGTTGTACGTTTACGTGCTCTGCACCAAATAACTGTTTGGCACGTTCTATTGCTAATGTCTCCACTTCATCAATAAATTCACATCCGCCATAATAACGTTTTCCTGGATATCCTTCAGAATATTTATTGGTGGCAATCGACCCCAAGGCTTCAAGCACTGCAAGCGAGACGAAGTTTTCAGAAGGGATCATTTCGAGCCCTGACTCCTGACGATTGCGTTCTTTTTCTAGGGCTGAAAATAGGGACGGGTCGAAGGTTTTGATATGTTGTTTGTTCATAACGAAAGAGTTGTAAGTTATAAGTCGTAAGGCGTAAGTTATTGTAATGGCAGTATTTTATAACATACAAAATACAAGGGAAACAGAAACAAATAATAGTATATGTGAGGTATTGTAACCAAGATACCTCAATACCACAAGAGAGTTGACTTTTTGCTTATTTTAAGGTATATTTTTCGCTATCGCGTTTGATTTTGCTTTTGGGATTCCCCCAGGGCGGGTCGAGCGCATTGACCAGGAGAGGCCAGTGCCGTGGATATTGGTATTTGCTGCAACGCTCCCTCTGGGGATCGGGTTCGGCTTCTCTAGTGCGCTGCCATACAGGGCACACGAGATCGGATCCCGCCATCGTCGCCAACATCATCGCCGACGCCATCAACTTGTCCATCAGCATGTTCGCCACAGCCAGCGTCAGCGGCAGATCCGCCGCGACCAAGAAAATCTGCGGTGCAAGAAGCATCGCCGGATCAAGATGGGACGCTCCCGACACTGACGACCTGGTTGTCCGATGGGCAGGTGCACGCGCATCTGTCCGTCGGCGACCCTCAATCTGAAATAAAAAAGAAGCTCTTAACCGAGCTTCTTTATCATATAGGTTCCTTCTTTTGTGTACCCAATCTTTTCATAATATCCCCGTACACCGACCCCGGAAATAACCGATAATTTCCCAAACCCTTTTTCCTGTGCAATTTTTTCTGCCTCTTTCACCAATCGTTTTCCATATCCTTTGTGCTGAGTTCCGAGTGCACTGGTTTTGCCGATTTCGATGAGTTGACCATATACGTGAAGTTCGCGAATAAACGCGCATTCTCTATTTTCTGGCATCAAAGCTGTAAGTTGTTCCAAGTTTTTTATCAGTTTTTCATTATCTGATTTGTGGGGAATTCGAAGCCGTAAGAAACCATAAACCGCACTGCGATTCGTATCTTCCATCGAGATAAAATATTCCGTACCACCAATGGTCTCATAGGTATCGACGAAGATTTGGGGTTCTTCATGTTCGCCTATATTATTTTTTTGTCGGTAGATTTCCCGGCAGCGTAGGCATACGCATTTTTTTCCTTGTTTTTTGAGTTCATACTCCAGCATTTCTCGAAGATTGGTAATGATATTTCCATTCTCGATTTCTGTAGCCGGAATATCCCGGATCAGCCGCGAGATTCGGCAATAGCGTGGGGTTGCAAGCTTCATTTCAAGAAGTGCTCTGAATAATCCTTCGTCTCCGTATGATTTGTATCTGCCGTCGAGAAACCACTGGTACAGTTCTGCTGACTTGATAACCGTATTTGGATAAATTTTGATCATGTCCGGGCGAAGGCCCGGGTCCATGAAAATTTCTTTGTACATTTCGACATCGTGTTCAGGGCTACTCCCGGGGAGGTCGGGCATAAAATGGAGGTCTACCTTGAATCCTGCTTCGCGCAAGAGAAAAATAGCATCCCTAAATTGCTGCACTGTATGCCCACGTTTGATCAATTCCAAAATTTTGTCGTCGGTCGCCTGGAGTCCGAGTTCAATTCTGGTGCAGCCCTGCAGACGCATGTGGTGAATGGTTTTGGGTGAAATGGCATCAGGTCTGGTCTCGAGCGTAAGACCCACGATTCGATGTTTTGCAGACTCATTGAATGTTTGTTCGCGGTCAAGCTCTTCTTGTATTTCCTTCAGTGGACGATCTTTCCAATATTCTTCAGGTACTTCACCGCGAATATTCTCCCGTGCGAAATCATTACATGCTTTGAATGATTCGAGAATGAACCAATATTGATATTTGAGGGGATATGCGTTCCAGGTGCCACCTTTGAGAATATACTCGATTTTGTCCGTGGGGTGACCATTGCGTTCGAGCATCTCGATACGCTGCTTCATCTGTTGGTAGGGACTGAAATCGAGCCTGAGTGCGCGCGCTGCAGCAGGCTCGGTCGCGATATAGCTTTTGGGCATCCGGATTTCAGTAGGGCAGTAGATACATTTTCCCGGGCAGGTGTACGGTTTTACGAGAGAGGTAATAATCGCGACACCTGAGAGTGTACGCACATTCGCTTTTCGAAGAAAAAAATCCATCTGCGTGTCGGGTTCGACACTTTTCTTTTCAAGCAGACTCTGGTAGGCTATGAGGAGTGTCTGGTTGGCAGGCTGTTTTATTTTCAGCTTTGAAGCACCAAGACGTTTTGCATCATCAAATTCCTCTTTGGTCTGAGGATTATAGTCTACAATATATTTCATTAGTTTTTCTGCCACTTCATTCATATGTTGAATCCAACTGATTTCATCACCCGCAATCGAGATGTATACAATAGTATTGCTCCGTACTTTTCCGATACCCGAGAATTTGTGTGGGATGACCTCTCTGTTTTCCGTGAATATATCGTACATGGAGATGCGATACTCGACGTTGGGTGCGGGAACGGTAGAGTATACCAATTATTCGAGAATTTGCAAGTTACCTATACCGGCATTGATCAGAGTAAAGAACTCGTGAGCATTGCAGAGAATAAATTTCCTCATGTCACGTTTGATGTGGGAGAGATGACTGCGTTGCCATACAAAGATCAGTCGTTTACGGTCGTCCTTTGTGTTGCGGCTTTCAACCATTTGCCCGATGCATCGAGCAGACAAAAAGCGCTCGAAGAAATGAAACGCGTCCTTAAACCCGGCGGAATCATACTCATGACCAACTGGAACGTATTGTCTGACAATGCCGAGAAATATATCGAGAAGGGAAAGTGGCAGATTGTCGAAGGTGACCGGCAAGACGTTCTCGTCCCATGGCTTACACCGGAAGGAGAGAAATTAGGTGACCGCTATTATCATGGATATGAATTGTTTGAACTCTATGAGTTGTTTACGCGTGCAGGATTGATTGTCGAACAGCAGTATTATGCAAAAAAAGGTGGGAAGAGCGAGAAAACCGATGCACACAATATTGTCAGTATTGTCCGGACTCCGTGGACAGGATCAGCCTGTGCTGGTGGGGTTGTAGTCAGAAAAGAGGGGGATACCTTTTGGGTTGCAGTCGAGCGCGAACTCGAGCTTGATCGTGGGGATTATTGGTTTATTCCCAAAGGTCATCTGGATCCAGGTGAGATGCTTGAAGAAACTGCGCGTCGGGAAATTCTCGAAGAAACAGGTGTCGCAGAATTGACCTATCAGAGATTCCTCATGAAAACCGAGCGAAACTCATATATCGGGGATGAGTGGAAAAATATGTATTATTTTTTGTATACGACGACACAGACCGAACTTGGACCGACCGCAGTCGACAAGGAACATGAAGCTGCATGGGTCGATTTGTTCAATCACGGTCCGATTTCTTTGTTTGAAGAGCAGGAGAGTGTTTTTGCGATGGTGCGTAAGATCGTGAAGGAGTGGTAATTCTAAAGCTGCAGCGCGGCTCTACTTTAGAATTACATTCCGGTGATGAGACATGCGACTGGTCCGTCAAATTTCCATCCTTTTTTCAGTGCTTTCTGAAGTCCTGCAACAGAGAGCGCTGCATTTGGCGAGATGGTGAATTCACAGGTATTTTTTATCAGATCAATTGTGTTAGTTATTTGTTCATCGTTTACTACCCAGCCGGATCCTTTTGATTTTTGTATGATCTCGACGACACGCTCTTTTCGGTGAGCCACATTGTCGACGATTGCCCCTGCCAGCGAGGACTCGGTTTTGGTAGTATCGCTATCAAATACGCTCGCAATCGGATGGCAACTCGTGGTCTGTACTATATGAAGACTCGGTTTTGTTTCCAGGTGTTTTTCGAAGAAGGCTCCCAGTGCCTGTGCGGTCGTTCCTGAAGATGTCGGGATAAAGATCGCTGAAAGATTGGGAATCCGTGAGAGCTCTTTTGCAAGCTCGTAATATCCTTCGAGTGCAGTATCGTCGGTCGATTGCCGGAGATTTGTCGCGGTGCCTGCCTTTTCTATCTGAAGTGCGTATTGTTTTGGCCGCTCCACCTGAGTGATCGTGATATGAGAATCACCTTCCCGCTCGGTTTCTAGCATCATTTTTTTTGCTTCAGGAATATTTTTTCCGATACAGACTTCGAGTTTCAGAGGTTGTGATGGATTATTCCGATTGTGCAGTGCAACATACTTGGATGCGGCGACTGCTGCATTGCCCGATGATGAGAGTACAAACGAGTTTCGGCCTTCTTTTTTTACGTAGTGTTCGATCATGAGCGGGATCGAGCGGCCTTTGTGCGAGCCGTGTGCATGCATATCCTCGCGCTTGAGATAGACTTCAATGCCCAGGGTTTGTGTCAGCTGTTGATAAGATTGCTGTGGAGTCTTCATATTTTTTGACGAGGAAAAAATATCGTGTTATAGTTTTTTTATTCGTTAATTCTAACACAGTATCATGTATGACTCTTACCTGTCCAGAATGCAAAAATCATGTTGATTTATCGCTCTATCCGAACCTTGTGGTTGATCAGATTATTGAATGCGAGACCTGCGGAATTACACTTATGATTACCAATATCGACAGCAGTGGGGAAGTATTGGCAGAGATCGTGGATGAAGGAAAATAGACCACGGATCACATTAACTAAAAATGCTATGAGAATAGCATTTTTTTGAATTCTTCCAGTTTTCCTTGATAGTGAAGTTTGAGAATATCGAGTGTCAGGTCTTTCGAACGGAAGTCGGGGTGCAGGACTATTTCCATGAATTCATCGAATGAAACGAGATGTGTGGTAATTCGTTCACCGGGATCTAGGCGTGGATCTGCAATCTTGGCGCAATTACGCGCAATAAAACATGAAATAGTCCAATCCATTTTGTTATAGAGATTTCGTTCACGATAAAGTTCCCAGTCTTCTGCCGTATATCCGGTTTCTTCGAGCATTTCTCGCTTGGCGCCCTCAAGTGCGCTTTCGCCTTCTTCAATCACTCCACCAATGAGACCAATGCGTTTTGAGATGGTCGGTTGCTCTTCTTCCGCGACCATTATCTTATCTCCGATAATTGGCAATATTTGCACACTAGCCTTGCGGCGAAGCATTTCAAATGTTTCAGTACTGCCATCGAACATTTTTTGTTCCCATTGATACACGTCAAAAATTTTTCCTTCGAATACTTTTTTAGCATTTTTAGGTATGACCATACTTATGTACTTACTCTGTGTACTATTTCTTCTATCATACCACGGAATCCATGACTTCCGAGAAACGCGATTGCGTCTCCGTTTTGTGCGGATTCTGTTACTGTGGTAATCAGTTCTGCGTCCGTATCAATATAACGCACATTGCTGTGTGTTTTCCCGATTATTTCCGCGAGCTCGGCACCGGTGAGCGGAATGTCTCCTCCGGTTTTATCCGTTTTGATAATGGTGAGGCGGGGGATCACGACCATGTCAGCGTCTTTGAATGCGTGAGCATAACCCGGCGCTGCGCTTGGCTGGCGGTTGCCGGTATTCGGTTCGAATACGGCAATAACCTTGCCTTTGGTAATGTGCTTGATTGTTGCGAGTGCTGACGCGGCTTTGGTTGGCGAGTGCGCAATATCGTCGATCACGGTAATGTCGCCGTACGATCGTTTTTCCATCCGGCGTTTTAATCCCTCGTGTTTGGCAATACTCGCGATGATTGAATCGGTATCAATTCCGATCGTGTGGGCAAGCGCGAAACATCCGGTAATATTTTCCGCCTGATATTCGCTGAGGAGTGGTGACTCAAGACTAAAGACGTGAGACTGGTGTCGAATTTTGAATGTTATACCTGTTGCTGAAGTTTTTACCTCAAAAAATTGATAGTCATTGTGCTCACTCAATCCATACGTTACGGTCCTGCATGATGCATATGTGCCATAGTCATGCGCTCGTTCTGAAAGTACCAGTAATCCGTCCGCGGGAAGCGACCTGACCAGCGTTTCAAATGTTTCAGCATATTTTTCAGGTGTCGGATAGATATCCGCATGATCCCATTCGACCGCAGTCAGGAGGAGATGTGTCGCATTGTAGTGCGCAAATTTCGGACTATTGTCCCAGCGGGCAGTTTTGTATTCGTCACCTTCGAGTACACTCCATTCGCTTTCACCGATTGTGGCACTCGGAGTTTCGTCAATACTCAATCCGCCAAACATGTAGCTCGGGTCGTAATTGGCGTCCCTCAAAATCTCTGCCATGAGTGCAGTCGAGCTGGTCTTGCCGTAGGTTCCCGCGCATACGATAGAATGTTGTTTTAAAAAGAATTTTTTGATGAGTTCGGGGTAGGAGACATACGGAATCTGATGTTCCTGTACATAGAGCCATTCCGGATTGGTGGAAGACGCGACATTGCCTACCACGACCAAATCAGGAACGCCATGTTCGATCATTTTCAATGGATGCCAACCAGGGTAATAGGGAACGCCATTTTCTTTCAGGTAGGTTGAAATCGGGGGGAAGAATCCTTTATCTGAGCCAGTGACCGTGTGACCAGATTTTTTCAGTGCGAGGGCGAGACCTCCCATGGCCACGCCGCAGATTCCGATGAAGTGGATTTTCATAGTTTATTTTTGTTTTCGTATACTTAAAATTTTTTTCAACTCTTCAGCATCATTTTTCCATTTCTCTCCATCAAACCACTCGACTCCTTCAAATT
>CAYWFD010000023.1:8357-12880 GCA_964457885.1 uncultured Gammaproteobacteria bacterium
TTGAAATTTATACGTATCGGTTGGGCGCTGAGCTGAGCCGAGGTAGATATAGTTTTTACCGCTATCTTGTGCCCACTGGATCGCTTTGGTCATCATACCGAGACCGAGGTTGGAAAATTCTGAGGTATTGGTCAATTCGTAGAATGGATAGGAGTAGTGGAAAATTTCCTGATTTACATAACCAATCGCGTAACCTACTGTTTCTGTATTGTATGTATATCTCAAAAGTACATTGAAATTACTGTTATCCGAATCAGTCAGTAATTCTTTTACTTTATTTGCGCTAAAAGTGCCATCGCCGAATTTGGTGGTATAAAAATCTTTAGCCATTTTACCGATATTCCAATGATATTCGGGATAGGGAAGTGGAATGATTTCCAGCTGGATTTCGTCTGTTTTACGCAGGATACGGCGGTTTTCGCTTGAGAGTTTGAATTTTGAGAGATCGATTCGTACACTTCGTGTCTGGTCCATGGAACCTTTTTTTTCACGTGTAAAAACAAAACCATCAGCATACATGTTGCTGATATTTTCTGGAGAAAGGTCGGTAATGGTTTGTTTTTTCCAGGCGAGGTAGTTTGACATACGTATTTGTATTTCCTATTGGCTTTCCTGTTTTCTCGCTATGAACTAATACAGCGCAATCCACAATCCAAGCAACACTGCTCCTGCATGCATGATCCAGAAGCGCATCACGGTTTTTTCCTCGCTCCATCCACGGATTTCAAAATGATGGTGGATCGGTGCCATGGAGAAGATGCGGCGGCCGAGTGTGTAGCGACCGATAATCTGGATTACGACACTGAGGAGCTCGACAAAGAAGATAAAACCGAAGAGGGGAAGGAGAAGCATATGATTGATCACAATCGTATTGATTGCGAGGAGTGCTCCCAGACCGAGCGAGCCCACATCTCCCATTTGGAATCGGGCAGGTTTGATATTGAAATACGTGTAGGCAATGAGTGTTCCTGAAACCATGGTATTCAAGATTGCGATTTCCTGGTATCCCTCAAGCCAGCTCAAGATCGCAAGATTGGCAAAGGTAATGAGGAGGGAACCTCCTGCAAGCCCGTCCATGCCATCCGCCACATTCACCGCATTTGCGGTAAACATGACGAAGAAGATGATGAGGGGGATAATGAACCAGCCGATATCGACGAATCCATCAAACGGAATATGGATTGATTGCCAAGTTTCACCAAGCTTGAAATATATCCACCAGGCAGTGATGGCGCCTGCGATAAATTGGAGCAATAGTTTTTCATGTACATGCACACCTCGACCAGGATGCTTCGAGAGCCATGCTGAGGTGCGTTTGAAGAGTGACCAGGGGAGGGTGAGTATGTACCAGACCCGCATCTTCCATTCTTTGTGCACACGAATCAGTCGAAGTACTTGGCCTAGTTTTCTACTGCGACGTTCTCGTCCATAAATATTCATGACGTCATCAAAGCCTCCTAAGAGTGCTGCGAGCAGCATAACGCCGATCGGTACCCAGGTGTATTTTCGTTCCCAATTGAATACTATCGTCAAAACCGCAACCGTTACGATGACAAGAAGTCCCCCCATGACAGGTACCCCTACTTTACTTTTGCGGGCACCCATGGCAAGTGTCGCATCGTATTCGGGACGGCGGGTGAGATTGTATTTGTAGAGGATTTTGGTCAAGAGCGGTGCCCAGATAAAGGCGATCAGGCAAGCAAGAATGCCATAGCCGATCATATTCCGGAGGAGGTCGAGAGATATGTCATCAACAATCATAGAAGATAAACGAAAAGAATGGCTAGATTATGCCATTCCAGTGTACCCTAAAATACAAGAAAGTTCAAGTTGTCTACTTGCACATATTTTTTATGCATTTGAGCATGCATTCTCTGAATCCTTGCATACTTTCATCATGTATTTTTCCTCCAGTTATTCCTCTGTCTTTGAGATACCGTATGATTTTTTCGTCTGTTATCACTCCATCATTAATTTTCTTCTTTCGTTCTTCTTTGGAGAAATCTTCTATCGTTACTTTGATTAATTCTTTGATTGTATGAATTGAATATGCTCTTTCACCGACTTGAAGATCTCCCACTTCTCCCGCTTCGAGTAGGTTTAGGTGACCAATTAGATCTTGGAAGTTATCGGTAACAAACAATATGGGTATATCTTTGATCGCAGTGGTAATTTCATGTCCACGCTCTTCTTTTTTTGACATCCATTCTTCTGCTGCACCGCCCCATACAGGTCCTCTTTTTGATTCTGACATAGAGTATAATTTTATGTTGTTATGCGTTTTAATACGACGTTATTGGCTTTTGCCAGGTAATTCCATGTTTCATTTTCTTCGCCGGTTTTTCCATCCTCAGACCATTCTTGTTCAAGAATCACTCTGTCTGGTTTGGTTATGTTGATTGCGCCTTTTCTGATGCCTTTGGTATATTTTCCTTCGCGTTTCCAAATATACGCATGTGCATATTCGAGCGATACAAGGTTTCCTGATTCATTTCGTGTGGTCGAGGTTATGATAATTACATGGTTGTAATCATGTTGTGGTCCGCCTTCGAGTGCAATGATCATGTCACCTGGCTGGAGTTCACTCAGTGCTATTTCAGTTGAATTTTCATTAAGCACGATTACATTTGTGTTTTCAACCGTACGAAATTTGGCAATAAGCCGACGGAGAAAATTCTTTTTTGCAAATGAAAGTATTTGTTTTATTTTTTTGTGCTTTGTCGCTTGTAGTTCTGCATCAAGCGTATAATAGGCCAGCGCTGCGCAATCGATTCCTAGCTTGTGGTCGGTCAGGAATTGTACCATTGTTTCATTATTCATCTTGTCCAGATCAATCTTTTCTCTCAGCGCAAGTATTCGTGCTTCGTCGATAATATCCTGTGCAGTGCCTTTGCCGACGAGTACACGCAGGGCACCACGAAGATTACTCGTACGGTTGTTGAAATATGGAGTGTTGATTTTTTTCCCTCCGATATTGAGCTGTTCGTAGGAATTGATTATGCCGAGTGCTTGGCGAGAAAGAGTAGTAGTTATCATAGCTTACACTTGTCTGATTTTCTAATTCAGAATAGATTTTATTTTTTCTCCAACTTCAGTAAATATTCCATCGGTTTCAATGATGCTTGTTTCCGATTGAATACGGATAAGATCACTATTGTGTTCTGAATTTTCGTAGGTGATCACCTTGAATTTGTTTTTCTCAAGTTTTTGTATGGCGTCTGCATGTTGTTTTTGCCACGCAGTTTTTATAGTCACACGCTGGATGATTTGTGCACCATCTGAAATTCTGATCAATTCAAGTTTTTCGAGTGATTCTTCGGTGAGTGCTTTCATGTGCGCTTCAAGTGTTGTAATCGTATCGTCATCTCTTTGTATATTTTTTTGCAACTCACTTTCGTAGGAAGCACTTGCAGGTTGCCGTGCATTAATTTCGATCAGATACCATCGGCTTTCTTTTACGCTCCAGATGGCATCAATTCCGAATAGTCCTTTCCATCCGAGATTTTTGAGTTTTCCTGCAACTTCATATGAGAGCTGTTCGTATTTTGTGCGTGCCGAGTCGGACAGTATCCGGTAGGGCGCGCCCCAGTCATTGCCGATCGTCGCAAATGGAAGATCGGTAAATGGCTCAATGCCGGTAATCTGATAGTTTATGTTTCCCAGCAATGTTTTGTCTTTTCCCACTACGATGTTGCTCGTAAAAATTGGACCGTCAATAAACGGAGCGATTCTACATTCTCGTTTTGGAAAAAGTTCTTTTAATTCATGTAATTTTTCTTCCGAATCAAGATATATGGTACCTGATCCTGTATGTGAATGATTGAATTGAATAATAAAGGCCTCGCCAAACCAATGTAATTTTTCAATAGTCTTTTTTTCGTACCGTGGCATCCACTCGGTCAGATTTTCCAGAGTATCGAGCTGGGTTAGTTTTTCTTCAATTGAGGCAGCGAGACTTGCTTTCGGATTTAGAAGCGTATATCCTTGTTCTTTACAATGTTTTTCAATTTTTGCCGTGTTTTTGAATACCACGATTTGTGGATTCTCAAGGGATGATACTATCCGTGTGGTTTCTGCATGTTCCAATAGCTCGTAGGTGTCCAGTATTTTGTTCGATGGAATGAGAAAAATTTGCTTAGAATAGGTATTCTTGAGTGACTTGGCAAAGTCAGAATCATTTGAGATAATGGACACAGAAGGAGTCGTGAGACATCCTCGGGCTCGTTCGATGTCGCGGGTGATGTAGATGATTGGATGTTTCATACAATAGAGTACGAATACTATAGTCTTTTCTAGTTTTAAATGCAATATGACTGAACTATTGGAACAATTGAAACAATACGGTGCAGTGAAGCTGAATGAACCATTTTCAAAACATACGTCATTTAAAATCGGCGGTGCTGCACAGTATTTCGTGTCAGCTGATACGATCGATCATCATGTCGCATTGATGCGGTACCTTGAAGGCGCCGGGATTCCGTACATGATTCTTGGTGGCGGATCAAATATGCTTGCGAACGACC
>CAYWFD010000024.1:0-4197 GCA_964457885.1 uncultured Gammaproteobacteria bacterium
GAGGTTGTACATCATCAAACATAGAATATTTAAATTAAAGTATAGTTGGTATATAAAAAGAATCCTCCTACTTCATCAAAGGGTCGTAACCCTGAATAATCTCAAGTCCATCAGAAAATCCGTCGCTATCAGTATCAGGATTAGTGGGGTCAGTTTTGTATACTTCAATCTCAAGCTTGTCTGAAACAGTATCCCCGTCAGTATCAGACTCAGTGAGACTGGTTCCATAGGACTCTTCGTCGGTATTCGAAATACCGTCCCCGTCCTGATCAGTATAATACCACGCCGGGATTTCCAAAGGTTGTTCGGTCTCTCCGGTGTGAGCTGAACGCATAGAATACCACCAAATCCCTCCGGCACTTATAATGATCAGAAGTACCAGTACGATGCTGCTGATTAGAATTTTCTTAGACATAGCTAGGTATACGTATTAGAAGACAGTATATCACATCCAATCGAATGAGTAACAAAAAATTCTACGTTAAAACTCAGGATTATTTTGTTTGCTTTACCGTAACCCATGTTCCAACTCCCCCGGTTGTGTAGACCCGAAACGCCCCATCATCTCTGGAATTATAGCCTTCAGGTAATGGATCGCCCGTAATAGTAATGGTTCCACTACCAAATGCAGGGAACAATAATGCTTCACTACCAGTCAAGCCCGTTGAATTTGCTGAATTTCGAGACAAATCAAACCATCCATAGGAATTAAGCATCCCCCAATTAGTATCGGTCATAACAGAAATAGTCTGAGAACCACCAAGAGGTGATATCTTAACATAGCCAATTGTAGGAACTACAACATAAAAATAATGCTGAGCAACAGTTGTTTGTCCATAATTAGATTGGTCAGCAACCTTAAAGCTCAAGGTACCATTTCGAGGTCCCTGAGTAACATTAGCATCATAAGAAACCGTTATAGTTGCGTTACCTGTACCGCTGCTTGGACTTACACTCGTAACCCACGACGTGGTCTCGGTTACTTCCCACGGCACATTTGAGGTAACACTCACCTGTACCGTACTTGTCGCCACTTCTGCAGAGACTGAACTTGGCGCAGTAAAGACTACCGGCTGTTGAGTCACTTGTATAGTTTTGGTTACTCCAGCTGCATTTACGGTAATTACCCCCGTGCGTTGACTTCCAGAAGTATTGGTTGAGTAGTTAATCACTACTCCAGCTGCACCTTTTGAAGCGGTAAACCAGTTCTGAGCACCTGAAGTGTAAGTAATATTTGAAATGGTCCAATCAGCATTTGAATTGACACCAACAAGATACGGCAAAGCCACCGAAGGAGATAGATACAATTTATTTGGACCAAGGGTGACTGAAGTGGACGACACGGTAAGACTCACCGCAGGCTGACTTACAATAAATGAATCTGCAGGTAACGACTGTCCTGTAATAGTAAATGATAGTGAACCTTGTTCTTGAGAATTAGTATTGCCTGTACCATATCTTAATTCAACAGCTTGATTTCCAGTACCCTGATTCGGTACTGCTTCAAGCCAATTCATGCTTTCGGTGATAGTCCATGATGCATTTGAAGTCACATCGACCCACAATGAGCTCGTAGTGGATTTCAATGTTGTAGAATCACGAGGAGTGGCAGTCAAAGCACTTTGGGGCTTCTGGTTCACCGCAATAGAAACGGGAGAAAATGATCCAGAAGTTGGACGGACAACAATTGTTCCCGATCGCGACACACCCGTAGAGTTCATAGAGAGATTGAATCGAACACTCCCAGAACCACTACCACTTAAACTTGATGGAGTCGTAATCGTAATAAACGAATTGGGATCATTTTTTTCGACAACCCAACCAACCGTTGAATTAACCTGTATAGTTACACCATTAACACCACCGTACCCAAAATCATTAAAGGACGTTGGTGAAACCTCAAATACATGAGCTAAAGCCTGTGATTGTCTCACCGTGAGATACACTGTCGGGACTCCTGTGCCAGTAATTTCAATAGTTCCCGTGCGCAAGGTTTGGTTAGGATTGGTAGAATAGGTAAACGAAATGGTCCTGTCACCCGTACCCGCCCGATTCGCCGGATTAGTAATGGTAATCCACGGTGGAACACTACTAATATTCCAAGACACATTTGAACCAAGGGTAAAGGATGTAGTACCGGTGACCGTACCTATTGATAACGGATTTATACTCAAAATCTGAAGATATGGATCAGGCTGTGTCGGCGAAGTTGGCGTGGTACCAGCTTGGGAAATAGAAATATTCGCCTGCGCACCATCAACATCTCGTCGCAACACAATTGATTCCGCCGGACGAGAATTTTGGGATGTGTTTGCAGCATAGCTAATCGTGATAGTCCGACCATTTGCACTCGTAGACGGATTCACCGACGTAACCCACGATGGTTGCGAGACAACTCTCCAGGTACTCTCGGACGTAATCTGAGACTGCACCGATCCTGCAGCTGCTTCCACACCGAAGCTGTTCGGTGAGGCAGTGAAAGGAGCCCCAGGCGTTACTTCACCAAATCCAGCAGTAGTACCCACCCCAGCTTGAGTCAAGGTAATAGTTCGTGAAATTCCACCGCCAACTTTCTGTATCACAATTTCTCCAGTTCGAGTCGCAGAATCAGGATTAGCAACATACGAAAAATTTACTACAGTATCATCAGTTCCCGTCGAAGGGTTGACCGACGTGATCCACGATGGCTGTGACATGACCTGCCAATCAATATTGGACACGACTTCAGTCGAAGTGGTGCCGGCAGAAGCAGGTAGCATAAAGGTATTAGGAGCAATATTCAAAAGACTCGCAGAAAATGGAATAGGGTCTCCCTGTGTTCCAGTCTCGCATTGTGTAGTCTGAGGCATACCCACGCGCACTTCACACTCATTAGTGACAATTTTACCATTCTCTGCACCAACAATCCGAACAACGTCATAACCAGTCCCCAGCGCTATACCACTTGAAGGAGTGCGTACTTTCAAATTAAATACATGCCAATACCGTGCGAGAGGATTAGCACTCGGTATCGCATTCTTGAACACAAACGATTGGGTTGGCTTATAAATTGAATGCTCAGGTACTTGCCCTGGATGAGATTCATACACATCAACCCACAATTCATAATCTTTCAACTGATTAATAGGCCCATTAGGTGATGATACATAAAAACCAATAGAATTAAGTGGCATGATTTGGGAAGTACGGAAGGTGAATGCTTGTACACCCTGTGATGTCGAGGTGGGATTGAGAATCTTATGAATCCACACATTCCCAACCTGAACACAATTAGTTGGTTGATAATAACCCTGAGCATCCTTTGCCATCTCCCCGCACCAGGTTGTCCCACCCGACGTGGAGGTTGAAATATAGCTGATAGTATTGTTAGGTCGGCCATTATCCTGGTACATGTTTCCGGTAAAAAGCGCATTCCCATTTTTCTTCCAACGTACCACCACACGAATCTGATTTTCTGGAACGGCAGGAGACATCACGACTTCATTAGTGACAGATCCAGCCTGTCCGGACACCGGATAATCAAACAAATCCGCAAGACCCTGAGTAACTACTGCAACTGGCGTAAGCCCATTAGTCGTACCTGTTTTTGATTCACTAATATGATTCTTATTAAAAAGAAGTACATATTCCCCATTGCACATAGGGCTAGTTTCAAGACCACGATCAGTAATCGGCTGATAGCTTGCATTAATGAGAAGTGTGTAAGGTTCAAACGGATCAATATAAGTATTAGCTGCAGCGGTACGATAATTGGTCTTGCGATATCCGAGCCAATCAAGGGTAAACGAAGTTCCCGAGGTTTTCTTTCGATACAAATCAACATAACCAACCACCGGAGTATACGGTGATTTTCCAGGCTGAGTCATCGGATTCAAAATCGAAACCTGAGGGGTTGGAAGCGAAGCACCAAGTCCACATGAAATACACTGCTTATTTAATGTCTGACAAGAATTTGAACAGGTGATCGTTCCTTTATCATCACAACGCAATGGTTGTGTAGAAGTAGGTCCATACACCGAAGCAGCTAAATAATCACACTGTTCAGTGACCCCTGGCCTAATCTGATCAATCCGTCCATTTCCACAATACGCAATCGCTTCAAGTGTGATATTTTTACACGTATTGCTACAGTAAGTACAGGATGTGTCATACCCCGGGGCGCATACAATTCCGTTCTCACTACCGAGGTCACATTCT
>CAYWFD010000024.1:4207-7258 GCA_964457885.1 uncultured Gammaproteobacteria bacterium
AGAGCAGGTAACCCCGATTCAGGATCGTCACTTTGAGGTCCATTCCCACACGACGCAGCCACTGTTTCATATTTACACTGTGAAGAACACCCGTCACCATTGGTACTATTACCGTCATCACAGTGTTCCCCCGCTTCGACAATTCTATTTCCACAGATTGCAGCTGTACTACCACTCGCAGGAAGTTTGCAATACGCCGTACATCCCGCTCCCCCATTCTGGCTTCCGAGGTCGCACTGTTCTCCATACTGCACCTGCACGATATTGTCACCGCAATACGCTCCGTAATCCTGACAATTCCATGCACATGAATTCTGTTTGTACTGACTATACTCGAAACAACCAAGAATTTCATCAAATGCGCTTACAAATTCATTTGCTCGATCAGCCCTAAAAAAAAGATCGCCCACAGAAGATAGCGGGTTGGAGGTACCACCCGCAGCAGCAAAAGCATTCAATGTCGAAGTTGGGACTCCACTGAAACCAATAACATAGTAAGAAATATGACTATCATTCAACTGTTTAATAACTTCTACGGTTTGAGCATCATTCGCATCAGATGGTGTTCCATCGGTAATCAATATCAATTTTTTGGGAACAGCATCATTAGTTCCAAAAATCGTATCTTTCTGTGAAAAGACCTGTTGTAAAGCACAACGAGTCGGGGTCTGCCCCGTAGGACTAATGCCACCCAGTATACTTCCCGAATTTGCAGAGCTAACGGCACCCAGATTTCGATAACATTCAGTGGTTGAACTTGAAAAAATACTTAATGAAAAATTAACACGTGAAAGAAGATCATTAAAAATGGTAGTTAGTCCTGATTTTGCATTAGTCCACTTTACGCCGCTCATTGATCCTGAACGATCAAGAAGAATATGAACATTTGACTTAACGATTTCCCCCTTATCGTTTAGATGCACGCATGCACCATCCACTTCTTCACAAAACTCAAGTGGTGCATTATTTGAAGTAAGATCGATTCTACCGTTTCCACAATATTGACCCCCATTACTCTCAGTTGCAATTTTACACCCACCAGCAGGATTGGTACTACCTGTACACTTACTGCCATATTGTCCGTTACGTGCACCAGCATCACATTGTTCACTTCCCTCGACAATACCATTTCCGCAGGCTTGAGCTTGTGCAGTACATGAACTAGTGTAGGTATACTGGCATGCCGTACTACAGGTCACTTTCGCATACGAGCCGACAGCACACTGCTGTCCATCCGATCCGACTGAAACAACCATCGTTCTTCCGGGAGGATCGCACTGTTCTCCGATATTAATATTGCCATCTCCGCACAACCCTCCAATAGGACTAATGGTTGTATCAGGAACACAAAATCGATTAAAACTAAGATTATTGAGACGGGCATATTGTGAGATGAATGCTCCATCAGTCGGTCGGATAAATTCAAAAGGTACATGATACTGATACGACTGGGTGGAAGTCACATAAGAGTATTCATACATCTGCGCGAACACTGGACATTTGAATGTGGTCGAAACCACACTCCAACAGGTAGCGTCGTCATAGCCATCACACCCAGCCCAGCGATTGACAGGATCAATCGGGGCTCCTCCGATAATACTCCCCAACTTGCCCCACGAAGGCCACTTTGAATTTGTATAACCGGGAATATAACTTCCACTCGAAAAATTAAGTTCGGGATTCACGTTCTGTGCGAAGACAATCAAGGGCGCAACTAATAGAGCAATAAACAATGCACCGAAGAAAAACATGCGTGAACGATGAATCATAGAGACTGATAATCAAACTATGCCACTAGTATAGCACATCTTAATTAAACTGTTGATCTGTCTGTTCCTGTGTGGACTGCAATTGCTCCAAACGCTGTATGTCTCTCATAAACTTAGTAGCCGCATTCGAGCAGATACCATTCGTACCCGTTTTCGGGTAGCCACTTGTCTCACGACAATCGAAGTCAGTCGTACAGGCAACGCCGGTAATAGCCTCAGGAGTGTCACGTACCGTATACTGTTCGCCTTCCTGAAGACATCGACCAAAATTGGTGAGATTAGTATTGAACATAAGAGAATTAATGAGCTGATCAAAGACTGCATGAGTATCAGTACCTGCATTAGCATCAATAGTGAAAAGGTAAATATTGTTATAGATAACATCACTGTCGATATTATACGCATTGACATACACACTGGTTTGACTCATAAGTGCTTCATACCCACCGATGGTTGTTTTGGTCATCTGTGATGCATCTCCGAATCGTTCGGTATACCACTCTTCAATGGTTTTACGTGAACCGTCGAATTTCACCGGATTTGCAAAAATCTGGATACCAATCGCATCATCAGTCGTATTTGAGAATAATAGGTATCGTCGAAGTGCATCAGGTAAATCGTCTACTGATACCACTCCCAATTCGGCGGGATCAGTAATCACTTCAATAGAATTGAAAAAAGGCAAATCATCAGCAATGGTGGTAGCGCTCCCATTGTCGGCACAATAAGAGAGTGAAAAATGATATTTCAAATCCTCAAATATCGTGTCCATCGAGGCGACATCTTCAGAAAGTAGTACATTTCCACCTGGCCACGGTCGCTGACAGAAAAGAGCGTCAAGACTGAATACCGAAGAATAGGTACGCCCTTGCTGATTATTTTCAGTTGAAGTGTCGAGAGTAACACGAGCAGAAGCGACCCCATCGGTATGTCCCTTGAATCCTTTTGACGTAATTTGGTTATACGAAGTCGTGACACTAGGAATAGCAAATAGCTGATCATTGGCAGGTCCCCAACTCCATTCCCACTTATACGTTCCCGAAACTGAAACAATGCGTTGATCACGAAAATCCGACACTGCATAGGCCAGAAAATCTTTTGAACTATTGGGAACCGTGTATAGAGCTTCCATCGGTTCGACCGTGACATGCGATATTTTGCACACTTGATTGCCGGTCCTGAACACCCACTGATCGGACAAAGCGGAATCGAACGGTGATTTGATACTAACACCTAAGGAATTACGGATACCCTCTGCCCCACCACGAAGAAGAACCGATAC
>CAYWFD010000024.1:7268-12748 GCA_964457885.1 uncultured Gammaproteobacteria bacterium
CGATACATAACGCTCGCTATCAAGTAATGTGGTTGGATAAATTGATACGTGGGTTTCGGTGACAACTCCGCCAGTATTGGTTTTATATGAAGTTTTGAGTTCGAGAGGGATATTCGCAGTACACCATGTCAGATCTGCAGAAATCGGCTGATTTGGCTCAGATGCAAACACTGTAATGCGAACCAACCGAGTAAAGAAATTCTTCACACGATTCCACACCTTGCCCCACAAGGTCTGTGGCGCATCAGTAGTGAGACTCAATAGATTATTCATGGCATCTGTCACATCAGAACCACCATGAGAGGAGCACGCATACCCTTGAGGATAACTCTGAACCAATTCGATATTATCTGAAATATATTCAATTGGAATATTCTGATTGAACGTGACTTCGATATACGTATTACGACATACTGGTGCTGTTCCAGCAGCAATACCTGCATTTGCAACTGGGTACTCAGCAATACGAATCGGACGCTCCATGCAACAGGAATTACGACCGACACCAAGAATGTTATTCGAATTAACAGGACAATTATTAAAAGCGCCATCAATGGATTCTGAATATTCCGTATATCCACAACGGAGATAATAATCGCCATTACCAGAAACCGGTGTAATATCAGTAGTACCACCATTAGTGATATCTAAAAATTTTGATGTTTCTACTTCTACTTCAGTTTCAAGAAGTCCGACAGTTGTGCTACCAGTATCGACCACTCCACCGACGGAAGTGACTACCTGTACCGGATTACCCCCCAAAATAGTCCTGCGGTCGTCTGGTGTTGCCTCACAAGAAAGCACGTCATTTTCAAAATTACGATATTCACCGATTCCAGTGATTCCATCAGCACACACTGACGGGTCGGAGTATGTCACCGAAGAACCTGCAAGCGTGCAATCAGAAAGACATCCAGGTGTGCCTAGCTCACACTGTGCAGCAGAAGTATTGCACGCATTCTGCACCAGACACCGATCAGAACAGGTATCTCGCCCGCTTACATCTTGCTCACACTCCTCACCCTGTTCAATAACTCCATTTCCACACACACTGACCGCAGTACCACACACAGACGCCACTTGCGTTCGATTCACCTGCTGATAGCGAGCATCATTCGGGTTCGACGCATATCCGTCACACCACTGTTGTGAAAGTACCGTACCTTTATTGAGACATTGTGCAGAACAATATTGTGTACCGTTGGGAGTGTCAATTTCACAGTCTTCTCCATACCGTACTTCGCCACTCATACACACAGGAATAACGGTATTTTCAGTCAATTCTTGAGAAGAACCGGTATAGAGACACGTGTTGGAACAAAAATCACTCAATCCCTCGGGAGCGCTAGCAGGATCGCACTCTTCGCCCACCATACGATCAACGACGCCATTTCCGCATTGATTTACTCCTGCCCCTGCATTGCTATTACCCGGTCGAAGACAACTGAATGTACAGCTGGTACCCGGGACTTCTCCCGCGCTCGCGATATCACAATCTTCCCCAGCCTCAATAATACTGTTTCCACAGATTGGATACGGTGCGATCGTACGTGCAACATCACTTCCTGCAGGAGTACAACCAATCGTACAAGTATTTTTCGGACTTCCTGAGAAACTAAAATCACTCACTTTTGCGACACTTTGATTTGCGACCGACCAATCCCAACCAAATTGCCACGGGTTGAGTACTTGCCCATACGGACTACACGAATCCGGTGAGCCGATCGGATATGCGCGGTAAATCTTCGCCTCTCCGATAAAAGTTGATGTAAACGGATCAGGCTGCACACGCACACTGTCTGCAAGACATAACTGTGCAGAATTTTTGGTTCTAAATTTCCATTCTTTGGTCGGAGCACTGGTACCAAGCCGCACATCAACTGCGCCATTAGTAGAACTGACCACGCCACCAATTGAACGGATTCCATCACCCATCTGGACCAGATACCAACTATTCGGCTCGAGCGGAGTAAGTGGATATACACGGAAAAAAGATGGAGCCTGAGAACCGGAATTAATATCAAGTTGGATTGATGACCCAAGGGAAGCAGATGCACAACTTTCGTCTGCACATTTCCGAAGTGTGATATTGGTTGGAGTAAAATCACCCACATTCATAAATTGACTAAACTCAATACCAATTTCAGCATTCACACAAGCCTCAAGCCAAAGCGGCCAGACATTTTGTGCATACGGATTACCAAGATCAATGATAAGAGTACTTGTCGCAATAATTATATTGTCCTGTTCAGTAATACGAGCATCAATCTCTGAACCCACCATATTATTTTCCCACGCAGTCACATATCCATGAGAAGGAGGTGCGCTAGGTTTATGTGCTGCAGTAGCTGCGGCATCTGCTGACGGTCCCCATACCCACGGTTTGTCCTGTACATTAATAGAGGTACATGCAAGATTACTTATACCGTTGACACTGTACGTCAAAGGAGTAACTGCAGCGATACTAAACACATAATTAAGATCTTGATTCAATCGATATCGTGAATCCTGAACGATTCCAAGTAAATTAGTAGTGTATTCAGCGGGCTCGAGCACTGCATCAGCCAACGTACAGATAAAATCTCCTGAACCAGTCCTGAAATCAAAGCACTATGCTGCTTCATTACCTCCTGCCAATTCACAAGGTTTGGTTGATTCAAGTGGATCATGACTGGAACCAGGAAGTCCGCTTTGGGCAATTGCCCGAAGTGAAGTAACCTCAGAAGACAACGCAACACGATACCATGTATTGGGAAGTAACACTTGCCCTTGCTGTTTCAGACCAAATACCACCCCTTTCTCCCCCACAAATTCAGACACAACAAACTGGTCCGTGACATCGGATAAAGAAGTACTACAATTTATCTCATTGTCATCTCCACCACACGTAAGAATAGAAACGTTACGAGGCTCCCCTCCAGCAAGACCCGTAGCGGAAATCGTACTCGGATCAACAGGTAGATTGAACCGTACTTGTAATTGAGCGTTAACACACTGATTTTTTCCTTCAGGCCACAGAGTTGACGGGCTAGGTGACGGCATAGTACCAGCCTTACACGATTCGACAACTTCAAATGTTCGAGGCATTTTCCCAGTAGTGAATCTCCATACATATCCCGCTTCACGAGGTATACCTTGGCACGCAAAATTTGCATGTTTCCAGCGTCCTTGATCAGGTCCTTCAGTGCAGCAATGGAATCCTGGTTTACCTCCAGCATCTTCACGACAATCATTGACCACATAATCAACGCCATTACTGATCAATCCAGCTTCATTCTCAACTTTGATAGGGCCAGTCACCATTGAGTAACCAGATCCCGGGTCATACGGGATGGTGGTTTTAATTTCCTGTCCATTTGGAGCAACACTTACGATTGATGCACCTCCATAGGTTTCAGTATACCGAAGAGAGAGCCAACTACTAGGTACTGCAGGCTGTGCGAGAGGGTACCAGAACCGTACCGTCGGATTAGCGCTTACCCCGACAACAAAATTTTCACCCACTATTGTTAATGGTTTCGAAGAGTCGAATAGAGGTGCAAATCCACGTGTAGGCTCGATACGACAAATACCCGGAGCAGGTGCACCAGAAACCACCTCAATAAATTCATTCCCAGAACTTGCAAGTGTATTAATTCCATCCCCACGTTTTACAATCACAAAATATTTTCCGAGCGTAAACTCCTCAGTAGTTGGTACTCGTGCAATAATTTGAGTATTACTCCATACGTCCCCACAAGCGAGCGGAAGATCTCCCGCGAGAATACAACCACTTCCTGGACATGTCGTATTTGCATTCGGTGTGAAATAAACCGACCCGTCATTACCAAAACGGTCTCCGGTAATAGTGATAAAACTACCTTTAGTCGTAGTAGCAGGTTCGATTTTTGAGATAGTAGGCGGAAATAAATCATTCAGTGCGGTTACCGTAAAAGGTACTGGATTACTGCGTTCGCCTTGGTCGGCAGCAACATAGACCGAAACTCGGTCCTCAACCCCAAAGGGAACATCAGCAGAAACCAATTCTCCAGTCCATGATGAAACAGGAGCTGCTTGTTGACCAAATAACGCACCTCCACGATCATCCCCAAAACCCGTTCCCTCAAGTGCCAACGTCGTACCCTGCGGAGCAGCTGTTGAACCTTGGGTAGAAGTTACCGTACTTCCATCATCAAGAGTGATAACACGATCAGCAGCAACAGTAACCGAACAGAGATTGGGTCGCTGAGTGCTATTATAGGTAAATAATCCGAGGTTAGGACCAAACGGGTCATTGGTATAATCAGTAAACTTAGATACTGTAGTGAGCCGGTACAATTGTTCAACCTCAAGAGCCGACAACGCCCGATTCCACACCGTAACTTCATCCATCAAACCTGAGTAAAATTGAGTAGTTCCATCGTTTCCGGCACCAATAATAAGTGATTGGGAACCCCCACCCGCTGAATTCGTAGTGGTAGTAAAGACTACTTTTCCATCCACATAAAAGTGAGTTCCGTTCTGAACCCCTCGTTCAAAGGTAACCCCGACTAAATGCCATTGATTATCCGCAATATCAATGGTGGTGGGTCGCACTGTTTCTGGATTGCCTTGAGGCCAATGGGCCATCGAGAGCATACCATTAGACTCAACATACATCCCCCAGGAAAAAACCCGGGTTAAAATAGCATCTACATAGCCGAGCGGACGATTCTTCTTGATCCACACAAAAGCACTTCCGTTAGTCAGATCAAACGCAGTCGATTGCACCTCGAGATATCCCGATCGATCGTTAAGATCAGCGGTAGTATCCGCATCAGACCCAAAGACTATTCCTCGACCATTCCGCCCCTCAGAACCAAATTGTACATCTCCATGAGAAGTAATCGCCCAGCCAGAGGGGCCACTATCGTGAACAACACCTGCTTCTGTTTCTTCAAAATGAACATTTAATACATTCCCTGCCGCAAGTGAGGGGATAGTTGATATACCAACCGATTCTCCTCCACCCAATGCAAGATTAGTCACAGAAACTGACGGGGAAATCGAAGCTCCTGCCAATTGCTGTGGCACCTCAGCGATGATCCACGAGTCATTCCAATTCGAACCTTCACGACATTGTGCAAGTGCAGATCCGATGCTTTCACCCGGCTCGATGACACCATTCTGATTCACGTCATAATTAAATGCAACCGTCCCCGGAATAGTGCCAAAATTCCGACCAGTGATCGTAATAAAATTCCCCGGTGCTCCATCCATATATTCCACACGTGCGATATAAGGACTTGGTTTGCACATACATGAATTTGTTCCATTGCAGAGATTATTGCTCTCATCCAGACATTTGAGCCAATATGAGCAGTCACTCTGAGTAGTGCAAGTGTTCCCTTCACCTCCCCCGCATTGTCCACCTTGATCAATATCAGTCTCATCAGAATCAAGCTGTCCATTGAGACAACTTGGAGGAACGACTCTGAATCGTACCGTATCAACAGTAATAT
>CAYWFD010000025.1:0-12693 GCA_964457885.1 uncultured Gammaproteobacteria bacterium
GTAGATATTTGTCAGGAAAAGAAGAAATCAAGGCAGCAGTGAAACCGCGCAAAGGAAACGGCAAAAAACTTACCATTCTCGGCGCAAAGGAAAATAACTTGCGCAATATCGATGTTGATATTCCGCTCGCCATGTTTGTAAGCATTACCGGTGTGTCAGGATCAGGAAAATCCACGCTTATCTTGGATATTTTAGGCAAAGCACTCGAGAAAAAATTCTATCGTGCAAAAGATGAGCCAGGAGAACATAAAGACATCAAAGGATTGTCAAATATCGATAAAGTCATCGCAATCGACCAGACACCGATCGGGAGAACTCCCCGGAGTAATCCGGTAACCTACACCGGTATCTTCACTATGATCCGAGATCTTTATGCCGAGCTCCCGGAATCAAAACTGCGCGGATATCAGGCAGGGACCTTCAGTTTCAATGTAAAAGGCGATGGACGTTGTGAAGCCTGCGGCGGTGAAGGGTATATGACGATTCCGATGCATTTCTTGAATGACGTGTTTGTCGAGTGTAGTGAGTGCCATGGCACCCGCTACACGAGAGACGTGCTAGAAATCCATTATAAGGAAAAAAATATCGCCGAAGTCCTCAAAATGACGGTAGAAGAAGCATTCAAATTCTTCCAAGGCAAGACTCCGATCACCGACAAACTTCAGATTTTGCGTAATGTAGGACTTGGATATGTCCAGCTGGGACAGCCAGCAACCACACTCTCCGGAGGAGAAGCACAGCGCATCAAACTCGCGACAGAGCTCTCACGCCGCTCGACCGGTAAAACTATTTATATTTTAGATGAACCGTCGACCGGACTTCATTTCGAAGATATCAAAAAATTATTGCATGTCCTGAATCAGCTGGTGGACAAAGGAAATACCGTCCTCGTTATCGAACATAATCTCGATATTATCAAGTGTTCGGACTGGATTATCGATCTCGGACCCGGAGGCGGAAAGCATGGTGGACGCGTGGTCGCCACAGGCACTCCGGAACAGATCGTAAAAGCAAAAGAGAGTTTGACCGGAGAATACCTCAAAGATGAGTTTGCGGGGCACAAAAAATCAAAAGTCACAAAGTCTAAGAGTCGAAAGTAACTACCCGGCCCAATAATAGCCAAACTATACAAAAAAATCCCGCCTCTTCGGCGGGATTTATATTACTTCGTTTCTTTTTTTGGCGACTGAGCTTTCACTTCCTTCAATTTCTTTTTGTTGGTTCGGAGGTAGTATGGTCGGGACTTGCGTACATGCATTGCGCGTACGAGTTCGATCTTGTCGACAACCGGGGAATGGATCGGGAAGATCTTTTCAACCCCCACCCCGTCTGAAACTTTTCGCACAGTTACGGTTGCTCCGGTTTCGCTTCCATGCTTTACCGCAAGAACGATTCCTTCGAAGATCTGGATACGTTCCTTCTCTTCACCTTTGGTATTCAATTCTTTGATTTTCTGATGAACCTTGACGATCATGCCTGGCTCAAGCTTGAGTCTCATGTCTTCTGACATATACGAATAATTAAATCGAGAGGTTGGAAGTACGTCTGCCAACGTCGTACTAAGTAGTAAATAAGTGGGGATAATGTACTATAGCAGCCTCAAATTGTCAAGAGGTACGGTTACCGTCCTTGGCCTCCTGAATCGCCTGGATCACCTGGGTAACAGTACTGTCAAACTTTCCCTGCTCATTCACGATCGCCAGGTCGTAAATTCCAGCTTCAGCAATCTGTTGCTGGGCGATCAGGAGCCGTTCATCAATTTCTTCTCGTGTATGGCCGCCCCGGGCAATAATTCGATTACGGAGTACCTCAAAATTCTCAGGAAGAAGAAAAATGGAAAGATGTGGAATCTTAAGGCGGTCAAAAGACTTTTTCCCATTGGTTTCGACTTGTGTATACACCACCTCATGGACCTGTAGTGCAGCTTCAAGTACCGAGCGCTCAGTGCCATAATAATTTCCTGCATACTTATTATATTCGACAAATTCGCCTCGCTCGATTTTATCCAAAAATTCACTTTCTGATACGAAGTGATAATCAACCCCTTCCACATTGCCGGGACGTGGTAGGCGGGACGTGGTAGTGAGACAACGTGCAGAATTCGGGATCCGTTTAATAAGTTCCCGTATGACCGAATCTTTTCCCCCACCAGAAGGGGCAGAAATAACGACAAGCAGACCTTTCTGTTTCATACACGTGGTTAAGAATCAATTGAGTCGATCCAAAAACTCCTGCAATTCACCCGGTAACGCTGCGTCATAGCATACGCGTTCTTCTTTCAGAGTAGAGAAACACAACTTTGATGCGTGTAGGAATAGACGCCCTAACACTGGATCATTCTTTTTGAGGTAGCCTTTCTGCATATACAGAGTATCACCCACCACTGGATGATTATATGCATACATGTGCACGCGAATCTGATGCATGCGTCCGGTATGAATTTTCACCGAGACAAGCGTATAGCGGACCAATCGCTGAAGTACATCAAACTCGGTAAAAGCTTCTTTACCGCTCCGGTCTTCTTTGACATTACGTAGGGTCATTTCAGTATTCGGCCGTGCTACCATCTTTCCGTCCCGCCCGCGGTCGATAATAAAATCAATACTATCGTGTTCAGTCGGCATTGAGCCGTATACCAATACCGTATACACCTTTTCAACCGTACGGTCTTTAAACTGTTGCTTCAAGTGTTCAAACATCTTCTGCGTTCGGGCAATAACCAGAAGTCCTGAAGCTTCTTTATCAAGTCGGTGAACAATGCCGGGACGCACCTCTGACTCCCCTACGGTAGCAACCTCGGGATACTGTGACACAATCCAGGAAGAAAGGGTTACAGCTTCATGTGCCTCAGTCGGATGAACAAGAAGTCCTGCTGGTTTCTCAACAACAAGATAGTCTGTGTCCTCATAGATAACACGAATACGCTCAAAAATCTCTGACGATTCTAATACAGTATCAATAACATGCGTATCAGGTGTTTTAGACACATCATGAACTTCAATCTGATCCCCCGATTTCACGCGATACGAAGCTTTAGAAAGTACGTTCCCATTTATGACGACACGCCCTTCGTCAATCGCCCGTTGTACCTGCGAACGCGCACCGAAACCGTTCTCAGAAAGAAAACTGTCCAGTCGCTGTCGTTCAGTTTGTTCGGGAACAATAAACATACTATTGATATCTACTGACTATTTTTTCGTAGGCCTAGATGGACTCGAACCATCGACCCCAACGTTATAAGCGTTGTGCTCTAACCACCTGAGCTATAGGCCCGCTTGTAGGAAATGCTTTCATACTAGCAGAGGAATGCTCCAAAATCAAGTATATTGAATAAAATCGCATAATGCGCTATACTCTGAATCATATGGCAGATAAAAAAATAGTATTTCTCGTAGAAAAAGCACAGAAACTCATGAATCTTTCACGAGATCCAATTCATGACCTTTCTCATGTTAGACGGGTGGTGACCAATGCAGAACGCATCGGAAATGCGTACAATCTTACCGAAGAAGAAAAAGAAGCAGTGGAACTAGCGGCATGGTGGCACGATGTCGCACGCATATTGACCAAACAACCGTCATTCGTATGGATGGCATGTATTGATGACATGCTTTCAGCGCTCATGCTGTGTCTCCACAGCATTAGATATGGTTTCTGGAAACAAAGCGGTGGGATGGCCACCAAATTAATTTTATCAAAGACCATGGGAACAGGTGCCGTGTTTACGAGACTACTCTTGTCCAAGCGTGAACGCATACTCGTACACATTCTGAGAGACTCTGACTTGCTCGACATTATGAATGTAGAGAGACTGACACGCGTCTGCGAATTATCCCAAACATCAAAAAAATATTGGTGGGGGTTGCACTGTCTCCTGCTCTACAATACCAGAGAATCAGCAATACGCATGAGAACCTCGGTGGCACATCAATATCTGATAGAATCGATTGAAGCAATCCTGGTATGGATGCAGCAACACCGAGACGATCCTCGATACATACAGTTCTTTGGAGAAGAATGGATTGAACACACGATAGAAAGATTTAAAGCATTACATCGTGCACTGAGTCCGATACGCCAAACAATATAATGAATGAAAATATAAAATACAGAAAAAATAATTTCTGTATTTTTATTTTTGTATTTTTCCATATATATTTTGTTTTTTAAATTGGTGTAATACATATTAAAAAAAATCACTAACAAAAGTTATTCACAGGTACTCACGAAAAAGTGTCATTTTCTATTCAATTAAGTTGAAAAAAATTCTATACTACTCACCAAAGGTCGAGATGCAAAATATTTTTTACGTCAATGCTTGTCATGTAAAAAATATTTCATATATATTTGCGTGATCAATTGGTGTGCACCATGGTCACATCATTATAAGCAAATATACAAACTTATTCCGAGAGGAGGTGTCTTACAAAGTATGGCAACCAAAAAAAAGGCTACCAAGAAAAAAGTAGCAAAGCGAAAACCAGCTAAGAAGTCTGTAAAGAAGACTACGAAGCGCAAAACCGCTAAACGCCGCAAAACTACTTCAAAGAGAAAGTAATTTTCTCCTGAAATAAAAAATCCCCTTTTCGGGGATTTTTTATTTATACCTACATTACTCGAGACCAAAAGCACTTTGCTGCGCGAACCCTCGTGATTCTCCTTCTTTGAAGACTTTAACAACCCCAAACTCTCCATCATATCCTGGACGGATATAAATCTTTCCCGCACGTACACGTTCAATCGCCTGAGCAAGATTATGATTGGATGCGTGAGTAATATCCGCAATGGTTGCGTGTAATAAAATATGAAACTCATTTCCAAGTTTCCCAATCAACGAGTCATATTCTGTTGCAACTTTTTTTGACGAAACTCCTATTTCATATACATCAGCAATGATTTCAGGCAATGGTACTACTGACGTATACGGAATACGTTTCTGTTCCAAGGCAACCTTCTTCGCTTCTTCGATGGTCCGATCAGCAAGTTCATGCACGCGATATTCGACTCCGATCGTCAACGGTTTCCTACACACCGGGCAAACACCCTTCCGTTTTTTAGTTTCCTCAGGTGCGCAATAAAATTTACAATCACGATGCCCATCATAATGATACTTCCCTTCTTCAGGATAAAATTCAAGGGTGCGTTCAAATTTTTCTTGATCTCCGGATTCGATAATCCGCATAATTTCGTCATAGGTGATGTCTGACTCAGAATCGAATCGGAGTATATTCGCTTCACGCCCCAATTTTTGGAGGCTATGCGCATCTGAACTCGAAACAAGAGTGATCGTATCGAGATGTGACCATCGCCAATTCATAAGAGGATCGCTTGAGAGTCCAGTCTCAATAGCACGAATATAGGGAGTAAGATCCTCAAACGCAGCGGGAAGCGAATCATATCCACCTTTTGAACCAAAAATACCAAACCACGGTGTCCACGCATGTGCGGGAATCATCTTCATCCTAGAATCGCACTCAAGCATGAGCTCGAGTATTGCCTTCGAGGTTAACCCGAGAATCGGACGCCCATCTGCTTTGAGATTAAATCCACGAGATTCAAGCATCTGATTAAATTTGTGAGCAACTTCAAGTGTCGGAGCGAATACGAGTAAATGTACACGACGAGTCTGATCACCATGTTTTTTAATTGAAGCGATTTCAGTCCCGATAATAAATCTGGTTGTAGATGGATGATTCTTGAGTCGATACACGCCTTCAGTGTCTTCAATAAGCTCGGTTTTCATGTGTTCGAACCATGCCGGATGCGTAAAATCGCTCGTAACCATAATATCAACACCTCGAAGCTCACAGGCTTTCGCAATGTATGGAAGTATCAAATTCTTAGAACACGCTCGAGAATACTTCGAATGACTGTGCAAATCAACAATTCGTGAAATCATAAAAACAACTAATCACACAAACGATATATCGTAATTAATGAGAAGAAGACAAGTGAAGGCAAAGAAAAAAAATTTTCCCGCCAGCCTGTTCAGGCTCATGTATAATCTCATCATGCGTAAATCGAACTACCCGATATCCTCGTGATAAAAAGATATGTTCCTGATCATCATACGCATGATACTCCGGATTCACTAGAAGGATAATCAATCGCAATTCTCGACAATAAAAATCGACCCGAACCCCCTCAATAACTGAGTGTGGCCTGAAACGGTATCGACAGTTCCGTCTCTTGAATTCATAGGATAAGACATGATGTGGGTCATCACGAAAAATAAGTCTCTTCGAAGCTTCCTGAGTGGTAGGGGATGCAGATGATGCATGGTTCATACTGTCCGTAATCTATCTATAAATACTCTATACCTATTATCAAATATATTCAATCTCACCATCTTCGAGTCTTCGAATTCCGGAGTCATGCATCCGCTCCTCGGCAATATGTGCCAGAAGCCCGGGAATTCTACCGATAAGGAAAATGCTATTGCCCAATTCCTTAGAAATGCCCATATCACACAATATCGATGCAATCGCACCGTCAATATTAAGAGGAAGCCGTTTTGAAGAAACAGCATTCAGTTGTTTCTCAACCTCAAGCGCAAACTTAGAATAAGGACCAAATAATTTCTGCTTCCTCGCAATCGCAAATAATCTGAGAGACCGGGGATCATGCTCCGTGAATACTTTATGTCCAAATCCGGGAATCCTAATTTTTTTATTTTTCAAATCGACAATCTTTAATTTTAGATCTTTCTCCTTGATATTTTCATAAAAAAAATCCATCGCCCCCTCCACTGCCATCCCGTGTCGTTCTCCAAAACCAAGAACTCCGGCTGCTAGTGAAGCATGCACTGGATTTCTCGCAGAAGCAGAGATACGCGCAGCAAGAGCAGACGTGGTACCTGGTCCGTGATCGATACTTGCGGTAAAAAGCGCATTGAACAGTATCTCTTCATTCTGCTTGGGCGGGTACCCAAACAGAAGCAAAAAAATAGCAGCAACAAATGAATGTTTGTTGATCAAGGAATCCAAAGATTTATCTCGGATAATTTCTTTACCATCCTTGATCTGAGTAATTGAGGTTTTGAATTTCATATAATAACGGTTCTATCGTATTTCTTCACATAAAACGTTAGACGTGTTGGACCAATTCCACCAGCTCTTCATAAGTATCAGCAATCAGAACTCCAACTGCTCTGAGTGCAACTTCTTTTTCCGCTACCCCTTTCCCCCGCTCGACAATCGCTCCCGCATGTCCCACATTCATGCCTTCAGGCAGGATGCTCGCAAATTTACCACCAATATACATGGCGAGTGGTTTAGTATATCCTCCTCGAGAAATCAAATCAACGATTTCAAATTCATAGGATCCACCATGCTCACCAAAAATAATAACTGTACTGGTCTGTGAATCTGCTTCAAAAAGTTGAAGTAAATCGGCGTAGGTAGTACCCATAAGCAAATCCCCACCGACATGCACCGCAGTCGACTGTCCCAACCCAGCTTTGCGTACCTGCCATGACACTTCATTGGTCATACCGCCTGAACGAGAGATAATGCCGATCGATCCGGGAGTAAAAATTTCATCAGCCTGGGTTTTTGGTCCACCCACAACACCGATCCTACCAACACCAGGCGTAATATACCCAAGCGAAGATGGGCCGATAATACGGATATTTTTCTCTTGTGCTGCAGCGAGACAATACGCCGTATCCTTGATCGGAATCCGTTCCACAATCACATTAATCTGTGGAATACCCGCATCAATCGCTTCGAGAAGTGCAGCACGTGCCGCAAATGGAGGGACAAAAATAGTTGTAACGGAGATATCAGGAATTGTCGCAAGAGCTTCCAGAACCGTATTGAATACAGGCACTCCATCCACGACTTCCCCACCTTTTCCGGGTCGCACTCCAGCCACCACCTTCGTACCATATTCACGCATTGCAGCTGCTGCTTTCTGTCCTTCTTTACCGGTGATTCCCTGCACCAAAACTTTTGTATCCGGAGTGATCAAAATACCCATATCTCTTTATTTCCTTTTGACTTTTTATTTTTAGACTACCACCTTCCCGACGCTCCTCCGCCACCAGAACTTCCGCCGCCAAATCCTCTAAATCCACCAGAACTTCCTCCTGATCTTCCGCCACCAAATCCCCCGCTCGTCCATCCTCCACTCTTAGGAGGCCAATTACTCTTGGCTTTCTTATGATCTTCTATCGCTTGTTGTCTAAATTTCTGAAATGAGGGATGTCGTGAAAGTGCCCAGTCAAGTAATAATCCAAAACCAACTCCCAACAAAACTCCCAACATTACACTTCCGACAATTGCGCCGCCAATTGCCCCAAACCCGGCACCAACAAAACCCCCGGCTACAATAGATTTGGAGCGGGAAAGGGTAAACATAATCTGGGTCAAAATAACCAAACCAATAAACCCAACGATGAGAAGAATAAAAATAGCAGCAATCCACCCACCAATTCCAGTATCACCAGAATATGCAGAAGTTGCACTATATTCCCCATCAACCGCTACTACAATCGCATCAACTGCCTGCTCAATACCCTGACTATACTTATTCTCTCGAAAAGCAGGTACGAGAACACTATTGATAATATCAGCAGATTCAAGGTCAGTGAGTGCACCTTCAAGCCCGTACCCTACTTCAATACGAACTTCGCGTTCACTTGGGGCAACCAAGAGCAGCACTCCATTATCCTGTTTTGCCTTACCAATCCCCCAATATGAGAACAATCCGGTCGAATACTCTTCGATAGAATACCCTTCGAGCGAAGGAACGGTTGCGACGGCAATCTCACTCGTCGATGTAGCTTCAAGAGCTTCAAGACGTGAGGTAATACGCGTCTCAGTGACATCATCAATGATGTTCGCCGCGTCAACGACAAAACCAGAAACAGTGGGATAGGTCGGCGCAGCATGCACAGACGAAAACCATACAAGCGACGCGGTGATAAAAAAACCGATAACAAGATACCAATATCGCCGCATAGCATTAAAATTAATTACCAATGTTAAACTCAACTTTCGGGGCAGTTTCCGCACCTTGTGTTGCTTCAAATAACTGACGTTCTTTGTCAAATCCAAAAATTGAAACAAAGAATACTCCTGGAATTCCTTTTGCTTTTACATTATAAGTTCGCACCACTTCATTATATCGCATACGTTCAGTCGCGATTCGATTTTCAGTTCCTTCAAGCTGAGTCTGGAGTGCCATAAAATTCTCATTCGACTTGAGTACTGGATAATTTTCAGCTACTGCCATCAATCGGGACAACGCACCTGAAAGTTCTCCCTGAGCAGCCTGGAATTGCTGGAACAATTGAGGATTACTTAACACCTCAGGAGTGACTGTCAACTGACCTACTTTTGCCCGCGCTTCAGCAACACCGGTAAACACCGCTTGTTCCTGCTTAGCAACACCTTGTACCGTCTGAACCAAATTCGGGATGAGATCATACCGTCGTTGATACTGATTCTCTACCTGGGCCCACGCAGTTGAGACATCTTCATTGAGCCCAACAAATGAATTATAAGTCCCCACAAGCCACATGACGATGACGAGGAGAATTCCTCCTCCGATTAACAATCCTTTCATAAGAGAAAAGATAAAAAATTAAGTAAAACTAAAATGTACTCATATACTATACCAAACAACAGATTTTAGCCAGTACAGAGAACTAAGATACCTACCTCTTTACTTCTTGTGCCAGAATACCGGCAGTTTCAGACATACTGGTTTCCTTCCCAAAAAATTTGATAGCAAGATGGTTGCGCGTAGCGCATTCACGCAATAATTCCATACCTTCTCTCTCATACGGTCCCGCACGTCGAACCACGATCGGATACGCTGGCTTGATCTCATCAAGTGCATCCACAATTCCGTGAAATGTCTCCTTAATATTGGTAAAATTAGCAACGCCACCCGCAATCCACAGGCCCTTTAGTCCAGGCTTAGACAGTACGATTTTTGCCAAGTCTCTCACTTTTTCACGAGGAGGATTACCTGAATACTCGGTATAATTTGCCGGCTTAAGTCCGGTTGTAATAAGTGCATCCATATTCGCAATACTGGCTCCACCACCCGAAAACAAAATAGCAATGTCCCCATCCATTTCAATATATTTTCCCGCAGTTCCACGATAATACTCTTCTCCCGCATCAATTGCTGCAACCTCCTTCTCTCGTTCAGTCGGAAGCCGCCCCATCATAGTTCGCGCTTCATAATGTTTCCATGATTCATGACGATAAAACGCATCGTCATCAAGCGCTACTTTTGCATCAGCCGCAACCCACTCACCTTCAGCCGTTTTAACTAACGGATTAATCTCCACCTGCCGTGTGTCTTCTGCCAAAAAACAATTCCACAACTCTTGTGCGTAAGGAATATCTCCAATATCGTTACTATCCAATATTTCCTTTCTAATATCCAAATCTATTTTTCTAATATCCGTATCCGAAACATCTTCAATATCCACTCCACCTTTCGTGGAATATACCAAAATCGGCTGACGCGACTGACTATCATAACTGATCGACAGATAATGCTCTTCTTCAATCGATAATTTTTCTTCAATACGAATTGCAGCAACATATTGTCCATGCACCTGCATTGCAAAAATTTCATTGCATATCTCTCGTACAGACTCCCTGCTGGGCGTCTCCATAGATTGTGCAATCGAAACACACCGAATCGCATTGTTCTTTCCGCGCTTACCTGATAATACCTGTGCTTTCACCACAAATTCTGAAATACCTTGCGCTGCTGCAAAATCGTGGGTCATTTTTTCGATATCGTCTCCTCGTTGTACCACAAAACCTCGCGGAATCGCGATACCATGTTCTGCAAATAAGCTCTTACCTTCAAATTCGTAGAGATTCATATTAAAAAGGTTCCACCTCGGATATCGTGATACGTTCTCCGGTTACCGGCTGGTCAAATTGTAACTCGACAGCAGCAAGTGCAAGCGCCCCGGGCATATATTTCTGCGTCGCACCATACTTCACATCTCCGACGAGCGGGTGCCCGATATGTGCGAATTGGGACCTGATTTGGTGCGATCTTCCGGTCTTAAGCTCAATCTCAACCTTGGTAGTATTTCCTTTTTCTTCAATTACTCGATACGACAATTCGGCTTTTTTTGCATCTCCATGCGGGGTATCATATACGGTTACAAAATTTTGCTTCTCATCCTTACTCAGATAATTAATGAGTATATCTTCTTGTTTAGTGAGTATGCCCTCAAGGAGGGCATGGTACACTTTCTTGACGGAATGCGTACGAAACTGTTCGCTCAGTCTCGAAGCACCTTTACTCGTTTTGCCAAAAATAACAATTCCGGATACGGGCCGGTCGAGTCGGTGAATGAGTCCCAAAAAAACATTGCCAGTCTTCTGATATTTCTCCTTAAGATAAGCCTTTACCACATCCATAAGGGAAGTGTCTCCGGTTTTGTCTCCCTGTACCGGAATGCCTGATTCCTTATACACGGCAATAACATGGTTGTCTTCGTATAAAATCTTCATATCACACTGAACTCCATCGGGCAAAAATCCCACATGGCAAAAGTCTACCTGTTCCTGATTCTTCAATCGCAAGCTCCCCTTTCTCAAATATTCCGCCATGTGTACTAAATAATTGCTTGAGATTATTTTCATATGCAATCGAAGAATAACCCGATGCATACCCATTGATCAGAAAAAACAACGGTCGATCTGATAAAATTTGGGAACAGAGCTGCAACAATTCAGGCAGATCATCTTCGATCTTCCATAGTTCTTTCTTGGGTCCATGTCCGAAAGCCGGCGGATCAAGAAGAATTCCATCATACGTATTTCCGCGTTTGATCTCGCGCTTTACAAACGCACGCGCATCGTCGAGTATCCACCGGATAGGCTTATCTGCCAGACCTGAAGCGTGTGCGTTATCTTTACCCCATTGGATTGCCACTTTTGATCCATCAACATGAACCACTGAAGCTCCGGCCTGTGCACATGCCAAGCTAGCTCCTCCTGTATACCCAAAAAGATTCAATACAGACGCGCTGCTGCCCATGTCTGTATTATCTGACCCTAAACGCTCGGTAATTTTTTCTCGCATCCAGTCCCAATTGGTTGATTGTTCTTGAAACAATCCAGTATGTTTAAAGGATGTTGGACGAATCCATAATTTCAGTCCACCGAATTCAATCTGCCATTTCTCGGGTATTCCTCTCTTAAGATTCCAATCACCCTTTTTACCATCTCGACTGAATGATGCATGTGCATTATTCCATTCAGTATAGGACAAGTGTTTATTCCACAAAGCCTGAGGATCTGGACGACGAAACACTACACTTCCGTATCGTTCAAGTTTTTCACCGTCTCCACTATCAAGAAGTTCATAGCCTTTTGACGGTTTAGTTACTGCAAGTAAGATAGACATAGTTATTCTAGATTCATTCTAAATTCATATCCAAATTTTTCAAACCCCTTTCGCACATACCATGAATGCACACTTTCACGCTCAAATCGAGAGGTTGCTAGTATTTTATAACATCCCTGTTTCTTTGCAACAGCAACTGCTTCTTCAAGAAGAATATTTCCTATCCCTTTTCCTCGCTCACTTTCAGATACAAACACATCTTCAAGCAACGCATACGTCCTTTGGCGTGACTCATTGGGTATATAGTAAATAAACGCATGTCCCACCTCAAGACCCGCTGCATTGGAACATGCAATT
>CAYWFD010000026.1:0-11986 GCA_964457885.1 uncultured Gammaproteobacteria bacterium
CATCATCAGAAAAGAAACCGGGTTGATTCCGCAGAAAAGGGATGAAATACTTCAGATTCCGTTATCCGAAATCACACCAAACACTGAGCAGCCGAGAAAGGAATTCAATCATCAGGATTTGGAAGATTTGGTCGCGTCAATCAAAAAGCACGGAATTCTTCAGCCCCTGGTCGTGACCGAAAAAGCGGATGGGGGATATGAACTTATTGCCGGTGAACGGCGTCTTCGGGCATCTCAAATTGCAGGATTAGGAACCGTACCAGTGCTCGTGCGGACAGCGACACAGCAGGAAAAATTGGAGTTGGCATTGATCGAAAATATCCAACGTCAAGCGCTTAATGCGATTGAAGAAGCCTACGCGTATTCACGGCTGATGGAAGAATTCAATCTGACCCAGGCAGAAGTCGCGGACCAGGTGGGAAAGAGCCGTCCTGCAGTTGCAAATACGATTCGCCTGCTCGATTTACCTTCCGTAATACAGAAAGCTCTTATTTCAGGGGAAATCAGTGCAGGCAAGGCGCGCGCCCTCCTTAGCTTGAAAGACGAGCGTGAGCAGCTCGAGGTATTCAATAGCATGGCAGGCAAACAAATGAGTGTACGGGCGCTTGAAGCTGAAGTGTCAAGCAAGGGTGCTGCCTCGCGCAAAGGTTCGATTCGCCGTGATCCAAATGTGTCGGCTACTGAGCGCATGCTCGAAGACCGGCTCAATACGCGTGTCAGAATTACGAGTAAAGGTGAGCGCGGGACGATTGTAATTGACTATCATACCAAAGAAGAATTGAAGCGGATATTACAGGAAATTTTATAAGAAATAGTTTTATGTTACCACAAGGATGCAGTACGCTGCGTCCTTGTTTTTTTATAATCAATTCTCTTGCAAAAACCTGATGTCGGTGCTACATTCATATATATGCCCAAAAAACAGACAATTGAAGGATTGATCGAATTGGTGCGTGGATACACTCCAAACGCTGATTTCGATATGATCCGTCTTGCGTATGATTTTGCGGCCGACGCACATGCGGGACAGGTGAGAAAATCCGGAGAACCCTATATCACGCATCCGCTTGCGGCAGCGTATATTCTGGCAGAGATCAGGATCGACCCTGTGATAATCATTGCGACACTGTTGCATGATGTGCCCGAAGACACTACACGAACACTTGAAGATATTGAGAAGAATTTCGGGTCAGAAGTGGCATCGATGGTCAGGGGCATTACAAAATTGGGAAAATTGAAATATCGCGGAGTAGAGCGCTATATCGAAAACCTCCGAAAGATGTTCGTCGCGATGGCAGAGGATATCAGGGTCATGATCATCAAATTCGCAGATCGAATTCATAATTTGACGACCTTGGATGCCCTGCCTCCGCAAAAGCGCTATCGCATTGCACTTGAAAGCCTCGAAATCTATGCCCCCATTGCCAATCGTCTCGGGATGGATGATATCAAGGGGCAATTGGAGGATTTATCATTCAAACATGTATACCCGAAGGAGTATGATCGGGTAAAAAAAATACGAGATGAGAAACTTGAAGGGAAAGACAGATATTTTGCAAGCGTTATCAAAAAAGCGGAAGATGAATTGCTGAAATCAGGAATCACTCCTGAGTCGATTCTCGGCAGAAATAAGCGCCTGTATAGTCTGTATAAGAAATTGCTCAGAAAAAATAATGATATCAATAAGGTATATGATCTTGTGGCGATCAGAATTATTGTGAGTTCGGTTGCTGAATGCTATGCCACACTGGGAATTCTGCATAAGATTTGGACGCCGATGAAAGGGCGTATCAAAGACTATATTTCTCAGCCAAAACCCAATGATTATCAGTCGCTTCATACGACCGTATTCGGGGATGAAGGGGAAGTGGTGGAATTCCAGATCAGGACACATGAAATGGACGAAAACGCCGAATTCGGTATCGCGGCCCATTGGCACTATGCCGAGAATGGTTCACGGATGCCATCCCGTGAAATCAAGTGGGTCAAAGAACTTGCAGAAATTCAAAAAGATATTTTGAACAAACTTTCTGATCTTGAAGAAATTAAAGTCGATTTTTTGCAGACACGCATTTTTGTTTTTACCCCGAAGGGTGATGTGATTGATTTGCCCGAAGGCGCGACTCCAATTGATTTTGCATACCATATCCATTCTGAGATAGGAAACAAATGTACTGCGGCTATTGTGAATGACAGAATGGTATCGCTTGATACTGAGCTCAATAACGGAGATGTGGTAGAAATTGTCACTGATAAAAATAGAAAATATCCGAGCCAAGACTGGATCAAGGTAGTAAAAACGCATAGTGCCCGAATGCACATCAGAAATGCCCTGAAGCAGGAAGGAAAAATGAGTATTAAAAAATTACTGCGTTCAGTAATTCCAGGAAAAAAGAATTAAAAAAGTAGCCCAAAATTAACGAAGCCCCGACAGATGAATCTGCGGGGCTGAATGTTAGGGACGTCCACCGTATTTGGTCTGGTACTTCCTCCAAAGCCAGACACAGAGCCGGTAAAGGAGAATGAGTACGAGAATGCAAAGGCTCACGAAAGTCTCGAACACCCATGCCAGGATGACGAAGGTGAAGAGTAGACAAATTCCGAGAGGACCCATGCTCAACATGATGTTGAGCATGATGGCGAACAGACCTAGCTTGAACCAGGGGATGTCCATTTTTGCGCTTCCTTTCTTGTGGGACATTGTGGGTACACACCCACTTGTTTGAATAAAGAACTTAAATTAACAAAATAGTATAGCATATTTGTATAATTTTGTCAAGGTAAAAACGCAATAATTTAGCTACATTAAGCAAAATTTTATCTAACAAAAAAAGTCCTGTATACCAGGACTTTTGGTGTAAGAAATGTGTATCAGGCTTTCTTGGCTTTTCGCTTGAATCCACCGCGTCGAGGCTTAGTAGGAGCTTCGAGAAGAAGTTTCTGACACTGTTCAAGGGTTAAGTCTTTCGGCTCGGTATCTTTCGGAATTTTAGCATTTATTTTTTTCTCAGTGTCCGTAATGTAGGGTCCGTAGCGTCCATTCAGGACTTGGATAGGAGAACCTTCGAATGTTTTAATGGTTTTTTCATCATCAGCTTTTTTCTTTGCAGCGATAACTTCTCGTGCTTCCTCAAGGGTAATTGTATAGGGATCCTTATCTTTGATGGAGATAAACTTGGAGCCATGTTTTACGTATGGGCCAAAGCGTCCTACATTTGCAATAATTTCATTTCCTTCTGTATCAACTCCAAGTGTACGGGGAAGGTCGAACAGTTTGATTGCATCGTCAAGTGTAATTTCTTGGAGAGTTTGTCCAGGTCTGAGGGAGGCAAATGCTGGTTTCTCTTCACTTTCCGCTTCGCCTTTTTGTACATATGCTCCAAATCTCCCGATACGGCCATAAATTGGTTTTCCACTTTTTGGATCCGTCCCGATAAGATGCAATTTTACCGTATCTTCTTTTGAAAGTTCATCAGTTTTTTTGGTAATTAAATCATGGAATGGATGGTAGAAGGTCGAGATAATAGGCTGCCAGTCTTTGGTGCCTTCAGCGATTTCATCGAGATTCTCTTCCATCTGTGCGGTAAATGTATAGTCAACAATCTCTGGAAAATGTTCGACCAATAAATCGTTTACCAGGTATGCAATATCGTTTGGTTTCAATTTTTTATTGTCATCACGTTCCACATATCCGCGAGTTTCAATCGTACCAATCGTCGGCGCATAGGTGGATGGGCGGCCAATACCGTATTCTTCAAGTGCTTTCACCAGAGTTGCGTCAGAATATCGTGCTGGAGGCTCGGTAAAGTGTTGTTCAGGAAGTACCTCCTTCAGGGTAAGTGGGTCTTTTTCGTTGAGCTCAGGCAATATTTCTTCTTTAATTTCCTGGGGATAGAGCGCAAGCCAACCCGGGAAAATCATCGTCTGCCCAGTAGCGCGAAACATGTGGTGAGGACTTGAAATATCAATGGTTGTTTTATTGAGCCGTGCTTCAGTCATCTGAGTCGCGACTGCCCGAGTATAGATGAGTTGATATAGCTTGTATTGCTGTGGACTGAGGTATGTCTTAATTTTTTCCGGAGTACGATTCGGATCCGTCGGACGAATTGCCTCATGTGCTTCCTGTGCTCCTTTTGATGAATTTTTGTATCTTCGTGGCACAGAAAGGGAGTATTCTTTACCAAATGTACTGAGTACCATATCTCGGGTTTCCCCCAAAAATTTATCAGCAAGGTTGACTGAATCAGTTCTCATGTAGGTGATAAGACCTACTTCACCTTCTTCACCTACATGCAAACCTTCATATAATTGTTGAGCAAGTCGCATGGTCTGTTTTGCAGAGTATCCCAGTTTGTGGCTTGCTTGCTGCTGCATGGTGGAGGTGGTAAATGGAGGCGGGGGGGTACGCTTGGTTTCTTTTTTGGTAATTGAAGAAATGGTAAATGCCTCTCCTTTTACCGCAGCGACTATTTCTTTAGCTCGCGCTTCATGTGCAATATCAAATTTATCTAGCTTTTTTTCATCAATCGCATAGAGTTCGCTTGAGATCGGAGCACCCTTATCTTCGAACAATCCCTTGATGGTCCAGTATTCTTCGGTTTTGAATGCCATCCGTTCACGTTCACGCTCGACAATCAGTCGGACAGCAACTGATTGTACGCGACCTGCAGAAAGTCCGCGTGCTACTTTTTTCCATAAAAACGGTGAGAGTTCATAGCCCACCAACCGGTCAAGAATACGACGTGCCTGCTGTGCATCAACAAGTTTTAAGTCGATAGTTCGGGGATTTTTGATAGCCTCTTCAATCGCGTGTTTGGTAATTTCGTGAAATACGATACGCTCGGCTTTCGAGGGATCAATATCAAATAATTCCGCCAAGTGCCAGGAAATAGCCTCTCCTTCGCGGTCTTCATCAGTCGCGAATATGACGCGATCATTGGATTTCGCGAGTTTTTTGAGTTTGTCTGCCTGAGGCTTTCGGTCCTTCGCGACAATATAGTGGGGCATGAAGGTACCGCCGTCGATATCAATACCCATTTTGCTTTTGGGCAGATCACGAACATGGCCGAATGATGATTCGACCGTGTATCCTTTCCCGAGGAAACGGGAAATGGTTTTTGCTTTAGTAGGAGATTCGACGATAACGAGAATGCCCATAAGTATAGGTAGGGTATAATCTGTATGCCGTTAGCTTATATCAGTCAGTGATGTTTTTGTCAACGCTTGAGTTTTCCGCGAATTTCACCAGACATGAAGATCGATCCAGTCGCAAGAATGCACTCATCGGCTCCTGCATTCTTCACAGTATACTCGTATGCGTCGATTGGATCAAGGAATAACTCAATCCGGGTACGAGGATTTTTCTTTTTGATTTCAGCTTTCAGCAAAGTCATATCTGCGACTTTGCGGAAGTGATTGGTCGTATTTCGGGTAATGGCAATCGAGACCGGTTGTAAATCACGAAGGATGGCAAGCATGGATTCGATATCTTTATTTCCTGAAAAACCGATAATCAGGTGCAATCGTGTAGTTGTAAATAACGACATCAGTAACTTGGTTGTCGCAAAGGTCGATTTAATTTTGTCTTCATTGTGCGCCCCATCAAGAATGATGAGGGGTTTCTGAGAAATGATCTCCATACGGAGTGGCTGGAGCGTCCGGGCAAGCCCACGGGCAATAAGTGGAGGCGAAATCTTGAGTCGCATCCCGGCTTCGATACAGAGGATCGCGTTTGAAATCTGGTGTTCGCCGTAGGTGTTCAATTCATAGCGGTGGTTGCGATATACAAAGGAGGTTCCACGTTTGGTAATCTGGATGTCAGAGACCTCAGGTTTGTGTATGCGCAAATACGGGACACGATGTTTCTCGGCCTCAGCTTCAATAATATGTGCAATACGTGTATTCTTTTCTCCGGTAATTGCATATGCAGTTTTTCGTGTGATGATACCTGCTTTTTCGTATGCAATTTCGGATTTATTGTTGCCGATGATTCCGACATGATCAAGTCCGATATTGGTGATGATCGCAATATCTTTGTGGGGAATGATATTGCTTGAATCATGCCTGCCGCCAGCTGCGACTTCCATGACCGCATGAGTGACGCCGTGTCGGGCGAAAAAGATGAGGCCGATCGCTTCGGTAAGTTCAAAAAAAGAAACCATATCATATGTAGTATTTCGGATATATTCATCAAGCTTTGGTTTCAGATATTCAACAATTTCGACAAATTCTTTCTTCGTCATGTAGTGATCACCAATTTTCCAGCGCTCAGTAATGTTACTTGGATGAGGGGAATAGGTCGACCCCGCGTGGTATCCTGCCGCATGTAAAATACCGTGCATGAATGCGGTCGTCGATCCTTTTCCTGAAGTGCCGGTGATGTGAATATAATGGGGGATTTGTTTCTCTGGATTGCCAAGAATATCGAGGAATGCCTGTAATCGATCCAAATACCATCCGCACAATCGGGGATCGTTCATATATTCTTTCCGTGGCATATTCGAGAGAGAAAGAATCCAGTTGTAGGCTTGTTCGAACGTCATAAGGTCTATAAAGATAAAAGTCTATAAGTATTTTCTATGTAGCTTTATGACTTATTGCTTATACGGTATGTCATGTTTCCGATATTCTTCACCCGGCCTTTCATTTCAAGTACGGTCAGAAGTGCGGTCACGTGTGAACTGGGCAATTGAATCTTTCGGGTGATCTCATCAATATGCAATGCCTCAGATGAAAGATGGGTCAGTAATCGCGATTCGTCCGGCGTGTCAGGAATAGTCTCCTGCGTTTTGGTATGGCGTTTGAAATCAGAAATCGGAAGATTGTCGAGAATATCTGCGGCATTTCTGACCAAGTATGCGCCATCGCGGATAAGCTGATGCGGACCTTTTCCGGTAGGTGACGTAAGTGCATGAGGGATTGCATATACGTCACGCCCGTATTCAAGTGCGCATGACGCCGTAATAAGTGCTCCTGATTTTTCGTCCGCTTCGACGACCAGGGTGCCGAGAGACAATCCTGCAATAATCCTGTTCCTTCTGGGAAAGCTATAAGGCGTTGGCTCGCTCAGTGGGGGGTATTCTGAGACAAGAGCCCCTCCATTGTCAATAATAGTTTCGGCGAGCCTATAATGTGCTCTCGGATAGACCGTCGTCCGATCGGCACCCGATCCGAGCACTGCAACCGTAGTCCCGCCTGTCGCAAGTGCTACCTTGTGTGCCACTCCGTCAATGCCGAGGGCGAGTCCGCTTACAATTTCGATGCCATGTGCTACGAGATGTTCGGTAATTTCTTCAGTGACCTGCCTTCCGTAGGTGGTCATTTTTCTCGTCCCAACAATCGCAAATCTGGGGCGGGTATTTTCGAGGGTGCCTCGGACGAACAGAGCTACAGGAGGATCATAGAGGTGTTTAATAGCCTGAGGATACTCTGTATCTTCTATTGAAATAATGATTATTGAATCGTGTTCAAGGGTATTCAAACACACCGCTTCGTCAAATTCTTTTTTCCAATGAAGGAATTGGTGTGCCGCTTCTTCTGTAAGTCCGACTGCAGTGAGTCTGTCGAATGATGCATTCCATGCGTCATCAAATGTGGAAAAATATTTTTTCAACAATTGATATTTGGCGTACGTAAATTTTGGGTACAAACAAAATCGGTGTAGAGCCTCCATACACGAATGATGTTAGGGGAGTAGGGTGCGTATATGCTCCACTGCTTGGGTGAGCATGAGATGCAGTTTCTTTTTTTCAAATAATCCGAATTTTTTCAATACAAAATCGGCAACATCATGCATTTTTTTCGGGTCGGCAATACCGAGGCGTATGCGCGTGAACGCCTGAGTACCGATCACCTCGATGATCGAACGGACGCCATTATGCCCTGCATGCCCGCGATCCTGTTGTACTTTGATGTCACCGAGAGGAATATCTTTGTCGTCATGGACGACGATAATGTCAGCGGGTGTGATTTTATAAAAGTGCGCAATCAATGCGACAGATTCTCCTGAGCGGTTCATATAGGTGACTGGTTTTGCCAAGAGTATTTTTTCTCCATTGATCGTAAGACCGGAAATATATGCATTGAATTTGGTGCTCAATTCCCACGCATTGATCCCTGCTGTATCAAAACTGTCGTGCAAAAAATCAAGCGCCATAAACCCGGCATTGTGACGTGTGTGTTCGTATTTTTTTCCTGGGTTGCCGAGTCCGACGATGAGTTTCATAGATAAACCGTAAAGTCGTAACGATCAGACTTTTGTCTTCTAGGCACGTTTCATTTTCGTCAATTTGATTACAATCGGAGTTCCTTCAAAGTCGAATTCTTCTCTGAGTTTCCGTTCAAGAAATTGCAGATATGAGCGATGGAGCGAGGTACGGTATTTAATAAATGCCTCAAAAACCGGAGGGTCGGCATTGATTTGGCGGAATCGCGTAATCGACGGTTGGCGTGTACCTTTGCCACGTGCCGGCTTGTGTTCCCAGGTGACTCGTTTGATAAACAAGTCGAGCTTTCGCTGATCTACCTCGGTTTTTCGCGCTTCGGAAATTTTGGCAAGCAGCGGGAACACCTGCTGGACACGGTATCCACTTTTTCCCGAAACAAATAGGATTGATGCAAAATCAAGGTGAGGGAAATGCGAATAGACCATACTCTTTACTTCATTGCGGTTGGCATCCGTATTATCTTCTGCGAGATCCCATTTGTTGATCAGAATGACGACACTCTTGCTTCGTTTTTCAATCAGTCCTGCGAGTTGCATGTCTTGGACAGAGATGGTTTCACTTCCGTCAATGACCAATAAGACGACATCAGACTGCTCAATCGTCTGAATACTTTTATGGATTCCTTGTCGTTCGAGTTCGCCGGTAACCCTGGTCTTTCGTCTGATGCCGGCAGTATCAATAAAAGTAATGAGGAATTTTTTACCGCTGTCTTCATATTCGATAGTGGTGTCAAACGGTTCACGAGTAGTGTGGGCGATAGGACTCACAATTACTTTTTCTTCATCAACTAGTTTGTTAAACAAGCTTGATTTTCCAACGTTCGGTTTTCCGATGAGTGCGACTCGAATAGTATCAGCCTGTTCGAGACTTTTTTGTTTCGGCCGTACACGATGTGATGAAAGTCGACTGTAAACCGCATCAAGAAGGTCGCCCACTCCGCGTCCGGTTGCTGCTGAGACGGTGTACGGTTCACCCATGGCAAGTGATGCCCACGGAAGTGAGATAAATTCAGATTCGATTTTTGTGCTATCGACTTTATTTGCCACCAGGAGCAGCGGTGTGTGTTTCTTATACGTCTGCACGAGCATGCGTGCGAGGTCTTTGTCTTGAGGTAGGATGCCATCCTGAGCGTCAACAGCAAACAGAATCACATCGGCATCGTCAAGTGCTTTTTTTGATTGCGCCATGATTTCGGTGGCGAATAATTCATTTTCGACTGAATCAATTCCGCCGGTATCGATTAGGCGGACATATTTTCCTCTCCACAGGATGTTACCTTCATTGTTGGTACGGGTGGTTCCGGCAATGTCTGAAACCAGTGCCTTATGCTCTTCAATAAGTGCATTAAATAAGGTAGATTTCCCGACATTTGCGCGGCCTACAATTACGATAAGCGGAAGTTGTTCTTTTAATGCGATTCCTGGAATTGCCATATGGGAATGAGTATAACTAACGATGTATTATTCTGCAAAGTCTTCTCCGAGTACGACTACAATATTTGAATATGAAGCAAGTTTGACCACATGTTCCGGCATCACTGTGAAGACAGGTATCCCAAGTGTTGATGCAATCTCATCGGCAATATCCCGAATGGATTCTTCAAGTACATACACGCCGCTTGTGATGACAGGCTTGTATTCAGGATCCACGTTTCCCACTTTGTCAGCATATATTTTATGGTCTTTTAGCCGCGCTTCAACGCGAGCGGCAAGTCCTGCACCCCACGTACCATTTTGTATTTCGATAGAAGGTTCAACTTCAGTATGAGATAGTACCGCAGAAGGGCTGGAGGTACTCGGTGTTTCCGGTACTGAAATTGCTGGTGTCTCGGCAGCAAAGCTTGTCGGGCCATGAAGAGAAGAGGTGCTGGTTGTGGTGAAGATAGAGGCAATCGCCTGATTGATATCGCTAAACGATCCGGTTTTTGGACTCAAGATAAATGCTCCGCCTGGAGCTGAGGCATTCACCAGAAAACCGTTGGGACTGTCATCAAGTACGAGATTCTTGATATTGGTCGTATCGAGCTCACGACCCATTTTGACGAATTCGAGAATTTCATCAAAATTCATATTGGTTGCCATGTTCTTTTCAAGGGCATCCATAATTTTTTTGATCCTGAGCGGATTCGTGAGGGTCCCGAATGATAGTACTTTTTCTTTGAGTGCAACCAGTATTTGTTGTTGTCGTCTCGCTCGGGCAAAGTCGGATCCCTCGCCATTGTTACCATGTCGCGATCGAGCATACTTGAGCGCAGTTGCACCATCCATCGTTTGAGGACCTTGTTTGAAAGTTACCGTCTGATAACTATTTTTTGGCCCTGGATACTGGTAATCAGTAAATGCCTTGGGTACATCAACTCTAATTCCACCCACTTCATCGATAATTTCTTCAAATGCTGTAAAATCGAGACGGACATAGTAGGGGATGGGCGTATCAAACGTTTTGGAGATGATTTCGGTTGCATATGCGCCGCCCCACCCTGCTTTTTCCGTTTCACCAAATGCACTGGCATGGTTTACCTTATAGATACCGCGGGTGCCTATGTGTACACCTAAATCTCGGGGAATGGAAATCAGTGCAATTTCGTTGGTAGATGGCTGGATACTGGCTATCATGATCGTATCGGTAAGAAATGGTCCATCATGTCCAAGCCCTCCGATACCAAGGAGGAGCACATTGATACGATCTTTTTTCTCTCCTTCAAGATTGGTGTCTTTTTTGAAGACGAGATAACTCAATTTTTTGAAAAATCCTTCAGGTTTTTTGGGTTCAAGCGTGACAGGATCGTATTCAAGCGAACTTGAGGTATGGGTGAGTATTGCAAGGGCACTGCATCCAGCAAGTAGTAAAACGACAGTCCCGATCAACAAAAAAATCCACCACTTTCTTCGTCGCGTGGAGGGTTCTGTGCTATGAAACGGCTGTCGGGTCAATAGGTTGATTGGTTGATCTTCATTCATAGAATAAAGATCAGTATAGTCTAAAAAATGCTTTTTTGCAATTTACGACAAAAATGTGGATTAGTCTGGTAATCTGTGCTATACTAGGCTTAATAATTCAAAAGTTGTTTTGGGTAGCCTATATGCCAAAAGTGGTGGATGAATCAATGATAATGGGTAACACGCTTCTTGAATGGAGCATTGCTGAATATGAGGAACATATCCGCCCGACGGCGTGGTATGTGATCATGACTATTTTAGGGAGTTTCCTGGTAGGATATGCGATCCTTACGGACAACTTTATGTTTGCGATTATTATCGTGCTGTTTGCAATTATTGTATTTCTCCAGTCTCATCAAAAGCCGATTGTGGTCCCGTTTCGCATAACCGAGCTCGGGATTATCATCAATAATCGCCTGTATCAATATTCTGAATTAAAAGATTTTTATATTATCTATCAGCCCCCTCAGATCAAGATGTTGTTTATCGAGACCGAAGCATCACTCCGTCCACGACTCAGAATTCCGCTGATGGACACGAATCCGAATGAAGTTCGTGAATTATTGCTTGAGTTTTTGGAAGAAAATGTGGAGAAAGAAGAAGAACCATTTAGTGATAAGGTTGCACGAGAATGGAAGATCAGGTGAGATTCTAATACCACACCTAACTATCCTTGACTTTTTCAAAATACCGAGGTATACTACGCCTCGTTATTTTATTATTACGCACTCGTCGTTCAATGGATAGGACATCAGCTTGCGGAGCTGATAATCTAGGTTCGATTCCTAGCGAGTGCACTAAGTAGAAAATCCCTCGAACGTT
>CAYWFD010000026.1:11996-12395 GCA_964457885.1 uncultured Gammaproteobacteria bacterium
AGTAGGCAATTCTAGTGAGATTTTGTATACTTGTATATATGCAAAAAAAGAGACTCTTCAAATTCATATTTCAAGCCGTGCTTCTGATAGTGGTAATCGGAATTGCTTTTCATTTTGCTGATATGGCACGAGGAAACGAGAATATCCAAGATGTGGTCGCGAGCTATGGATATGTCGGTATTTTTATCATATCAGTTATTAGTGGATTCAATTTCATTGTTCCGATACCAGCAGTTTCATTTTTACCCTTATTTCTCCAATCAGGTCTCAATTTTACAACTACTATTGCGGTGATAAGTCTGGGTATGACGATCGCTGACAGTGTTGCATATTTACACGGGAATTTGGGAAAAAAAATGGTGCGAGGGAAAATTGCCCGAAACATGGAGGAAAGAATAA
>CAYWFD010000027.1:0-10075 GCA_964457885.1 uncultured Gammaproteobacteria bacterium
AGTGTTGCACCACCCGCAAACAATCCGCAAATAATACTAATCGAGATAAGTAAATTTTTTGAACGTGCAAGTCTGCGTCCAGGAGCGTGAGCATTATCCATAGATACAAATTTAAAAATCGAAAATTATATAGTATGAATTCAACTTCAAAAACTTCAATTACTCTAAAAATCTGAATGGTACACCAGTCACTTATGACTTATGGTAAGAGTATATCAGAAATCTGCCCATTCCTCCATATCTGTACCGTCAACTGCGACGTGCGAACCGCCCGGTATAGCGTATGCTCTGCAATCGGGTTCCCATTGATCAGTCGTATGATGTCTCCACGTTTTAGTCCTTCGACACTTCCGCTTCCCGGCATATCAATGAGAAAACCAAACACTCTTTTCCCTTCTTCAATCGTCTCGACCATTGACCCTGACCAATCGATAACTTTTTTTTCGAGTACACCTGACTCAAGTAGTTGCGGAATTGAATACTCAATCATCCACGCAACCTCCAATCGCCCATCACAATCAATAAATCCAAGCACACTCCCCGTGTCACTGATCACAATACCAGTATCTGATAATCCTTCCGGTGACAATTTAAATCGCTGACGCTCACTTTCTGCACGAAAGATGACTGAATCCTCTATATACGACAATGTCCCTAATGTCTGATGTTTCCAAGTTCCTTGTTCATACACCCACACCGACATGCCTGAATCCAAAATCCTCCAATCAGGAAATGAGGCGACATAAAATTCGTTGCCGTTCAATTTGAAATAAATAAGGTTGTGCTCTGAGTCAACAATCACCGATGTCGGGGTATACCAGGTTCCTTGCGTGTCACGCATACGAAGCTTCGGAAGAGCACTCTTCGTAAGTGCTGGGGCGTGTACGACCCCCCACCCATTTGATGACAGCATAATACCGTCTCCTACCCACGCTTCTCGTCCATAATACCCGCTTGATAATATTTCAGTATCAAGAAACACCGAGACAGTAGTGTTCTTTACTTTTCGAATCAATGACGTTTCCGGTTCAGCAAATGGTGTTGCAATTCCAGAGTTTTGACCTCGTGGAACCCATTGACCTTCGTTCATATACCCACCCGGTACGATCCAGGCAAATACAATGAGTGCGCCTACCGCCCCTGCAGCAAGCGCAAATGCAATCATGGCAAAAAATGTGTACATATTTCGTGAACGGACCTTATGATCACTTTGATCAAGATGTGAATCAGGCAGGTGTGGAGGATGAGACATATGAATAGAAAGTTAAAAGTCGAAAAGTCATAACATCTGTAACGCCCATCAAGTCTGTAAAATATATTGCTTTCGACTTTACGACGTTATGGACTTTTGACTTAATTATATCCAACGGATAAAAAATAATACACTGACCAACAGGACCAGATTTCCTATAATAAACCCAACTTGATCTTTCCAGATAATTCCTCGTGGAGTCAGGTGAAATCTGATAAAAAGTTGTACCACATACCACGCCCACACCAAGAGAAACCCTTGGGCTAAATATCCAAATGGCAAAAGTCGGAGTGCCCACACCAACTGAGCGATCACGATCCCGACCACCCCTAATGGGATCATCATTCGTTTAATGGACGACTTGAAATACAATCTCCAAATCAAAAATGATGTCAGCATACCAATCACACTAGCTCCTGCGATCAATACGGGAAATGGAATTGAAGGAAAAAACACGTCTACCGCAAAAAGCGTAATACACCAGGTGTACATATTGAATACATGAATCATCATACGCATCCGACGAAGTGGCTTCTCCTGAATATGCACGAGACGTCCGGTCCGCTCGGAATTCATCCAGACTAAAAAAAAGAAAATCGGTACGGCAGCTACAACAAAAAACCAGCGCAACATCACTGACTCCACCAATAGCAGGAGCCAAGCCAACGAAAACATGGTCAATATTTGTGTCACTTCCTCATAGATTCCATTTTTTCCTCGAATACTCACATACGCCATATACGCAATCCATATCGAGAATAGTAACCCTATTATGAGCGGCTGTGTCGGAAATAGCATAATTCCGAGCAATACAAAAAATGGCAGCAGCCATGAAAGTATTTTTATGGTAAATGATTGATTCATAAGACAAGACACAACCCCTCTATCCAACCCTGAGGACTATTTGAGTGTAGAAAGATTTCGAATGACTTCCGCTTTCGTTTCTTCAAGTGAGGACAGCGGCTGCTCTTTCATTTTTTCAATCGCGAGAAATGCAGCCATATATGACTCTCGTTTACTTCCTGGGAAACGTATGGTAAGCATCTGTTCTTCAACGTATGCGATCAGGTCAGCTGAATCACCCTGCCACTCCTCCACCTCTCGCTCGAGCGTCTCAAGCGATTCAGTAAATCTCGCCTGTAACTCCTCTTCGCTGTAGGTTTCGATTGTTGGCGAGACATTCAGTTCACTCGGAGGGGTATACGGGATCTGTCCTTGCGATCGAGTATCCCCTCTGGTACGACCGATCCATATATAGACTCCAAGCAGAACCACCACTACTACACCAATATACAGCAGGATTACTCCTAGCTTTTTGTTCGATTGTGGCGTTAGTGATTCTTCCATAGCACGATAGATGATTATGAAATGCAGCTCAAGTATACACAGTTTGTGTTAATCTTGCAAAATACCCACTATTCGCTATACTTACAGCCCATATGGCAACACTTGCAGTCAATAAAAAAGCACGATTTGATTATGATATCCTTGAAACCCTTGAGGCTGGCTTATTATTGCAAGGCAACGAGGTAAAATCGATGAGAAACGGCGGAGCCAAACTCGAAGGCAGCTTTGTAACCCTTCACGGTACTGCCGCCACAGTCATCAATATGCATGTCGCACCCTATCGCTATGCTCCGAGTACCTCCTATATACCCGACCGAACCCGCACCCTCCTCCTTCATGATAAAGAAATCTCTTATTTACGCGGAAAAATCGAGGAAGATGGCTTGACAATCATCCCCTTATCCCTCTATACTAAGGCTCGACTGATCAAACTCGAAATCGGTATCGCCCGTGGCAAGAAATTGCGAGACAAGCGGCGAGCGATTAAGGACCGCGAAAACAAACGAGAAATTGGACGAATGATCAAAGGACAATTTTGAACTTTACAATTTATGGGGATGACAGGGTTCGATAGATGGACTCCGTTATCTTGTATATGCATGTCGGGGAGCCTGACCTCGTCAACCACAGGCAACCTTACAAGTGCAAACTTGTTTGAGCGAGCTAAGAGTGCTGTAGCGAAAGCTTTCAGCCCGAGCTTTGCTCCTGTTGTAGCGTAAAACCTACGACCATCGTATCCACTATACTCGATCGTGGAACCACGGTGCCAACCTATCGAGTGTAGGCATGAAATGTCTCATATCCGTTTCGTGCCGAAATTAATGACATGATAGCATGCAGCATTTTTCGATGTTTTCCAGTTGCGTGCGAAATCACCAAACATCGATACACATGTAGAGTATAGGGGTAACCCGTCTAGACCCGGGTTCAATTCCCGGCATCTCCACGAAATACACTAATTTACCACTTAAAACATGTATGCGAATTTCTCGTAAAAAACGACCTGATAAGCCGCTGATTGCACATTATCGGAAAAACCACGAAATTGATGCTCCTGAAGTACTCCTCCTTGACGAGGATGGCTCCCGAATCAATACCATGAGCACTGCCGAAGCGCGTGCGCTCGCACTCGAGCGTGAGCTAGATTTGGTTGAAATCAACCCTAAAAGCAACCCTCCAGTAGCAAAACTGATCGATTTTGCCGAATTTAAGTACCAAAAAGAAAAAGAAGCCCGAAAACAAAAGGCACACTCCCACGTGAGTGAAACCAAGGGAATCCGTCTTTCGATCCGCATCAGTGACCACGATCTCGGCATCAAAGCTGATCAAGCTCAAAAATTCCTTTTGCGAGGGGACAAAGTACGACTTGAAGTAGTCCTCAAAGGACGAGAAAATGCACGCGGCGACCTCGCCAACGAGGTCATCAATACGATGGCAGCACGACTTGAGTCTACGACTCCTATCAAATTCGAACAAGAGATTACCCGACAGGGTAAGAAAGTCACTGCGGTTATTGTTCGAAAATAAACCCATCAAGCAGGATATCTATACACAATTTTCCTCTTGACTCTTTCCCCTATATACGCTATACTCGGCTCTACTAACGTATTCTATGCCTAAACTCAAAACCCACAAAGCAACCCTTAAGCGATTTCAGGTAAAGAAATCGAAGAAAAAAGGCCTCACCGTCCTCAAGCGAACCGACGGACAGGACCATTTTAATTCACGTGAAAACGGAACGACCCGACGAAACAAACGCCGAGATGGAAGAGCATCGACCCCGCTCAAACGAACCGTATTGAAAGCTTTACCTTACGCTTCAAAATAATTAATGTTCTATGCCACGAGTAAAACGAGGAACGCGACACGCAAAGAGACGCTCAAACATTTTGAAACGCGTCAAAGGATTTGAAGGCGGTCGCAAAAAATTATTGAAACTTGCAAAAACTGCCGACACCAAAGCCGGAGCACATAGTTATCGTGATCGACGAAACAAAAAACGTACTACCCGAAATCTGTGGCAAGTGAAAATCAATGCCGAAATCCGCAAACATGATATGTCATACAGTGCATTCATGGGAGCGCTCAAGAAGCACGGCATCACCCTTGACCGCAAAGTGCTCGCAACCATCGCTGAAAAGCACCCAACCATGTTTGCTTCAATTGTAAAATCGGTTGCGTAAAAGATTGTATATCCCGTACTTCCTAATCCCCCGTCTCGGGGGATTTTTGTATTCCATGTTACTTGACACTCCCGTCTGTATGTAGTACAATTATTTTTAGTTTTGTCGAAGGAACCTCAGTGTGTTTGGCGATGGCGGGAGTGCCCCCTCCTTCACTCCCTTGCCGCGCCGGACACACTGAGGCTCTTTTTTTACCCACGAAGCCGATATTGACAAAAATCCAAAAAATACGTATCATATATTTCATTCATACTCGATTTTTATTTTCACCCCTATGGGAATGCGCAAAAGAAAACGCAATCAAATGAAGGCTCAGTGGAAACTCGACAAAGTTACCCGTGACAAAAAGAAACTTAAGAGAATTCGCAAAGCTGCAGAAAAAGCTACGTCAAAATAAACCCATGTCAGCCACGGCTGACATCTACGGACCGGTAGTTCAACTGGTTAGAGCACTGCCCTGTCACGGCAGAAGTTGCGGGTTCGAGTCCCGTCCGGTCCGCCAAAATAACCCGCATCCGCGAGTTATTTATTTTACTACAGTATGTATGTCCCACGGAAACGTCATTATCCGTTTTGATTCAGTCTCATTTTCTTATACTGAAGACAAGCCCATTCTTGACGAGGCTTCTTTTTCGGTTCGTGAAAATGCCAAGATTACAATCATGGGGCAAAATGGGGTTGGAAAAAGTACGATCTTCAAACTTATCCTTGGTGCGATTGGTGCCACAGGTGAGGAAACGCTCAAGCCGAATTCAGGTAAGATTTCGATTGCCAACAATGCATCAGTCGCGATCGGACACCAGGTTATGCCGAAAGAATTCTTCGAATCAACCATACTCGAATATTTTGCAACGGCTTTTTCTGAACATACGTATAACCTTGAGAAACTCGTACATGATGTGCTCACGGTCGTCGATCTCACGGTTCCACTAGATAAAAAAATCAAAGATTTATCAGGAGGACAACATGCACGGCTACTCCTTGCATATGCCCTCATACAAAAACCAGATATCTTACTTCTTGATGAACCTACCAATAATCTCGACGCCGAAGGTATTGCGCACCTCACTGCTTTCCTCATGATGTACGAAAAAACCGCCATCGTTATTTCACATGATGCTACATTCCTCAACTCATTTACCGATGGTGTCCTTAATGTAGACTTCCATACTAAAAAAGTCGAACAGTATGTGGGAAATTATTTTGACGTAATTGAAGAAATCAAAGCTCAAATTGAACGAGAGGAACGAAAAAATGCCCAGCTCAGAAAGAATATCCAGGATAAAAAAGATAAAGTTAATTTCTTTGCGCACAAAGGAGGTAAGATGCGAAAACTTGCAAGCAAACTCAAAGATCAGGTGGAAGAGGATGAAGAAAATATGGTTGACGTAAAACGGGATGATAAAACTATTCGCCCCTTTGAAATCCCTGCGCAGCAGTGGTCTGAAGTGGTGGCCACTATTTCCACAGTACACGCAATGATCAATCATACCCCTACTCTCAAAAAAGTAGATATCAGACTATGGAAAGGAAATCGATTGCTTATTGTCGGTCCGAATGGCGTCGGCAAAAGCACACTCCTCAAACGACTCGCACTTGAAAAGACTAATGACGCCACCATTCACCCAGACGTTAAGGTTGGCTACTATCGCCAGGATTTTTCAGGACTTAATTTCGATATGACCGCATATGAAGCACTTGCTGAAATGATGGGTGTCCCGGACAATCAGGAAATTTATGCGACTGGAGCGCAATTCCTTCTGACGTCTGACGTCCTCAAGACTAAGGTAGGCGCGCTTTCCGAGGGGCAAAAAGGATTGCTCTGCTATGCACGTTTTGTACTTCAGAAACCAGGATTACTCATTCTTGATGAGCCCACCAATCATATCAATTTTCGCCACATTCCCGTTATTGCCGAGGCAGTCAATAATTATCAAGGTGCAATCATTCTCGTATCTCATATGCCTGAGTTCGTAGAACAGATACGCATTACCGAAGAATTGAATCTGGGTAAGATATAACTAAAAAAGCATCCGCACACGGGTGCTTTTTTGTTTTTTTCTTTAAATAACCAATTTTTACGTAACTGTGCTATACTACTATCGGCTAATGGTAGTAATTTTATGCCCCGACCGAAAAAAACCCGTCGTACCCAAAAAGTAAAAAAAGCAAGCCGCCGCAAACAAAAAAAGAAACATATTCTGTTTCGTCCGATTTTGAATTTTGCGCGGCATCATGTTTATATCACTGCTATCGTAATTTTACTCTGCTCTCTCGGGTTGATTGATGCTACATACACGCTCACCACCCGCGTGTTTCCTCAGATTCCTGACAACCGTGCCATCCGGATTGATACATATTTTTCAAAACGAAACATGCCGCTTGCAGGACATGGAGAAACTTTTGTTGCAGTTGCAGATGCATGTGAAATGGACTGGCGGCTCCTGCCTGCAATCGCAGTCAGAGAATCAAGCGGCGGAAAACGCATGATGAATAACAATCCTTTCGGATGGGGCGGAGCCATGATTCCTTTCGAATCACTCGAACATGCGATCGAAGAAGTCGGGCGCAATCTCTGTGGACAGAATCCGCGTACTGCACGATGGTATTCCACCTCATCAACGCGACAAAAGCTGTATTACTACAATGGTACCGTGATCTCGAGCTACCCTGCTGAAGTACAATGGATTATGAAACAGTTTTAAATAAAGATTATTTCAGTGCGGCAATATCATCTTCATACTCATCAGCCAGTGCCAGTACATTATCCCCATAAAATCGATATTTAAGGTCAGTGCCTCCTGAAAAATACCGCATTGCCGCTTTCCAATTTCCATCTCTCGTGCCATCAGCACCATTTGCTTTCAATAGAAGCGCAGAAGCCAAAAACGCATCTCGAATATCCCATGGATTTGCCGGGCTCTTGCCGGTAATTGCCGAAACTTTGTCTTTGTACCCCACCCATGTTGACGGGATAAATTGTGCAGGCCCCATGGCACCTCCCCATCCAAGCTGACTTCCGTCCTTGTTTCGCATCGGACAGGACACTGGAGTAATATCTGGATCTTTTCCCAACTCTTCAGTAATTTTTTTAAATGGCTCTTGATCACGGGTCGGCTTCATAATTACTTTCCAGCTTTTTTCCGGCGGGTCTCCCAGACGATTGCAGGTACCTACGTTTTTCCCCAAATTCGATTCCTGAGTCAATATCGCCAACAAGAGCGATGCATTGACTCTGGTCTGTTCACTTACCCAGGTTGCGATCGTTACCGCTTCCCCAAAAGTGATTTGAGTCCCGACATCAAGCAATTCATAAATTCTGCTTTTTATCTCAGCAGCACGCTTCTTATTTCCCTGGATCAATGACTGATAATTTTCTTCCTTGCCTTGCGTGTCTTTCAATAATTGGTTTTGTTCGGTGAGCTTCCCGCCCAATGCTGTTTGTTGTGCTGTCGTCAATTTGAGGAGTTCGCTTGCATTCTCTTCTTCTGCTGCAAATGCTTCTTTTTGTTTCTCAAGCTCAAGCTTGGTTTCTCTCGTCTTATCAAGCAATTCTCCAATCGAATCAGACAATTTTTCCAAATTCCTCACTTCGGTCATCGCGTCAGCCAATCTTCCCTGGAGGATAAGCCGGAATGTCACTGCCTCATGATTGCGTTGATACATGAGACGGAGAAGTGTTCCGAGATTTTCTTTTAGGTCTTCGGTTTTTTTCTCGGTCGTTTTGATACCCTCTGCAGTAGTTACCAGCTTTCCATTCAAATCTTTGATACGAAGCGCAGTCGCATCTATCTGCAACCGTATCTTATCCTGTTCTTTTCGTAATTGGAGGATTTTATTCGTAAGTGTCTTTTTCTCGCCTTTGGTTACCGACAAATCGCCTTCGAGCTTGGTGATTTCCGCTTCAATTTTTTTCAGTTCCTCCTGCAGTTGTTTTTGTTCTTCTACGGAATTTCCTTGACTCTCGACCGTACTCACCCGATACGTACTCCCAAGAATAAGCCCCAGTATCAGGACAAGTATACATGCTTTGCTTGAGGAAAAAAATTTCATATATATGAGTACTAGGATATAGCATACCAATTTACTACAGTTTCTTCAATTTCCGACCTGGAATATCAAAACCCTGCACCGGAACAGCACAGGGTTTGTAGTAAGTGTTATATATTATTTAGTAGCAGCTTACCGCTTCAGAACCTCCCAATTTAGAGAGTACATTAATGCAATTTTCACCCGGGTCAATTGTCGTATTCACTGTCGGGATACTTTCTTCCGGAGTAAAGCTGATACTCTCAAGGAGTTCAGTAAATTCCTCGGGAGGGATTGAACCATACACGAACAATTCTTCCGTCTCATTCACCGGTATGTGCACCGTCTGAATCTCAACTCCATTCTCCGCACGACCCTGCCCTACCGGATAGGTTACTCCATCAATCACAACCGTACGCGTTCCTCCGCCTACTGACCCATTCCCGGCGGTCGCACCCGTACCTTCACCACCCTGTCGCTTCGGCTGTTTGATCATGGTTACAAATTCTTTATCAGTGTTCCCCTTGAACATAAACCCGGTGTTGTGCGCAATCTCGGTTGCGGACCAATGCTTCGGATACGTAATTTTGAACGATCCTAATGATGAAATCGTGAAGGTGGTCTTGTCATTATCTCCGCCTCCACGTGAACGCATGGTATTCTCAATTCGTATTCTCATTTCAGACGGGCTAATATCGTCTGAAATGGCACTCGGGTCATTTTTTTGTATCGCACTACACCCTCCACCCAGCAACATCATGCTCCCCGCAAGCATACCAATGAGTCCAACCATGACTAGTAACCGATGATTAGTTTTTCCTTTTTGCCCAGCCCATGTTTTTTCGGCTTTAGCAATACGTTCACGGGTCGCAATCACTGTATCCGGATTGAGAGAAATACTATCAATTCCTTCACGTACTAAAAATTCTGCGAATTCCGGATAATCACTCGGTGCCTGTCCGCAAATACCAATCTTTCGTTTGTAGCGATGTGCAACCTTGATCACTCGGGATATGAGCGAGGTGACTGCCGCATTCTTCTCATCATATACATGGCTTACCAGCGCAGAATCCCGATCGACCCCAAGGGTTAACTGGGTCAGATCGTTGGATCCGATACTGAATCCATCGAACAAGCGAGCAAATTCTTCTGCCAGAATGACATTCGAAGGTATTTCACACATGACATATACCTTCAATTTGTCTTCACCCTGACGCAATCCAAATTCAGCCATGGTTTTGAGAACATTTTTTCCTTCTTCCGG
>CAYWFD010000027.1:10085-11900 GCA_964457885.1 uncultured Gammaproteobacteria bacterium
GGCAAAACGGCACCATAACAATGACATTATCAAGCCCCCATTCGCTCCGTACTTTTTTCAGTGCTTCACATTCGATTCCAAACGCCTCTCGGTACTCATCCGAGTAATAGCGCGACGCTCCCCGCCATCCGATCATTGGATTTTCTTCTTTTGGCTCGAATTCATGTCCACCGATCAGGGTCGCATATTCATTGGTCTTGAAATCAGACAGTCTCACAATCACATCTCGCGGATAGAATGCTGTCGCAATCCGTGCGATTCCATCTGCCAATTTATCGACTCCGTACTGTCGTTTATCTTCGTATCCGTAGGTGAGTTCTACTATTTTTTTCTTCGCGTTCTTATCCTTTAATTTGTCGAAGTTCAATAATGCTTGGGGATGAATACGGATAAAATTTGAAAAAATGAATTCTTCCCGCGCAAGTCCGACTCCATCATTTGGTAGATACGACAATGCGAACGCATGATCAGGATCACCCACATTCATCATAACTTTGGTTCTAGTCTTCGCCGTATCTTTTACCTTGGTTTTCTTAACCTCAAATGGAAGTATTCCCTTATACACACGCCCTTCATCGCCTTCTGCGCACGAAACCGTAACTTTGGTACCTGTCTTTACCAATGTACGCGCCTGACTCGTGCCCACCACACAGGGTACGCCAAGCTCACGAGACACGATCGCTGCATGACTCGTCTTCCCGCCTTGCTCGGTGACAATTGCCGCAGCCAGACGCATGATCGGCTCCCAGTCAGGATCAGTGATACGCGTGATTAATACTTCACCTTTCTTGAACAACTTCATGTCTTTCGGATCATTGATCACCCGTGCCACTCCTGCACCAATTTTCTGCCCGATCGATATTCCACGCGCAATCATTTTTCCTTTCTCCTTCAATTCATACGATTCGATACTCGTATGGTCAGCCTGTGACTGCACCGTCTCGGGACGCGCCTGTACGATGTAGAGTTTTCCCGTCGTTCCATCTTTTGCCCATTCGATATCCTGAGACTTATGATAAAATTTTTCGATCTCCATTCCCCATTTTGCAAGCGTCAACACATCTTCGTCGGAAATGCACAACTTTCGACGATCTGTGGTCGTAACCACATTCTGTGTGGTTCCACGTGTTCCATACACCAGTTTCACCTCTTTTGACCCGCAAATTCTGCTGATAATCGCCTTTTTACCTTTAGTAACCCCTTCTTTGAAGACATAAAATTGATCAGGGGTTACCCGACCTTTCACCACATACTCACCTAATCCATAGGATGCATTGATCAAAACTACCCCAGGGAAGCCTGATTCAGTGTCGATCGTAAACATAACACCTGAAATGCCTTTGTCTGAACGGACCATGGTCTGTACCGTGACTGACAATGCCACAGCCAAATGATCAAACCCTTTGGTTTCACGGTATGAAATCGCACGATTGGTAAACAATGATGCAATACATTTTTTTACCGCACGCAATAATTCATCGTGCCCCTCCACATTGAGATATGTCTCCTGCTGTCCAGCAAAACTTGCATCAGGTAAATCTTCGGCGGTCGCACTTGAACGTACAGCAACAGAAAGTTTCGCAGTGCCTTCTTGTTTTTTGAGTGATTCGTACGAATCGATAATCTCTTTTTTCAAATTCTCGGGAAATTCAGCATTGAGAATCCTGGAGCGAACTTTTTTACCCACCCGAGTCAATTCTCTAATATTCAACACATTCAAACCTTTGATATCTTTCTTAATCGCCTTATCCAGATCGTGCGCATGAAAAAAATCCCAATATGCAAGGGCAGTAATCGCAAAGCAATTGTGGAACG
>CAYWFD010000028.1:0-11048 GCA_964457885.1 uncultured Gammaproteobacteria bacterium
GCGCCTGCGGCGCGACCCCATTTCGGCTTCCGATTCGGATTTTCAATTTTGGCGGAGAGGGTGGGATTCGAACCCACGGTCCCCCGAAAGGGACGGCAGTTTAGTAAACTGCTGTTTTCAACCACTCAACCACCTCTCCATTGTATTCTTGTGACGTATTTTCTCCGTGCGGAGAGGGAGGGATTCGAACCCTCGGTCCGATATTACTCGGACACAGCTTTAGCAAAGCTGCACGATAGACCACTCTGACACCTCTCCATTTTGCCAATAGCTATTCAAATAATCAATTTTGATTCTCTTGCGGAGAGGGTGGGATTCGAACCCACGGTAGACTAAAAGCCTACAACAGTTTTCAAGACTGCCGCCTTCAACCACTCAGCCACCTCTCCCCAGTTCCACATTGTAAAGACTGGAGTAGTGTAGCTTAAAATTCTACGAAAGTCAACCTCGTAGATCCTATTGTAAATTAGGCATATCCTTTGTATACTTTCCCTATATGCAGAGAAAACAACCCCCTCCCTCATATGCCATGATTGTTGAACATGTTTCGACTAGGTCTTCCGATGTTCCGCCTTCTTCTGTTCCTGCGGTTGTACCAGCTGATTGGCATGAAAATCTCGAAGAGGGTAAACTCTCGGTGGATGTTGCGCATGATGAAAAAAACGTATATATTGTCTCAACCGTGGCAGGTGCTCTTCCTGACCGTATCGAAGTCTATATTCATAATGATCTTTTGACCCTTCGGGGGGAACGGATCAATCCCGTCGGCGGAAAATCGTACATTGAGTTTTATCATAGCGAGTGTTTTTGGGGACATTTTTCACGAACGATTGTGTTACCCGTTGAAGTCAATGGAGACGCTGCGAGAGCTCAGTATAAGAATGGAATTTTGGAAATCACGGTACCTAAGCGCACGCAGGATCGTAAAATTTCAATTGAAATCGTAGAAGAGTAGTTTTTGTATTATGACAGATACCACTACACAACCAAATATGCTTTCTCCCGAGAAAAAACAGAAGCGCACCAAAACTGTTATTATTTTTTCTATTATTTTTGGGTGTGTTGTCGCGATATGCGGTGTTGGGATTGCATACGGGCAGTCATTCTCTGATCGAGTATTTCCCGGCATACATATCGGTGAGTATGCAATTGGTGGCATGAATGAGGTAGAACTTACCGGATTTATTGAGCAGATGGAAGCGAAACTGTTCGCACAGGGAATTCAGGTTACTTTTGATGTGGCTACTTCTACCCGAGAGTTCATGTTGTATCCACAATCAATTGGCGAAGACACAGTCACTGAATTGATCGAAGTTGATGCGCCTCAGCTTGCGCATGAATTGATTTGGCGAGATAAAAGTGGTGGTTTGGTTCGTGATTCTATACGTGCGATTATGACGTTGGTTCTCCAACCTTCAACCGAACTTGGCGTTTCGGCAATACACAAGGATCGGTTATTTGCAGAAATCGATCGTAATATTGCTCCATATATCACTCCCATGGTAAATGCAGGTGTTGCGGTATCCTCTGTGTCACCCTTAGAATATCAGATTACCTCTTCGTCACGGGGTAGCGCGTTTGATTATGAGCATATTATTGACCAGATCATTGAACGATGGGCGCATCTCGAAGTGCCACAGATTCATATTACCACTACTGAAACCGACCCTGCGATTACTGAAGATGATGTGCGGCAAGTTGTTGACATTTTACCTAAGGCTTTTGAAGGGGGTGCGATAGTACTCGATTATTTTAATTCGTCAACCAAACGCACGTATACGTGGAAATTGAATACGACAGCACTTTCACGTATGCTTGAAGTGGTGCCTGGTGATCAGGGTTCCCCTGTATTTGTATTATCTCCTTCATCCACGTATGCGTTTTTGCGGGAGACCGTAGCTCCTGATATTGATGTTGCTCCTCAAAATGCCACCTTTACTATTGGCGAAGATAATAAAGTTACAGAATTTCATGGTTCGCATCCCGGGCTTACGGTAGATGTTGAAGCGACGTATGAATTACTTCAGGATGCTTTTGCTCAACGTTTTGATGAAGAACATGCTACGAGTACTGAACCTATAACCGTACGTGTCAAAGAGGTGGAACCTGATATCAAGACGTCTGATGTAAATGATCTCGGTATTACTGAAGTGTTGGGAGTAGGACAGTCGGTATTTAAGGGTAGTCCTGGAAATCGATATAAGAATATTCGCCATGCGGCATTCGACAAATTGAATGGGCTTATTATTAAGCCCGGAGAAAATTTTTCATTACTTGAAGCGCTTAAACCTTTTACGCTGGCAGGCGGATATTTGCCTGAGCTTGCGATCAAAGGAGATCGATTGGTTCCTGAAATCGGCGGGGGATTGTGCCAGATCGGAACTACCATGTTCCGCGCAGCCATGAATGCAGGTCTTGAGATTACTGAACGACGAAATCATTCGCTTATGATTTCGTATTATAATGATCTTACCAATGGGCTTCCGGGAACGGATGCGACGATTTATGATCCTGGTACTGATTTCCGATTCCTCAATGATACCGGACATCATATTCTCATCACTTCCGAATTGAATGACCAGACAGGCGACCTGTTTTTTACCCTATGGGGAACGAATGATGGACGCAAAGGATATTATATTCCGCCCACGGTCTCACGACGTATGCCAGCTGGGCCGACTAAGATTATTGAAACCACTGAGCTTCCTCCAGGAAAGAAAGAGTGTCAACACGCCTATCCTGGCGCTGTTGCTTCCTTTACATATGTTCGTGAATTACCCAATGGTGAGAAGGAAGAAGTGGTGTTTGATAGTTATTATCGGCCATTACCTGAAACCTGTCTTGTTGGAATTGAGAAGAAGACTGAAACTGCGTCTAACTCCGGGTCGAATACTACTTCTACCGAAAATGGTGTACCTCAACCATCTCCTGATAGTAGTACGATTTCTCCTTCTGCTGAAACTTCTGCTCCTCTGGAGGGATAACTGTAGTAAAGAGGTTAAAAAATGGCTTAAATAAGCCATTTTTTGTATTTTTCCACCTGATGGGCTTGACAAAAATATATAGATGTGCTATTATATGCCGTTACATGATTAACTTGTATCTATATTCCAGCAGGTCTTGTATAGATGGTAGCGATTGGGTAATCCAATTATTGCCACCTGTACCACGACAAGCATGGGGATGTGTAGAAGGATAGTTCAGGCTTCGGCTCGTCTTCTCCTTTCACACATCTTCTTGGTACGGGTAAGGTTCAATCCTTAACAATAATAAAATCCCCCTTTTGGGGGATTTTTTATATACTTTTATTATTCGATCACTTTGTCTACGAGTCCATATGTTACCGCCTCATGCGAGCTCATGAAGTAATCGCGGTCAGCATCTTTTTCAACCTTCTCAAGCTTTTGCCCTGAATGTTTCGCAAGAATTTCATTTAAGTGTTTTTTCATTTTCACGATTCGCTCTGCGTGGATTTGGATATCGCTTGCCTGACCCTGTGCTCCGCCCATCACCTGATGGATCATAACTTCGCTATTGGGAAGACAGAAGCGCTTACCTTTTTCACCCGCTGCGAGAAGAACTGACGCCATGCTTGCAGCCATGCCGATACAAATGGTCGAGACTTTGGGCTCGATAAATTGCATGGTGTCGTAGATCGCAAGTCCTGCGGTCACTGATCCTCCAGGGGAATTAATATAGAGTTTGATATCCTGCTCTGGATCCTGGTTTGCGAGGAATAGGAGCTGTGCTACCACAATATTTGCCACATGATCATCAATTGCCGTACCGATAAATATAATACGATCCTTGAGTAATCTTGAATAAATGTCGTATGCACGCTCACCATACGTAGTTTTTTCAATGACTGTGGGAATGAGAATTTGAGATTTAATGTCCATATTTCAAACTAAAAAGTAAAAGAAGTAGAAGAAAATATACATTTCCTCTATTTTTATTTTGTTTCTTAATTATACCTTTTTGAGGTATTTATTCAAGATAGGAAGCATCTTTGGGTATGCTTCAGCGATCGGAGTTGCAAACGTGAATCCTGCAGCTTTTTTGTGCCCTCCGCCTCCGAATTCTCTGGCAATCTCCGCAACGTCAGTATCATCTCTTTTGGTGCGCATACTTACCTTTACCATACCATTGTGCTGTTCTCTCAGAACCATATGGATCCGTCCATCTTTCAATATGCTCATGAAGTTTGCAACACCATTGGCACTGTCCTCATCGGCCCCACATACACGCATATCTTCAAGAGTGAGGCACATGTGCACGACATCGTGTTCAGTGTCGTGTCGAAGATTACTCATCGCGTTGCCCCATAACTTAAGTGTGGAAACCTGTTTATCCTTGTATAAATAGCGTACGACTTTTGTAAGTGCACCACCCAGCTTTACCAATACTCCTGCAACCATCAGACTTTTTTTCGAGGTTGCTGAATTGGTAAAAGATCCGGTGTCGTACATAATTCCACACAATAGGTTGGTCGCCATATCCGGAGTTATCGTTATTTGGTTTGCAACAAAGTAGTCATAGAGCAATTCGCAGGTCGAAGAATGTGTAGTTGAAACCAGATTGATATCGCCGAAACGCGTATTATTTGGGTGATGGTCGATTACTACCACTATTGCTTTGGTATTTTTTTCCAAATATTTATTAATCCCTGCGTACACCGCGTCACCTGAATCACACACTATAATTACATCGCATGGGCTATCCCATAGTACTGGGTCTGAGACGATAGTGTCTGCGAGCGGCATATGTTGCAATTGGCTTGGTACTGTGGTGGTACAAAAAATTTCCACATTTTTATTGCGTCTTTTAAGACATGACCCGAGTGACGAAACCGCTCCAATCGCATCCCCGTCAGGATTCTGATGGGGGATTATACGGATTATCTGGCTTTTCATCAGGAGTTCGTGAATTTGTTTTCCGATTCTGTACGGCATAGGTTTATTGGAACAGGTGAGTATAGAGGGGTTATCCGTGTTTGTCAAGAGTATATATTTCCAAAGCCCCTATTAGACTGGTTTACAGGTCTAAATCATCGGATAACAAGGGCCTAGACTTTTCTTTATTCTGCGGATATGAGAAAATATAGCTCAGCTGGAAAGTCAGTACGATTTCATTATTGACTTTCTGCTTTCCGATTTTTTTAGAGGTATTAGTATGTTTGTTACCCGGATCGAAATTAACGGATTCAAGTCATTTGCAGAGCACACAGTTATTGAGTTTCCGAAGCCGTCTCGCGACGGGAAACAAGGTGTTACGGCCATTGTCGGGCCTAATGGTAGTGGAAAAAGTAATGTCGCTGATGCAATTCGATGGGTGCTCGGAGAACAGAGTATGAAGAATCTTCGTGGAAAAAAAAGCGAAGATATTATTTTTGCTGGAAGCGAAGGGAAAGGGAAAATGAGTTTGGCAGCGGTCACCATGGTGCTTGATAATTCAGACAAACGCGCGGATGTGCCATATGAAGAACTTGCGATTTCGCGCCGATTGTATCGATCTGGCGAAAGCGAATATTTATTGAACGGAAGTAAAGTCCGGCTTGTGGATTTGCAGCTCTTGCTTGCGCGTGCACAATTCGGACAAGGATCGTATTCCGTCATTGGACAGGGAACGATCGATCGACTTCTTCTCCAGTCTCCGTCTGAACGTAAAGAATTTTTTGACGAAGCAGTCGGTATCAAGGAATTCCAGATCAAACGGCATCATGCAGAGCTCAAACTGATTCGGACTGAAGAAAATATTGCGAGTGCTGAAGGAATCGTACTTGAGATTGAACCGCGACTAAAATCCCTGAAACGTCAGGTGAACAAGCTCGAACAGCGACAGGAGGTTGAACACTCACTTCGTGAATTGCAAGAAGCTTACTATGGCTCTTTGTACACATCCTTACAAGAAACCATCGACCGGCTTCAAGGAGAATTATTACAAGTAGGAAATACATATTCTGAAGAACTTAGGCAGCTTCAGGAAATCCAGACTGAACTCGCACATAGTGCACAAGAAAAATCGCGGACAGATATTTTTGAAGCTTTGCAAAAAGAGTTACATGAGATCCAGCAGCTTCAACATACCCGAGAGAAAGAGCGTGCAATTGTGCAGGCAAAACTTGAAACCGAATACGGGAAAGCAGGTAAACAAAATATCGCCTGGATTGAAAGCAAACTTGCCGAGCTCCAGGGCTCTGAAAAGGAATTTGAATTACAACGGGCTGAGTATGAGAGAAAGGTATCCGCACTTCGAAATGAACTTCAGGAACGACAATCACGTATTCAAGAGAAGCAGCGTGAAAAAATTGGTTTGCAGCAAGAAATTGTCCGTCTGGAGCAGTCCATGCGGGATATTGTCCGTGAGCGGGACACCTTTTCATATGAAGGACTGAGAGCGGTGAATGCGATTGTGACTCAGCCGAAACATACTTTTGGTGGACGTGTGTATGGTATTTTGGCTGAGCTTGCGCAGGTGGAAGATACGTATCGGGTTGCACTGGAAGTTGCTGCTGCTGCACACTTGACCTCGCTTGTTGTGGAAGATGATCGAGTTGCTGAAGCGTGTATCCAATTTCTCAAACAGCACCATCTCGGATTTGCGACTTTTTTGCCATTGAATACTATCAAACCAAGATTCGTATCTTCTGAAATCGAATCTCTCGCACATCAGAGAGGAGTGTATGGCCTTGCGACAAACCTGGTGTCCCACGATTCATTATTCGACACCATCTTCTCATATGTGTTCGGTTCGACTTTGGTCGTCGAGAATATCGCCGTCGCGCGTGAGATCGGTATCGGAAAAGTACGCATGGTCACACTCGAGGGAGACATTGTCGAAACGTCAGGGTCGATGAAAGGTGGATTTCGTCATAAACGTACCAATGGTATTACCTTCGCGACCAAAGCACATCAACTACCCATGTTTTCGATTGATGAGGTCGGTGATTCGGTTGCTCATTATCGAGAAAAATTGTCTTCGCTTGAAATCGAGATTGAGACTCTGAAGGCTGAGGAAACCAGATTCGCGACCGATGTTGAAATCGCATCACATTCCGTATCGTCCGCTGAAGCACGTATTCGTGAGGTTGCTGCTGAAATTTCACGGTTATCCGGCGAGCAGAAGATGCATACTATGAGTGAAGAAGAGTACGGGGATATGATGAAGGAATTCCTGGAGTCACGTGAAGTCCTGGAAACTGAAATTAAGGCCGGAGAATCACAGATGCGGGCTGTGCAAGAAAAAATTCATTCATTCAATCGTGAAGAAGAGGAAAAACGTGCGCGCGTATTTGCACTTCAAGATGAAATGCAGAGTCGACAGCAGGCCCTCAATCGCACTCATGACCGAAAACATGCACTTGAAATGGATGTAACCAAACACACCACTCAACGGGAAGGGTTGGAAGAAGAAATGTATGCCGAACTCAAAGAAAGCTTTACTTCAATTAAGGAGCGGGGTATACCGTCATTATCGATTACTCATGATGAGGCGAAAGTTGAGATTGAAAAGTTTAAATACACACTGAGTCTTATCGGAGGTATCGATGAAGAGGTTTTGAAAGAGTATCAGGAAACCAATTCGCGCTATGAAAATTTGCAGAGCCAACTCACTGATCTTAAGAAAGCTGCTCATGATCTATATGATATTATCGAGGAGTTGGATGCACTCATGAAGAAGAAGCATAGTGCTGCGTTTAAAAAGATCAAAAAAGAATTTTCACGATATTTTGAAATATTGTTTGAAGGTGGTAAGGCAGAATTGGTCGAATTGTACGGTAAAGCTGAACCTGAAGAAGATGATAACGAATCATTGTTGAATGCTGCTGTGACTCTTCAGCACGATGAAATCACAGAGGAGGGGGTACGTGGTAGTAAGACTGCACAAGAAGTATTATCCGGTATCGAAGTGGTTGCGACTCCTCCAGGAAAGAAGATCAAGAATTTGGCGGCGTTATCGGGTGGGGAGCGCACGCTTACCTCGATTGCGCTATTGTGTGCTATTTTGCATACCAATCCATCTCCGTTTGTATTGCTTGACGAAGTCGAAGCAGCGCTCGATGAAGCGAATACGCTCCGGTTTACTACTATTTTGCATGAACTCGCGTTTCAGTCGCAATTCATCATCATTACCCATAATCGGGTGACTATGCATGCAGCAGACATCATGTACGGGGTCACGATGGGATCGGGTGGTATCAGTAAGCTGGTAGGGGTGAAACTTGAGGAGTCAGAAAGTCAAACGTCGTAAAGTCTGGAAATTTTGTGTTACTTTTGAGGTTATAGACTTTATCAACTTTATACTCTGTTGCCAGGTAAGGGTGAGGTCCTTGACAGGAGGGGCTAATTCTGGTATCTTACGCCACATACAAACCGTCTTTACGCTCTATTTAGACTGTTTAATGAATTATTATATTATGTTGACTATTCGTCTACAGAGAATCGGAAAGAATAAGCGACCAAGTTATCGCGTGATTATTTCTGAAAAGGGAAGAGATACCCAGGCTCGAAACCTTGAAATTTTGGGTTCATATAACCCGCTTGGGGAAAAGAAATTCGATGTCGATCAGGACCGAATCAAATATTGGATTTCGAAGGGCTCACAAATGTCTGATACTATCCATAATCTCTTTGTGAAGAATGGAATTATCGAGGCAAAGAAGAAACTTTCCGTAAGCCTCACTAAGAAACGTCGAGACAAGATTGAAACGGCAAAAGCTGAAGCAGCTGCAAAGGCTTCTGAAGCTCCGGCAGTATAACCAACCAATCGGAAACCCTGTACTAGAACGGTACAGGGTTTTTTGTATCATTGACGGTTTTTTTTTAGTTTGATAGAGTATTCTCTATGAATTGCCCTACGCGGGAGTCGACAATTCAGTACCTTACTTATTCATTTATTCTGTAATTTTATTCATGATATGGCAGAACATCAGGACCAAGTATTTATTGAGTTTGTAATCAAGGCGATTGTCAATCATCCAGATAAAGTAAAAGTAACCCGCACCGTCGACGAGCGCGGAGTCCTCATTACGCTTGATGTGGAACCAACTGATATTGGGTATGTCATCGGACGACGCGGTAATACCGTTCGTGCGATTCGCACACTTCTCAAGGTGGTTGGCGCAAAGAATAATGCTCTTGTTAACCTTAAAATCAATGAACCAGAAGGCGGACGACGTCATCGTTCTGAAGAATCACAGAACGCTCCATCATCTTCTTCACTTGGTGATGTTGATACAAGTGCAATTGATGATCTTGGTATCTAGTTAGTTTTTTCAAAACTCCCCTCATTATAGTGAGGGGAGTTTTTTGTTTTAGAGATTTTTTGGTATACTGCTCGTATCATGAGTTTAATTTTTTTATTTTTATGACCTCTCCAAAATTAGCTCGCGTGATTTTTGGCTTATTAATAAGCGGCTTATTATTTTCTACGCTATTTATTGTGCACGCCGCATGGCTTGAACAAAATAAATTAGTTGCATCTGACGGTGTCGCTAGCCAAGGCTTTGGTAGTGGAGTCGATATTTCCGGAGATTATGCAATTGTAGGAGGCGCTTCGAGCGGGTCTCCCCAGAAAAAAGCTTATATTTTCCACTGGGATGGTAGTAATTGGACACAGCAGGCACTTATCAGTTCTTCAACACAAAATAATCAATTTTCTGAGAACGTGGGGATAGCTGGTGACTACGCTATGGTGTCTGACTATAATGACTCTGCCTCATTTGGTCAAGGTGGCGCTGTATTCGTCTATAAGCGCGACGGTGTGTCGTGGAATTTCCATCAAAAGATTGTTTCGAGTGACTTATCCAGCACTGACTGGTTTGGTGATGAGCTTGCAATGGCAGGGGAATATGCGGTCATCGGCGCATATCGTGATACCACTGATGCTGCCGGAGCAAATCCGACCAGTACTGCAGGATCTGCCTATATTTTCAAGCGAGATGGGAGTGGTGTATGGTCGCAGCAGCAAAAAATCGTCGCGGGCGATCGGGGTAATGGAGATTGGTTCGGGAAAGCAGTCGACATCTCAGAAACAGGAGATTATGTAATTGTAGGCGGATACAATAATGATGACGGTGCTGCTAATTCCGGATCAGCATATGTCTTTTATCGAGCTACTAGCACTTGGGTGCAGCAGGCAGAGTTGAATGCGAGCGACCCTTCAGCGAACGCTAATCTGGGTTGGGCAGTATCAATTTCCGACTCGGGTGAGTATGCTGTTGTAGGCACTGATTTTGAGAGTGTTCCTGGTGCAGCTTATATATTTAAACGAACTGGGGTAAGTTGGTCTCAGGTCGCAAAGATTGCAGCGAGTGATGCTGCTGCTAATGATCTTTTTGGAGAAAGCGTATCGATTAACGCAACGGGAGATCGTGTGCTTGTTGGGGCGTCTGGTAATAGTTCTGACGCTGGTGCGGTGTATGTCTTTGAGCCAGATGGTGATGGAGATTGGTCGCAAGTTGAAAAAATTATCGCTTCGGATGCAAGTTCAAATGATTGGTTTGGTACCAAGCTTTCTCTTGAAAAAACAAATAACACGTTGATTGTTGGTGCTCCCAATGAAACTAATGCTAATGGATCAAGTGCCGGTTCTGCATATATTTTATCGCTCTTATCGAGTTTGGCTGCTCCTGATTTTTCATCAGTCACTTCTACCACTTCAACCATTTCAGTATCTTGGACAGATATTTCAGGTGCTGAATACTATACGGTCTCCTCGACTGTGGGTATGGTAACTACTACTGCAACTTCTTCTGTGTTTACCGGACTCACTCCCAATACTCAATATTATTTCCAGGTCCGTGCAGATAATGCATCTACCTCAAGCCCGTTTTCCACTCCGACATCCAGTACCACGCTGCTTCCAACTCCTCCGACTGCTCCAGTTCTAGTCACCATCACTCCTAATACGAGTACTATTTATGTGGAATGGACAAGTGTCGGCAGCGCTTCATACTACATGGTCTCTTCAACCGCAGGGATGGTAACCACCTCCGCAACTTCGTACACGTTTACGGGACTCACTCCTGCAACTTCGTATTTTTTTCA
>CAYWFD010000029.1:0-10684 GCA_964457885.1 uncultured Gammaproteobacteria bacterium
CAAAATCTGTTTTCTTTGCCCACTCAGTCACTTCAACCATTTTCAACTCATAGCGCAGATCCGGACGGTCGCTACCATAGGTCTCCATAACTTCTTTAAATGGAATGCGAGGAAACGGTTTTGATTTTACTTTTTTACCTGCGACATTCTCGGTGAGTTCGATAAACAAAGGCTCCATCAAAGTAAAGAATTCATCCTGTGTCAGGAAACTGGTTTCGCAATCGAGCTGGTAAAACTCCCCAGGGCTGCGGTCTGCTCGAGGATCTTCATCGCGCATACACGGTGCGATCTGATAATATTTATCGAATCCTGCGACCATCAACAATTGTTTGTACTGCTGCGGTGCCTGAGGAAGCGCATAAAATTTCCCTTTATGCAATCGAGACGGAATCAAAAAGTCGCGCGCGCCTTCGGGCGAGCTCACGGTCAAAATCGGGGTTGCAATATCCACAAACCCGCGAGATTCCATGAAATTTCTGATGTACCCGATCATCTTGGCGCGGAATAATATATTTTCTTTCAAGCGCTCACGGCGGAGTTCAAGGAAACGATACTTAAGACGAAGTTCTTCATCTTCTTCCCCCTTACCTGCGTCAAAAATTTCAAATGGCAACGTATCTGCCTCACTCAAAATTTCCAATTTCTCAGCCACGACCTCGATCTCTCCAGTTGCCAATTCACTGTTCACATTCTTCTCATCTCGCGCCACCACCGTACCCGTGACTGAAATTACATATTCATATTTCAATTTTTCTGCCAACTCAAACTGCGACATCTTTTCAGGATTAAATACCACCTGAGTCATCCCATATCGGTCGCGCACATCGGCAAATACCAAATTACCGAATTTCCTTCGTTTATTGACCCATCCGGCCAGAGTTATGGTACTTCCTACATGTTCTTTGGTTAATTCTCCACAGGTGTGGGTTCGGTACATATTTTTGCGTTATTTATCCCTAGAAATATAGGTTGAGTGTACCAGGTAGAGCACCTATTTTCAAGTCCATTTCATATAGCACTGCACGGCTCATATTGTACAACAAATTTGGGTCGTGTTATCTGTATTATGAGTCGTATACCTTACTTATCCACACCCTATTTCTCTAAAAATACGTAAATTAGGCCAAAAAATGTTGACAATTGTGCATAAATATGGTCTACTCGGGCTAGATAGTTCATTGTCGAACTCGCTATCGCTCCAGGTTATCAGCCAATACCTATGTTATTGCCCGATACACTGGAGTGATGCCTGCGGAGGAAGGTTTCCTACACAGGCTAAGCCCCATTGCTGAGAGGTGAATGACATGCTGCGACGACTTCTGGTCGCGGCCGCCCTCATGATGATGGCGGCTTGCGACGGTAACCCCGGAGACGATCCGGGAGACACCTACGTCAACGACACGTCCAACGGCAAGGGAGACAATCCCAATCCGACGGACACGACCACCAACGACACAACTGTGTCCGACACCAATGTCCCAGACAGCGTCCAGGTCGAGGACCCCTGCAAGGACCTCTACCAGTACGCTGGGTTCTACTACGGCTACGATCGGCAGGGGGATTCCGATTACGATGACACGCTCACCATCACTCCCTCCCCTTCGCAGGAGAGTGGAATGTGCGACATCGCCCTTGAGGCATCCGCCTTCAATGCCTACATGTTGCCGTTGCAGGGTCAGGGACTCCCAGTCGATTACCTCGAATGGGACAACGTCACGCAGGCCGAATATCTCTGGCGCCTGTGGCAGACCGACCACTACATCCGGGTCACGCTCTTCGAAGGTACCGAAGACACTGATCCGATCACCATCGACTTCTGGTTCGTCAAGAGCCAGTAAGCTGCGGAAGGGAGAGTGCGCACGCCGCACTCTCCCAACCAAAAAGCCTCGTATAGGTTTACGAAGCTTTTTTTATTTTATGCAGGTATTATTTATTATGACGGGATTATGATGATATTTCCTTTGTAGAATGTAAATGCTCCAGTAGCATTATCACAGCCTTTGAATGTATTATCATTGTAACAATAACCGGTACCATTTTCACCCACAACACACCCATTCCCCGCTGCTGAAGTATTATTACACCATCCCCAGTTATCAAGCACTTGTACTCCGGGCTTGAAGACACAAATTCTGGTTTCATCAGTAACATCTGTTCGCTCTCGTAGTCGTGTGTAAGCCTCAGGATTTGAATTTCGAATACTACCAACCGTAGCATTGGTATCAGCGCTTGCACACTGATATACGTGCGTGAATTCAAAATATTCATCCTTACATGCACGCGGAGCATCTCCAAATAATCGAGTTACAGATGCCTCATTGTTCGAAGTGGTAGTAGAAATATCACACATCCTTCCTTCTGCATTCTGAATTTGTGCACAATCACTATTCGATACACATGCATCACCTGTTGTTTGCTGATTTTCTACATATTTACAGAAACCACCTGTCGTCTGATGAGAAGAATCTGAGTTCTGTACTAATTCACATGACACGCTCTTGCCTTGCAGAGGTTGGCAGTCGCTTGCAGTATTACACGTATTACCCGGATACTCCACTTTGTTATAACGGCACACACCTGTCGACTGGACACTTGTACCCACTTGTGTCGGTATTGCACACGCGACTGCACTGCCATTCGGACCGGCATATCGGCAATCATCACTGCTGCTGCAGGTAATCTGCGTGCCTGCACATCGACCTAGTCCCGTGTTTGTATTGGCATCAAAGTTATAGGTAAAGCTATCGACTGCGGCACAGTATGGCTTTCGATTCTTATACAATCCTTCTCTTCCGTCATTCGCTTCTGTTCCATCTCCCCAGTTCACTTTCACCCGCTTGATCGGCATGCGATTGTCATCGGCATAGGCAAAGAAATTCACCGTTGCCTGGAATACTCCATCCGCAATGATCGGATCCGGAGTGCCCTGACGATTCTTATCTTCATCGGGTACGTTATCTCCGTTGTAGTCTGCCAGGGTATAATTTCTAAAGTTGATAGTGAATGCATTAGCTTCTGCAGCAGTACAATTCCCTCCGCGCTGTCCGCAACCATATGGATTGAGTGCGAAAACACGTGGATTGCTTCCATATGACAGGGATGATTTATCGTCACTCCCCACGAAAGCAGGCACCTGCGTTACATCCCGTATTGCATAATATTTCTTGAAGAGATTAGATAGCAAATCTTGCCCCGACACTGGTGTTATTACCTGTCCTGTACGCACCATTGTCGACAATGGATCGTCAACACACCCGCGATAATTACTGTTATCTGAGTATGGTGTTACAAATAAGTAATTTCCCCCTCCAATAGAGGAACCAAATCCATCTCTATTATTACAACGATATGGAATACCTAGAGCATAATCAGGAAATGTATAATAAAGACCCGTCGTCGTAGAATTCCGAATAAAGCTAGTCGTAACCGGAGGGACAAACTTATTGTCAGCACTAGCATTAAGCGATCCAAATGGTTCGAGTCCGACTATTGCAGCTTTTCGTTTTAGTTCTACAAAGTAGGGTGCTGCATTGAAGCCTGACAATGACTGTTCCGTACTGTTTATCCATACACGATCAGTGAATGCCTTATTTGCTCCCAATGCATCGGTAACTCCTGTATATTCAATACAACGATCAACCAATTTTGCAACAGTCGCAAACCTAATACCTGAATTCTCTCCTTTATCATTCTGAGTATTCATGCACCAACGTGAGATATAGCCCAAAAATTCACCATCCTTATTGAAATCCATGCCAATTGCAAACCAATTCCTCTTTGCATTACCACTACTCTCGCACGAAACTGAAAAAGGATCATTCGAAGCATCAATTCTAGGGTCAGGGGAATTATTTAACCCACTAAAGACCGTCTCATTCTTCGAAAAAATTAAGGTCACATATCGATGATAAATCCGGTTACGTTCCACCAATTCACTCTTATCCTGATATGCACTCCACCACGCTCCGGTTGCGCTTGCACCACCATAATCACAATAGGACCTCAATCCATTAGATGGACAATTATTCGTGTTATCTGTTCGTTCCAACAAATACGAAATACGTGTCATATTTGCATTCGCATCCTTAGCATCATAACTCACCTGATTGCTAGCCCCTCTGTCATAAGCCATGATCGTTGCTTTTTCAATTTTCTGATCTTGTAACAACCTGAAATCCATGTACAGATCTTTTGCCAATGCCACAGGCCCGTATCCTTCCAATCCATCCGGAAATGACATAGGTACCATATGTATAGCTCCAATATCATCTTCACGTAATTTTGATTCCACCCCTCCATCCACATGGATGAATTTATTATTATTCAAAAATCCAGTATTCAGCCCGATCTCCGAAGAGAATACTGCAGTACCAACAAGCGTACCAAAATCTCCCTGACCCGGATTCATGAAATACGTGCCTGGTCCGTACGTATTCACACTTGTAGGGAATAAGCGTGGTGGGTGCATCAACGTACCCGTATCTTCATCCGGTCTATCTTCTACTCCTGGCCCCCACACCACAAGCGGAGCAAATGCATAAACTTCTGTTCGATTATCACCACGTAGTGATGTATAGGCAACCCTGTGACCACTCCCATCGGGACCTCCTCCTCGTGTATCAAGACGAAGTACGCGTGCTGATTGTCCAATATTCTTCCATGCCCATGCTTGCATAGTTCGATACACCTTTGCTTTTTCCGTTAATGATTCATTAACCTCTTTTCGCATCAATTCATCATAACGCGAACCTCCACCCGTCGAACCATATACCCCATTCATTGGATTAAAAGAATCAAACATTCCAATACCACCCATTATATTTGTCCTGTCATAATAAATATCATCATTACCTTCAGTAAACAAGAGAATATCTTCGATTCGCAAAGTTTCAGTTTCCAACGTTGGATCAACTTTCGCTTGTGCAAAACGATTTCCTAATGATTGATTAATTGAAGCTGTGTCAAAATATGAATCATAATATCCAGCAGCTCGATTGGTAGCTTCAGTACAGTATGCTTCTCCACCTCCATCCGGTGCATCGTACTGCGCCACTGGATAGTATCCTGCTTCGCGATTCATATTATAGAGATCCTGGGCAGACGCCGAAACTTGGATCGGAAGCCAGGTGAGACATGCAAATGCCTCATGTATCTTGGCTGTTGGTTTTGAAATTCCAAGCGGGCGGCTCAAATCATACTCAATACACAACCCTCTCTGTCCAATGAAGGTTCCTTTTTGTTTTACCATACTGCACGTACCACCCGTTCCACACTGATTGGAATCAGTACATGGGTTACCATCCTGCTCTCCGCCCATACAGATTCCTGATGGGATCATACGGGTACTGTCACTGTTTACCGGCCAGTAATCCGTGACTCCACTCTTGTACTCCACTTTCACATATTCACACGAACAATCAACACCTGGCTGGCATACGTTTGCCCGCTCATATTTTTCTTTTTTCTCCGTATAATCTACCCGAGTCTGACTACCATTCTGTCTTACATCCGATTCATTGATGTCACCGACCGCAACTTCAGTCGAATACGGGCTTGTAGTCTCAGGATATGATTTACAAATACCTGGCTGCAATTTCTCCAATATTTTTTCCAAGTTTGACTGGCGTACCGCTTCAGCATTCCCTGCAGACGCAACAGCAGGAGTGAAAGTATAGCGATCATTGACCGGATAGACACATCGCTGACGATAGCATCGTCCACCAGCATCAAATCCACAAATTGCACCATCTTGTTTTACATACGCTCCTCCGGACTGTTCACGGCATCCTTGCGCTTCAAATTCATCGGTAAAGAATGCATGGCTCATCTCATAGCCCAGATATGCCTCAGTTCTTCCTTCAAAGAAAAGATAGATATAGTTACTTGGATTGAACGCACCAAAGAATGTGTATCCCGAATATTCAGGAGCAGTCCAGCTGACTTCTCGAGATACATATTTCTGCTCGGTCATCCGTGTATTGTCATTATTTGATTCTGCCCACTGACTACAATTACCAAACGCATCCATCTTGAGACAAGCAGCATACTGCTGGCAGAGTGTCTGAGGCTTACCATCATTATCATAGACCGTAATTGAGGTCTTGCACGACAACCACTCTCGACATTGTCGATCACGATCAACCTTGAGAATATAGTTCGCATCTACGGTACCCGTAGTTACTGGTTCCACGAGTTTATTTGGCGGGTCGGAAGATACACTGTTCGCATATGAAGCGACAGTGTTGTAAATCTTCAACGGATTTTCGGTCATGTCGAATAGTACACATCCTTCCTTCTGGCTAACCTTACCTGCACATTGCCCGATATTCTGTGTCAGACGATCATTCATGATAACAAAATACGATTTTCCGCGAGGAGTCGATGAGGTAATTGCCGCGCGATCGACGAGTTCGGTACACCCATTGCTTCCTGCGTCACACGCACCGACAAATCCCTGATACTGATCAGTGGTTCCCTGTGACCAGAGTCCATACTGATTTCCTGGTTGTAGATAATTCGGATAACATGGTGTGGATTCATCATCTGCGCGGAACCAGCCATTGTACGTTACCCCGTTTCGCTCCACCTTTTCTTTATATACACAAATCGAATTGCCCGTAACCTTCGGATCTTTGAAATAGACAGTATTGTTATCCTGTTTAAACGCTGAGCATCCCACTTCGTTCCCTGTACAAAGGGTATCACTATAGCCACGCGGATCATTTTTCACATATGTGTCGCGGTAGGTAGTAGTAGCACCATCCTGCTCTTCCAATCCTACTTTCATACAGCCCATCTGTTGCTGATTACACACAAACTCACTTCGATGCGTCAGGTAGATAGTGTCAGAATCTTCACGGATAATGGTTGTCGACCCGTCCACAAATAATCGATCTTTCGCAACATCATCACATGATCCGTTCACCGAAACACATCCTTCCGCAGTCATTGTGACGGTTGGCCCAAGTGGAAGTGCAGATTTGATACGACATTCAGTTTCTCCAGCTCGTACGGAACAGCTGTAGGTTGCACTTGATGTTTGCGGTTCACTCAAGGTTACCGAACACGAAGTTGCAGAAGACTGCGTCCCTGATTTTCGGCAGACCACATTGTATGCCTGCTTCTCATCCGCCCGATTTCCGGTCACGGTGTTCTGTGTGTCTACCAAGGCCCGGCATCCGACTGCTTCTTCCCGGCACAATCGATCAAATCCGGTTATTGAAACCGTACTTCCGTCGCGTTTGGTGAATTCACGGCATCCCAAATACATGCCCGGCAACCCATCATTTGGATTTGCATCACATGCAAGCGGCACATCATATCCTTCCGGTGTTTTCCATGAGTCCTTGATCAGGTAGACATGATTACTCGAAGCACCTCCGATCTGGACCACTGAAACATTATCCAGGAAATAGAATTGGCTCGTGCCATTTGCCTGGCTACCAAAATATAGTTGCACACTTTTGGTACCATCGCCCACAAACTGTACCGGTCCCAATCGATATTCCTGCCACTCATTCGTGATCGGTGCAAGTGCATTGCTATTGGTCAAGGGATCAAACGTGAACGCAGTTCCGATAGTCTGATTATCCTGTGCAAATCCGCTCGAAATTCCAAACGATCCTGATCCGCGCGCCCAGAATCTGAGCTCATACCATGCACCTGGTTGTAATTTTCCTGCCTCAAAATTATATCCAACACTTGGCCCATTGACCCGAAGTGAATTAAGTCCCACTTGGAGTGATTCTGGTTCTATTGATACAGTCCCGACCCACCCTGCACGAGCTTCGTTGAGCGCATCAACTGAATTTCCTCGGGGTTCAAAACCAAATGTCGCAACCTGTTCAATATTATTTCCGGTATTGCCAATGTACGAACGACATTTATTTGCAGACGCGGGACAGAGAGTCGCCTCCGACTGAATGGAGTTATAGACACATGATCCACCGGTACCTGAAGCATTTGCCTGATAAACGCCACCATTCATACACCGGTTACATTGTCCACCATCCCAGCTTCCTCCTTTGTCCTGACAAGTAGTCGCATTCGTAATATTCGCATCACGGTACATTTGAGAATCGGTTTTTCGAAGCGGAGTACACTGTGCTGACACCGTCACCGTATCCCGAAACAGTCGATAATAAATCTGTCCATTTGAATCATAGAATGCGCGACAGTCCGGACTTGCTGCATTCGGACTATATGCATTTGCCAAAAGTTCATTATATGACGCCTGATTACATTTGTCATAATTAGCCTGCAGTGACGACAAAGAATCATCAACATAGGCTGGGGATCCTGCAGGGAACACCGTTCCTGCGGTATCTGTCCCCTGGTAGGAGAGACCGAGGGTTCCGATATAATTTTGGTTAGTCGAATTTATCTGAAGCAAGGTGTGGCGTTTCAATATATACCCCTGCACTTCTGAACCTTCCCATGAGTAGAATACTCTCCCGTTATCTTCACTTGGAAGTTCGCATCGTTTCAAATTACTATAATATTCAAGCGATTCCCCACCGGCTGCAGCGGCTCCGATATTGGTAAATTCATCACACCCAACATTCTGGATTGAGCAGGTCTCAGCGTCCCGTGCAATAAAATTCAATGGGAATTTTGCTGATTCAAATACCGTTGCTTCCTGTTTGAATGTCTCATACCCTACACATTGCGTCGGACATGCCCCGCCACCGACCACACCAGTGACCGGAGTTCCTCCATCCTTCGGACGATATTCATCACACCCGACTTCGTCAGCAATACACGCGCTCGCAAATGCATTGCAGCTTTCTCCTCGTCGCTCTGTCATTGCGGTCAATTCTGCAGAAGTTTCCGGCCAGTCAATGATTCCAGGAGAAGTAATGTCCGCGTCATAACATTGCAAGTAGTCTGGCGCTTTTTTCAAAAATACCCGTTCCTCTGTTTTCGGATCCACAAACAAGGTACACCCTTCAGCTCCTGCAGGACATTGCTGACTATTAATCTTTGCGTTGAAATGTACCGCTTGCGTTCGCCCGGCAAATGCAAGCGAGAGATCAGGTGCGGACGTGTCAATCCACACATTATCTTCCTGATCAGCACTATAAGCCCTGCACCCGACTGAATCTGCATTACATGATTGGATATCCAGCGTACGTGATAAGTATGATGCTACTGCACCAGTATTAGAGGTATACGTTTTACATGTATTAAATTGCTCTGGGCATGAATTTCCCGGTATTCTCCAGGTGTTTTCTTCCTGCGTACAATACCCGAATCCGAGACACTGCCCATTCGCATCGGTTTCGAGACATGTAGAAAAATCCACACATTCCTGCCTTCGAGTTGCAGCATTTTCGGTCAAAAGTTCGGGTCCATTCACGAGAGCCTCACACCGAGCTTCGGGAGCTTTGATGATCCAATTTGGATCGATCAATTTGAAATACGGGCTCGACGAGCTATTGAATCCCTGAATCACCTGGCCCAAGGTAAGCGGAGTGTCCGGACTTGACTTCTGGACTGCGATCTCAAATCCGAGCGGTAAGATTCTCGCTTTGCGCAATTTCTGAACATTTGAATAGCAATATGCCGAACTATAGCAATATTGTGTATCGGTATTGCGCGCATTTGTCGGCGGAATGAGCGGCCAGTCCGCATGGAGCAAATTCTGCTGAATCGCAGCCGCAATCGTAAGAGGTACATCCACACGTGCGCGATCCGTCGCCTGTACTAGACCCGAATCCATCACGCAGTTGTTGAGTCCTGGATTTTCATTACAGGTACTATATTCGGTCACCACATCATACGCAGTCAGTGGGCGCTGTGGCACACCTGCGATCAAATACGAAAATGCCGCTTCGGCTGCAGCCCGGTTATTTCTCACATTTGCTGCATAAAAATCAACCACTGAATCTCCCGAACCTCCTGATTTGCTCGGAAGCAAACCTTTTTCAAGCACGTTCTGAAGTAAGGCACTCGTAAGCGTACTTGCAAATACTGACAATGCAGATGGAAGGATCTGAAGTGCACCTGAACCGTATATTCCCGCGATTTGTGAAGTGTTCAGCTGGGTAGTGTAGTTACCTGTCAATGTTTTTGATTCTTCCTGGATCACTGATGCTGGTGTTCTAATACTTCCCGAAATCTTATCAGTGATCGGCTTGAAGCCTGAAACATCCAGACGGTCGAGCTGGTTTGCCAATTGTTTTGTACTGACAATGTCATCAATTTTTCCAATAAAGCCCAATGTTTCACCGATTACCCCCGACGAATGCTTGATTGAGGCACTGAACTTTTCAAGTATATTTGGATCATTCAAAATACTCTGTGGATCATTTTCCCAACCCTGCTGTGCTTCGCTCCACGTACACCCTGGCTGCTGTGGACCAGCAAGCGCCTGCGCTGACTGTTGTGCTAATGCGGGATTCGCTGCTCCATTTGAGGGAGTTCCTCCGTATTTTGCTTCAAACATGTCTGAAATATTCACCAATAATCCTACACGTACCCGCACGTCAGCAGGTGGACAAAGATTGAGACCGAATTGATCACCAAATTGATCGATTGCTCCAGCCGCACTGTCGAGCGCAGTGGTCTTCAAATATTCTCCAAACCCTTGCTGAAATGCCAATGCCCCCTGACCCTTGCCCCCTGATGCGACATATTTCGCAGTATCATATGCGATCTTTCTCATAAAATAGGAGGCACCATT
>CAYWFD010000030.1:0-10401 GCA_964457885.1 uncultured Gammaproteobacteria bacterium
AGTCCCGTTTCGGTGATTCCTAAATCTTCCATAAACATCTGGGCATCTTCAGGAGAAAGTTCAGCGATTTCAGCTTCGATCTTTGCGCTGATTTCCACATAAGGAATTGATCCGAAAATAGGAGTGAAATCAGTTTTTCCTATCAATGATTCTGCTACATTTACTACGTACATCATTGGTTTCATGGTGAGTAGATGCAAATCGCGCACGATAAGTTTTTCTTCGTCATTGAATTCGAGCTCACGAGTTGCTTTTCCGGAACTGAGCTGGCTGTTTAATCGTTCAAGTACTGAAATTTCAATTTCTTTTCCTTTGGCTGCAGCTCCTTTTGCATCTCGTTTCGTTTTTTCCAATCGTTTTGAGACAGTCGCAAGATCAGCGAGCGCAAGTTCGAGATTGATTACATCACTGTCATCTTTGGGATCTACACGTCCTGCCACATGAATAATATTACCGTCTTCAAATGCACGGACAACTTGTACGATCGCATCAGCTTCACGGATATGAGTGAGGAATTTGTTTCCCAACCCTTCTCCTTCTGAAGCTCCTTTGACAATACCGGCAATATCCACAAATTGGATTGCCGCTGGGATGATTTTTTGTGACTTTGACGTGGTAGACAGTGGAGCGAGACGCGGATCAGGAACCTCAACCACACCGACATTGGGTTCGATGGTACAGAAGGGATAATTTGCAGCTTCTGCTTGCTTGCTTTTGGTTAGCGCATTGAACAGAGTGGATTTCCCGACATTAGGGAGTCCAACAATTCCGATTGAGAGCATAGTATATAATAATGTGTAGCGGAGTGTACCAGGAAAACCAGATAAAATCAATGTGTCAGCAGAAAGATTGTTTGCATCCAATAAAAATGATACTCTATGCACGAAACAATGCCCGAAAAGTGGTCGGGCGACAAGGAGAATGTACATGGTACAGGGCAAAGGAGCCTGGAAGTGGTGCTCTGAGTGCAGGGCAAGTACGCTTCACGAGAAGCGACCACGCGAAGACCGAGAAGTGGAGGTGTGCAAACCCTGCGAAGAGAAGGAAGCCCGGGAGCGGGCGCAAGGAAGGGTAGAATAAGGCGACGGGGGGAGTTATTCGCTCCCCCTATCTTATAAAATTTGCTAGTTTAAACTTAAAATAAGTGTCGTACAATATATATTACAAACTGCTTGCTTCGGTTAAAGACGTATGAATTATTAATTACCGAGAGCAGATGAAGCATAAACAAAAATCCCCTATCAAAGGGGGGTTTTTAGTCTAGTAACTACCTAATCAGCGTCCACCTATAAACCACATATTATGTATCCCCGACAGGAATCGAACCTGTATCAGGACGTTAGGAGTGTCCTATTCTATCCATTGAACTACGGGGACTCGTTGAAAGAGTTTCTTACCTGTTTCATGTGAAACAGGTTTATTTCTCTATTAATGTATACAGTAGTCTGTACATTCCGCTTACGGTAGCTTCATGAGTAATACAATCCATATATAACTCACCGTTTTTGGCACTAAGTGTATACAGCGTGTCGTTTGCAACTATTGTTTCGATACTTTTGTATACATCTATGTGTACATTTGAAGCAGTGATCCAGTGAAAAAGTGACTGATGATGAATGGTAGAAACCGCCTGCCGGGCTTCTGGAGTGTCATAGACACAGCAGAATTGAGTATCTGTGTGTTTGGTTGTTTTGATTTCACAAAGCTCACCAAGCAGTTCAATGTCACTGAAGGTAGGATTAAAGAGAGAAAACAGTGAAGCATTGTTTGTATACAGTGTTCTATACAATTCCAAAACTTCATCTTTTCCAATGCGTTGTGAAAGAAAGGGGTGCTGGAGCATTGTATATGAGGACTCAAGTTTTGGCAAGAGATTTTTGGCATGCTCGAGCCGGGCAATCCAGACTGATTTTTCTTTTTCAAGATACTCAAAGATTTTTTTCGGATGTTTCACGTGAAACTCTGCGGGATGTGTATTACTTTTTTGCTCAATGAGTCCAAGTTCACTGAGTCGGTTGAGTGAGTGGTATCCAAGTGTACGAGTGATCTCAGCGCGGTGGGTAATCGAAGCGACAGAGCCAGAACCGAGTTCAAGAAGTGCGAGATAGGTCTTCGCTTCAGTTTCACTGATCCCAAGCGCTTTGAGTTCATTCACTTCAATCATAATTGTAAATTTAAATTTACAATAGATATTTATTAAGCATAAAAACAGTATAACATAGTAAATTTATATTTACAATAAGAATAAAATGAAACAGACACACGCCGCAGGGTGCATTGACTTTTTTCGGCAGATATGATATTCTGATCTGTCCCAATCACGGAGGTGTAATATGTTCGGGACGGCGATGTTTTACTTCATTCTGGCGACACTGATCGCCATGATCGAGATTGAAGTTGAGGGTCGGTATGGCTGGGCAGAGAAACTGCCCACGTGGTACCGCACTCGTGGGTTCGCAGCGAAGTTTTACGGTATTCTCATGGGCGGTCGACCGCTGACTGGCTACCACGCCCTCATGTTCGTCTTCGTGCCAATGCTCTTCCATCTCCCGTTCGCGGGTATGGTCGAGTGGTCATTCGAAGCCGAACTTACGACCCTCGCGATCTACTTCGCGTGGTGTCCGGTCTGGGATTTCCTCTGGTTCGTGCTCAACCCGGCGTACGGAGTGCGCAGGTTCCGGAAGGAAAACATCTGGTGGCACCAGACGGTCAAGTGGATCGGTCGGGTGCCACTCGACTACATTATCGGCTGGGTGCTCTCAATCGCTCTTGCCTGGTGGGCCGGGGCATTGCGTGGGCAGCTCATACTGCTCGCGCTCTGGATCCTCTTTCTACTCCTCGCGATAGCGTTCTCGCCGAAATATCGGCAGTGGCGCACCTCGATGGATAAAAGAGATGATCGACCTCTGACGAGAATTTCACATCGAGACTGAAACAGTAGTGCCCTTCATAGGGTGCTCCAGGTAAAAAGGAGAAACGATGACGAAGAATCGATTCTTTCAGTGGGTGCTCTCGACCCTGCTCGTACAGGTGCTCATGCGTCTCTTCACGGGCGGGTGGTGCTTCATCCGTCGCCCGGACCTTCGGTTCCGCGGTGTCTCAAACGCGCTGTGGTACGAGGGCAACCCCGACACTCGTGCAGGTAAGCACCGACGTACTTCGTGGAAGACCTGGGTCTGCATGCAGATCCCGGAAATCTACCAGGGCGAGGTGCATGTCGCCTTCGACGTCTACACTGGGCAGCGCCTCGCGCTCCTTGGGAAGACGTTTCGAGGTGGTGAGCTCATCGCTTTCCGCGTCGGACACGAGGAGTCAAAAGTCCGCTTCTTGTCGGACTATGCGGCGACCGTACCGCTCCCGCCCGAATTCGTCGGGCGCTGGGAGATTCCCAATGATAAGGAGCGACCGTTGCTGTACTGGGTGAACGGTACCAAGCGGAAGATCACCTACATCTGAGCAACTCATGCTCCTTCTCTCTGGCAGGGAAGTAAAACAGAACATCAATCGCGGAGTTGTCGCCTAGCAACTCCGCCCAAACCAAAAGCACATCACATTCGTGGTGTCTTTTTGTTTATATACGTGTGATAATGACGCAATATCAAAACTGTGTTATGATGGAATATACTATGGATATCGTACTCTCAATACTGATTATTATTGTCGGAGCTGCCGGCGGAGCCGCAGTGGCTTTTTTGTTTGGTAGATTTGGGAAAAGCACGGAGGAAAGACGGAACAGTGAATTCAAAGATAAGGAGAATTAAGATTGTTACTATTGATATATGCAAACCGGATTACTCATTCTATTTGCCGTATTACTTGCAGGCATGCTCGGAGTAATACTTATGATGTACAAAAAGCTTGCCGACACTACAAAAACGAAACAAGAAAATCCCGAAGATCAGAAAGCGATTTTTCTCATGTTCCAGCAACAGCTTCAGGATATGCAAAAGACCCTGGATATAAAAATTTCTGAAACACATAAAATCGTAGGAGATGGGCAGCAGAATTTGCACCACACTATCCAAGCGCAATTTGCTCAGAGCTCGAAAATAATTACCGATATCACTGAAAAGCTAACAACTCTTGATAAGACTAATCAGCAGGTGATTGGGTTTTCATCACAATTGAACGATCTTGAAAAAGTATTGAAGCATCAAAAGCAGCGAGGAAATCTAGGTGAAGTGGGACTCCAATTGTTGCTTGAAAATATTTTGTCTCCCAATGATTTCAAAACTCAATATAAATTCGCTAATGGAGACACCGTTGATGTGGTTGTTTATACCAAAGAGGGAATGATTCCAGTCGATGCAAAATTTTCGTTGGATAATTATGAGCGCTTAATCCATGAACCAGAGGGACCTAATCGAGATATGCTTGAGAAAGAGTTCAAGAACGATTTGAAAAAGCGGATTGATGAGACAAGTAAGTATATCAAGCCTGGTGAAGGAACGCTCGAATTCGCATTTATGTATATTCCATCAGAAGCGATTTATTATGATCTTCTAGTCAATGAAGTCGGGGCAGTCAAGGTAAATACGAGAAACCTCATCGATTATGCGTTCAATGAGAAAAAAGTGGTAATTGTCTCGCCTACTACATTCTCTGCCTATCTTCAAACTGTCCTATTCGGACTTCGGGCAATGAAGATCGAGGAAGGAGCTAAGGTGATACGGAAAAATGTAGAGATGCTTGGGAAGCATCTGAGTGCCTATGACGAGTATATGAAGAAATTAGGGGCAAGTATGTCGACAACCGTCAATCATTTCAACACCGCTTATAAGGAGCTCGGAAAAATCGATAAAGATGTGGTCAGAATCACGGGTTCTACTGAAAAAGCAGTGACCCCGGAACTTCTCGATAAGCCACAGCTTGACAATTAGGCTACATTAAGCTATACTTTCACCACTCTCACAGTTTATTTAAAAAATCCGAAGTATTACCTTGTAGATTATGCCAATTTTGAGAAATGCGAAGAAAGCACTTCGCCAGTCAAAAAGACGCGAAGCTGAAAACTTGGTTTTCAAGAAAGCGTACAAAGAAGCCTTGAAGAATGCGCGAACCGCAGTCGAAAAAGGTGCTAATGACGTAACCGAGAAAATCAAGCTTGCACAGAAAAAACTTGATAAAGCAGTAAAGAAAGGGGTGTTGAAACAGAACACTGCATCACGATACCTTTCACGAATGACTGCGAAAGCACACAAACTTGTAAAGAAAGCCTAAAAGAAATATACTCCCTGTACCAACCGTACAGGGTTTATTTTTTATCTTACATATATGGGAGAACGAGGATTTCGTCCGCCAGAAGCTGCTGCAGAGAAAAAACCGCGCAGCGGGAATCGGGTTGAAGGGAAAACTAAAATTTTTGTGAGTGAAAAAGGTGGACCGGGAGATTTTGTAAATTCGGAAAAATTAAAAGAAACCGTAGAGGGTATTCTTGCAGAGGCTGCTGCAAAACTCAAACCTGAAGTCGTGGCAAATATCAAAATACAGTTTGAACGAGCGGTCGTGCGCGGACTTCGCACTATTGCTGAAAAGAAAAATGAAGAACCGGGGTATGATGTGTCGGTGGCAAAAGGATCGTTCTATTCAGCAAAAGTGGAAATGCTGAAGAATCTAGTTGAAAATGCAATTACGAATAGTAATAGTCCGGATAAGGAAGATCGACTTATCCCTGAATTGAAGACGAGAAAAAACATGAGTGACACCTTTGAAGATTTGGTACAAGGTCTGACTCAGGAAGAAAAATTGGTTCTCGCCTCTCTTGATCTTGATGGATTCAAGAAGATAAATGATACCTTGGGGCATGAGACCGGGGATAAGGTGCTTCGGTCATTTGGAATATCGCTCTTCAAGGCACCACGTCCGGATGATGCGATCGCACATTACAGTGGTGACGAATTTGGAATCTTATTGAAAGTCCATGCAGAGAACGGGAAAGTTCGTGAAATTGTGGAACGAATTCTGGCACGCGCTCAGGATGATCCCGATCGCCCGATTGCGGGCACACAAGACGTAAGTACCGGATTTGTAGAAGTGAGAGCGGGGGATGTGGAAACGGTGGATTTTGCGACCGCACGGGACCGTGCTGATCAGGCAGCAGAAGTATCAAAATCACTTGATATCTTACTTCAGATGAGGGGTACAAAAGTAGATTCATCTAAGCGTGTCGTCGAATATGAGAAGATAGGGGAAATAAAAGCCGAATACCCCGAAGAAGAATGGCAAATTGCCAATAAGGTCAGGGGATTGAAGCGGGAATTTGAAGCAGAACTGTCAATCCCACAAATGGCGGAGATAACGAGAATGATACAGAGGGGTGAACTGCAACAAATTTTGAAAGATCGCGATATCGAATAGTGCTAGGTAATACAAATTTTTCCGACCACTATATCGATCAAAACCGGCATCGAACCTTTGCCGGTTTTTGTTTCAAGATCAATAGTGAGTAGCTGTTCATACAAACTTTTCAGTGTCTCAAGAGAGTACGGGCGGAGCAGGGGAATCGTTTTTTTGACCACAAACGGATGGAGTCCCAGGGACTTGGCAAGGATGTCTGGGGGTGTAGCGGGTTGTCTTACCAATGCATCCTTCAGTTCAAGCATGATGCGGAATTGCCGGATAAGCATAGCAAAGATATAGTGTGCATCTTCACCTTTTTCGTATTGCTCTCGGATCATGGCATATACCCGTTCTGGTTTTTTGGATACAATCGCGTCAATCAAATTGAAAATATTATCATCAGCAGTTTCGTCAAGAAAGAGCTTTACGGTGGTGAGCGTACAGGGTTTTCCTGTACAATAGTGGGTGAGCTCTTCAAGAAGCGAGTGTAAGAACCAGGTATTGCCTCTCGAATGGAGTGCAATATACTCAAGACTCGTGCGATCGAGGTTGAGCGCGCGTTCTTGTGCGTATGTCATAATCCAGTTCTTCAACTCAGTGCCTTCGAGAATGTCAAAACGCTGGGCATACTTGGCTCCACCCAGTTTTTTCAACAATTCTTTTTGTATCTTCGCTTTGTGTGTATCAATTCGTTCGAATAATACACAGATTGTGGTTGAAGGAATTGCATTGTCATTATTAAGTATCGCGGTAATTTTTTCGTGCAATTCCGAATGTTTTGATTCCACTGCATGCTCGATAATTACCATGCGTTTCTCGGCAAGAAAGGGTGCGCCATGCAATTCCGTCAAAATGGTCCCGGGCTTGTCAGCGAGTGCGTCAAGCTGTACTACGTTATAGCCCGAAGGATCGCGGTCGGTTTTGAATTTGGCAACCATCTTGTGCAGTGACTCGCGACTGCGGAAGGTGTCTTTTCCGTAAAGAAAGATAAGCATAGTGTAAGTGTGATTGTGCGGATAGCATTGTATCGTGTTTTTATCGGTTATTCAATTTTTTGATTGAAATGGTATACTACCTACATATTTTTATTTTTTTGGTGTATGCATACCTCTGAGGAGCAAAAAGATATCGAGCTTCATTATGAGCTTATCAAAAGGAAGAGAAGAACTATAGGTGAGCGCGCAGCGGACGTAATGACTGAATTTTTGGGGAGTTGGAAATTCATCATCAGCTTCAGCTTTTTTTTATTGCTGTGGATTCTCCTGAATGTATTTGCACTGTGGCTCAGATGGGATGAATACCCGTTTATTTTGCTAAATCTGGCATTATCATGCCTTGCTGCCATGCAGGCACCGATTATTATGATGAGCCAGAACCGCCAGAACAATCGAGATCGTATACAGGCAAAATACGATCTTGCAATCAACCGAAAGGCCGAACATGAGATTGAGGAAATTCAGACTGAAATTAAAAAAATTCAGAAAAAACTTGACCAGCTTCTTGAACGTATATAGTGCTATAGTGCAGACTTGAAATAAAACGGATAATCATATACACTGGTGGTACGTAAAAAGTTATTTTTAATATATATCTGATAGTATGAATTGGAATGCTTCAAACAAGTGTGCTAATTGGGGATTATTGGCGCTTCGTGTCGCGGTTGGAGTGGTATTTGTCTACCATGGCTGGATGAAATTGACAGGAATGGACATGACGGTGGGGATGATGCAGGGAATTGGGCTCCCTGTACCAGCTTTCTGGGCTTGGCTCGTGGCACTTCTTGAATTTGTTGGTGGTATCGCGATTATTGCAGGACTTTTCAATCGGATTGTCACGGCACTTCTCGCAATCAATATGGTCGTAGCACTTCTCGCAGTGCATACCAAGATGCCGTATGGCGGCGCAACCGAGCTTCCGATCGTGCTTCTCGGTGCCTTACTTGCTCTTCATACGACTGGTCCAGGAAAATGTTCGGTAATGGGAAAGAAGGCAAATGTGTGCGGATGGGGGTGTGGCGAAAGTAATGCATGCGAATGTGATTGTGATCATGAAGAAGAGAAAAAAGCATAACCATATACCTAAAAGTCCGCTTGAAAGAGCGGATTTTGGTTTGGTGTAGTATTATGGATACGCACCCCTCTGGTCACGGGTCGCGCACGTTGCTATAATTGAAAACGTTATTTTTAGGAACTCATCTATGAATGAATCGTTCAAAACAGACATTGTGATTCTGGGTGCGGGAATTGGGGGGTATGAAGCATATCGAACGCTGAAAAAACAACTCAAAAAGATGGCGGTCGACGCGCATATTACGATTGTAGATCAAAATAATTACTTCACCTTTATTCCACTCTTACATGAAGTCGCGACCGGTTCGGTAGAGCCAACGCATGCCTCAATCCCACTTCGTGAATTGGTGTACAATACACCTCACACCTTCATCAATGCTTCAGTCGAACGGGTTGATCATGAAAAAAAACAAGTATATACCTCACGTGGAATTATTGAATTCAATTATTGTATTATTGCACTCGGGAGTGAGGTGAATTTTTATGGAGTACCAGGTGCTCGGGAATATACGCATCAGGTGCGCACACTCGAAGATGCACTTGATCTCAAATATGCACTGGTCGAGGAGATGGAACATGATGACAAGGAGGAATGCGTGGTTACGATCGTAGGAGGTGGATTCGTGGGGGTCGAAATCGCGGGGCAGTACGGTATGTTGAAGAAAGGGGATTTGAGAAAATTATACCCGCATAAAAAACTGATCGTCCGTGTAATCGAACCCAACCCGAACATTCTTGGACAATTGGAGCTAGAAGTCCAGAAACATGTGCATCAACGGCTGGAAAAATTAGGTGTTGAATTCGTGTTTAATACGTCAGTCACTGAAGTTACCAAAGAGGGGATTGTCTTGAAAAATGGCGAGCGCTTGAGTAGTGACATCACCGTATGGTCAGCCGGGTTTGCAAATCTGGGCGCAGAATTCGTGGGTGAAGAAAATTGTGAACGTGGGAGAATCAAAGTGGATGAATATTTGCGGCTTGTGGGACATGAATCATGCTATGCAATCGGTGATATCGCATTCGCGCGTGATGGAGTCAGCGGTAAACCCTGTGTACAATTGGCTGAAGTAGCACATAAAGCTGGTCAATATGTCGGACGCCATCTTGCGGCATCGCTTGCAGGCAGAAACTATGAAAAATTCGTGTTTAAATCACGAGGGCAGCTTATGCCGGTGGGGGACTGGTATGGAGTTGCGATATTCAATTCTTTTACGTTCTACGGATGGTTTGCGTGGTGGTTACGTCGTACGGTATATCTCATGTATATGCCAGGAATATTGCGCAAGCTTCGGATCATGATCGATTGGACGGTGCACAGTTTTGGATTCGGACATTTTATACTGATTGAGAAACACAAGGAATAAAGAAAAATATAGAGTGATGAAGGGCTGCGGTACATGGCAGCCCTTTTTGACTTTTTATAGTGCGTATGGGATAGTCAATCTACAGTCCGCTATAAAGGAGGAGCGGGCGTAGACAAAAGGAGAATAGGAAATGCGTGAAGTCATCGTGACGTTTGGGGCTGTGCCGGAAGTACCGGCAGGCCATACAACGTACAGGCGAGACGACGACACGCTCAGTGTTCACTCGTACAAACGGAATGTGGATGAATGGGACGATCCGTCGCTCATTCAACGCTATCTGACGCGAGGTGAACTCGTGGGTGCGGACGTCGTGTACGTCTGTGTCGGGGAGAATAGACAAGCGTGCATCAGCAGAGACGACTCATGGTTCCTGGTCCGTCGAATCCTCAAAGACCTGAACGGGTCGAAAAAAGAGGTGGTGGTCGTGACCAGCTTCGAAGGTCTCAATCCCGAAGTTCGGGAGAAGGAGCAACGCGAGGCAAAAGCGCTCGGAGTCACTCTCGTCGAGACGAGGGATATGATGGCGGAGGAATTCTTCGCCGAAATTCTCCTCAAATATCGATAGGAATGACCCATACGGAGCATCGGGGTAAGACGCACGTCTTCCTGATGCTCTGTACTTCACTTCA
>CAYWFD010000031.1:0-10343 GCA_964457885.1 uncultured Gammaproteobacteria bacterium
ACCCGAGCACAAGTGCAAGTCCGCAATCTTCAGTATTGTCGAGTGTTGTATAACCGAGTCGTTTCGCAAAATCAATACCGTTTTTGGCTCCCCCAATGAGGTATAGTGTCTTAACGGCAGGAATATTGAGTGATCCAGCCAGTGCCTGGCGCATGGTAAGCGGACCGTATTCTTTGAGGGTGTAGTTGGTAGGTGTATAGGGCTTGGTGCCTCCTGGATTGAAATTGGTCAATACATCATAGAGGATAGTGTCAGGCGTATAACCTTTTTCGAAGGCTGCGGTATAAATAATAGGCTTAAATGATGAGCCCGGCTGCCGTTTCCCCAAGGTTGCCACGTTGAATTGTCCGTCGATTTCTTCATCATAAAAATCCCGTGATCCCACCATAGCGAGAACCTGTCCTGTTTTTGGGTCAATCGCAACAAGCGAAGCGTTATTGGCATCTGCGTCTGTCAATGTTTTTGCACCATCTTCTCCGCTGATAACGTTCTCAGCAATTTGCTGCTTGTCCCAGTCAAGTGTTGTGATGACTTTCAATCCCCCTCGTTCAGTTAGTGCTTCACCATATTTGTCTACCAACAATTGTTTTACATAGAGCACGAAATGTGGGGCTTGAATATTATACGCTGTTGGCTTGATAGCCAATTCTTCTGCCTGGGCTTGGTTTTTTTCTTCCTCGGTGATATGTCCGTCACGATACATTTCTTCCAATACTAAATTCCGTCGGTTTTTGAATGCCTCCAGATTATTGAGATATCGGGTAGGTAGTTGTGGTAGACCAGCAAGTGCTGCCGATTCAGCGAGTGTTAGATCTTTTACGTCTTTGCCAAAATAGCTTTGCGCGGCCGACTGTACACCGTAATTCGTTGATCCGTAGGGAATTTCATTGAAATAAATCTGAAGAATCTGGTCCTTGGTATATTTTTGTTCCAATCGGATTGATAGGATCCATTCTTTGACTTTTCGCATGAGCGACCGGTCATTGGTAAGGATAGCATTTTTTACCAGCTGCTGGGTGAGCGTTGATGCTCCTCTGGTCCTCTCCTTACTTAATGCACCTTGAATCACTACTTTGATGATACTGAGCGGTCGAATACCCTTGTGTTGGTAAAATGTCTTATCTTCGATCGAGATTACCCCATTAATCAAATCTTCAGGGATGTCTTCGAGTTTTATCAGTGTGCGCTTTTCGTCGGCAAAAATTTCATAGAGTAAGTGTTCCCCGGTTCGATCGTAAATTTTGGTACTTTGTGCCACTTCCCGATCGGTGAGTCGGTTTGGATCAGGAAGATCCTTACTTGCCCAAGCAACGAGGACGGTCGCGCTTACAAAACCGACTACGGCAAATGTAAAAAATGCCAACAATATGTTTCGTTTGCTTAAAAATCGTCTTTTTTTCTTGTTCCGGCGATCATCTCTCCTATTGTTATTCGGAGGCAACCTCGAAAAGTCCCGTCCAGTAAGATAGCCGTAACTTCTGGTTTTTAGGCTTGGAATAGGCATAACTTTTTTCGCTTAAATAAGCCTTTATTTGGGTCAAACCCTTGACAAAAGGGTGAATTTATGGTACTATAGCACGTTCCTAAACGCAAGATACTGTAGTCCAGTATCTTTTTGATTACAGGGTTTTAGGGATCCTTCAGAGGAGAATCTGAGGGTAAGTATACGACATTTATGGGTAAAATAACATATACCGTAAGGAAAACGATGGTTGTGACTGTTCTCAGTGCCATGCTTATGGCACCCGTGCTTGCTCCTGCCCCCGTACATGCGCAGACTGGATTGGTAAATTCTGCTCTTAAGGGTATTGCAAGCCTTTTCTCTTCAGACGAGGTCAAAGCTGATGAGGTTATTCCGAATGTATTCCCTGAGATGAATGACCGCAAGCCTACTCGGGTCATAACCGCGGTTATGACCGCCTATTCGAGTGAGGTGGCACAGACCGATAATAGCCCATGTATTCCTGCTGACTGGAAGTATAATCTCTGTGAGCATTATGAGAAGTATGGTGAGCAGGATACTATTGCAGCAAACTTCTTACCCCTTGGGACTAAAGTACGCTTTCCTGACCTCTATGGAGATAAAGTCTTCACCGTACGTGACCGTATGAATGCGCGTTACGGTGATGGGCGGGGCGATATCTGGATGCCTACCAGGGCTGAAGCGAAACAGTTTGGTGTCAAGAAAGTAACTATGGAAATCTTCACCCGATAATCTTCAACTAAAAAACTCTTCTGACCACAGGAGAGTTTTTTGTATATATGTTGAGGTACCGGGGGGAATCGAACCCCCGAATAAAGGTTTTGCAGACCTCTGCCTTACCACTTGGCTACGGTACCACTTCTTTTTGTAAACATCATCAGAATACCACAACAATCTCTACTTTTCAAGGGTTTTCTTGGAGGTTGAAAAAAGAGGGTTTTTGAGGTAGTATAGGGAGTACTGTATATGCGTATCAATTGGTACAATTTTTTGTTACTACTCATGCGGGCGGTCATGTATGTGAAACGTTTTGTTTTTTGGGTGCTCGGTTTTGTGTGGGCGATGGTACTCTCCATCAATCGTGCGTATTTGCGAACCCTTGGCTTTCATATTTATCGTGTTATTGATCGAATTTCGAAGAAATTTCAAAAGTTTTCGTGGAAAAAACAACAAGGTGTGCTCAATTTGCTAGGACGTCGGGGATTTTTACAGTTTTTGTTGTTTATTGTTGCACTGTGCATCATGTATCCGCATAGTAGGCTATATACAAAAAGTTACGATGAAATCGCAGGGCGAAATACGATTTTATATACACTGGTAGGTCCAGGAGATCAGGCATATACGCTTGATGAAATTATAAGCGGCACTGATACACTTTTGATTACGTCTAATGAATCTTGGAAACAGGTCGCAATATATGGCGGGGATAGCTCTGGACTGATTTCACGTCGTCCGACTGAGTTTACCAGTGTGGTTGCAGGTGGAAGTGCCTTGACTAAGCCAATACTGATGCCCGGAGTAGATTATGGACTGACTGATCCGGCAGACCCCTCAGTTCCTTCAGGAAACCAGCATGAAGTAGTGTATTATGAAGTACAAGAGGGAGATGTGCTCGGAACCATTGCTGCACGATTTGGAATTAAAGCTGAAACTATTCTTTCAGCTAATAATTTGACCACACGATCATACATACGTCCGGGACAGAAGCTGTTAATTTTGCCTGTTGATGGAGTGGTGCACACCGTGGTGCGAGGTGATACTTTGTCAAAAATTGCGCGTACGTACAGTGGCGCGGTCGATACTATCGTTGAATATAATGAGCTTGAAGAGAGTGGGTCTACACTGAAAGTGGGAAGTCAGATCATTGTTCCTGGTGGTACTAAACCCCAGGTTGCTAAGCCTGTAACACCAAAGGCAACGGTACTGCTAGGTTCTCCTGAGGCGATTGATAAGGTGACTGCGCCACCGCCTTCGGTTGATGCTCCTGCGGGTGGCGGCTATATCTGGCCGACTGAGGCAACTATCATTACTCAATACTTTGGTTTGCGTCATACGGGAGTCGATATTGCGGGAAAACAGGGTCTTGCAATTTATGCGACCAAGGCAGGGACCGTCATCACGTCACAATGCGGTTGGAATGGTGGATATGGATGTTATATCAAAATCGACCATGGCGGTGGCGTCGTATCGTGGTATGGACACGCATCGAAGATGTTTGTCGAAGTGGGGGATGTAGTCGCACAAGGACAGACCATCGCATTGGTTGGAAATACCGGCAACTCTACTGGTCCCCATTTGCATTTTGAAATTCGGGTGAATAATAAATATCAGAACCCGTTGTCGTACGTGCGAAAATAATCACCGTAGAGGCGCCCTGCAAGGCGCCTCTACGGTGTGATTCTGGTTATTCTATCTTTGTGCGAAATTGAAGCGCTTCGGCGATGTGTTCTGTTTCAATTTTTTCTGATCTCCCAAGATCTGCAATCGTACGGGCGACTTTGAGCAGGCGGTGGAAACTGCGTGCCGAAAGATTCATATGGGATACCGCCTGTCGCATAAGCTCAAGCGATGTATCATTTAAATTGCAAAATTCTTTGAGCTCTTTGTTTTTCATCTCAGCATTGGTTTCAATTGCGAGATCAACAAAACGTCGTGTCTGTCGTTGCCGTGCCTCCTCTACCCGACTCCTGATTGATTCCGATGATTCACCGGTTTCATTTCCTGATAGTTTTTCAAATTCTACGCGCGGCACCTCCACATGTAAGTCGATCCGATCAAGGAGAGGGCCGCTTATTTTCTTTTTATATCGTTCAATTTGTATTGGTGAACACGAGCACCTGCGCGTTGAATCAGTAGCATACCCGCAGGGGCATGGATTCTGACTTGCGACTAATGAAAAGCGAGCTGGAAAGGACAGTGTGCCTTGTGCACGGGAAATCGTGATGACCCCGTCTTCGAGCGGTTGTCGCAGGTTTTCAAGTACGATTCGGGGAAATTCTGGAAATTCATCGAGAAATAATACGCCCCGGTGCGCTAGTGAAATTTCTCCTGGCTTCGGAAATTTTCCCCCACCAACCAAAGCGACGCCGGATGCACTATGATGTGGTGACCTAAATGGACGCATTGAAATAATCGGGCGATCACTTGGTAATAATCCTGCGACTGAATAAATTTTGGTGACTTCAATCATCTCGGCGACGGTCATTCTCGGAAGTATCGAAGGAAGTGTCCGTGCAAGCAGTGTTTTCCCTGATCCTGGGGGTCCATTCAGAATAATATTGTGAGCCCCGGCTGCTGCAATTTCGAGTCCACGCTTCGTGAATTCTTGTCCTTTGATTAGAGACATGTCGAGATCGTGTGCATAGGTGTGTGTCCATTGCGTGACATCTGCAGGTGGTTGTGGGGTTATTTTTTTCGTACCGGTGACATGTGCAATTAATTGTGCAAATGATGCAACCGGATAGATTGTAACACCCGGAACGATTGATGCTTCTTCAGCATTTACTTTCGGTACAAATATCGAGGGTATGTGATGTGTTTGTGCGAAGATCGCAAGCGGAAGAATTCCGGTCGTGTGACGCAGGGTTCCGTCGAGTGCGAGTTCCCCGACAAAAAGCGACTGAGACAAATCGCATACAATTTTTTCTGCAGACAAAAACATCCCAAGCGCAATTGGGAGGTCATAGGCAGATCCTTCTTTTCGTACGTCTGCAGGTGCTAGGTTTACGATGATTCTGCTGTTTCCCGGAAAGGGAAGATCGGTGTTTTTCCACGCGGTCCTGATACGCTCGCGCGCTTCCTGTATGGCAGCGTCCGGCAAGCCGACAATGGTGAATCCGGGCCAGGTGCCGGATATGTCGACTTCAATCGTGATTGGCGTACACTCAAGACCGAGCACTGCGGCCGATGGAACGGTGGTGAACATAATCCCTCCTTAAAAATTATGTGATGGGGTGAGTATAACATACATGCACGGGAAATAAAAAACGACATACGACTCATGGAACACGACAAAATTGGTCGTGATACGTGGATCGTGTGTCGTTATGTTATGTGCGTCCAGCCTTCGATTCGTTTCGGTTGCCGTTTAAAAATAATAGTACCACCCCTCCCAGCACCATCACATCCGCAAGATTGATGATCGACGTTATGATACGGATATAATCGACGGTAAAACCGAATATGATCCGGTCGATCAGATTTGACAGTGCTCCTGCAATGATAAGCGATGAGGCGAACAAACGCAGAGAGTCTGTTTTTGATTTCTTGATGTAATATATACCTGCAATAATGATTGCGATCGTGAGCGGAATTACGATTATGTGCGGAATCGGAATGCCAAAGGCAATACCGGTATTTTCAAAATATTCCCACCCGAGAATTCGCTCAATCACATAGTACGTATCCTCCGGATTGGTTCTGGCAGTGTATTTCAATAGTTGATCGAGGACTATACCAAAAACGCCACTGAGCATGAGTACTCCCTGGCGTTTGAGCGACAGCTGCAGGTTTGTAAAAAAATTATACTTCATCAGTCAGGAATTTTTTTGCCTCGACCGTGCTATTCGAAGTCGGGCGGGCACGAAGGCGCTTTTCCCCGATTGGTTTGCCGGTAAATTTGCAGATGCCGTATGTCCCTGCATCAATACGCTTGAGTGCAGATTCTACATCGCGCAATTGCTTTTCAAGCACCTCCTCGAGTGACTTATTGGTAATGAAATCTTCCACTTCGTGCGCGTTATCTTCGGGTTCGGTACCATATTTCGGGAAGAGGGCATTGGTATCTCCTGCAACGCGCGGATTTTTGACGGTAAACGTACCAAGTTCTTCTTCCAGTTTTCTTTTTTGTTCGATCAGAGCTCTATGCATTTCAAGGACAAATTCAGGTGTAAGTCCGGACTCGGGGTGCACTTTGATTTTTACGGTATTTTTCTTGGTCATAGGTCGTGGGTTAGTTAAGCGGCCTTAGAAAGTAGTATAGCAGAAGGTCTTCAAAAGACGCAAGAAATATTTTTTAAATAAAAAATCGGCCATCCGTGGGCCCGTAGTGATGATACTATGTGGCTGGAAGGCCGATAGTTTTCTAAGGGTTTGGGTCTTTCTCAAGCACTCTCAATCGCCACATGTAGCGACTTAGACGGCTTGAGAAAAGCCATGCTTTTCCTTAGAAATATATCCTGATTGACCACTCAAAGGGTGTTGAATCGGCATTGCTGCCATACTCAGACCGTATTTGTTTTTGATGTTGGTGTTTATTCCGACGAATCGGAACGGTGAGTAGTCTAATCGGGTAGGGTGTGTTCGAGGCACGAGGCCGAACATCACATGTTCAAAGATCAACAAATACAGTATAGCATATTTTGAATATATGGTCAAGGGTTTTGTGTAAACACGATTTATTTCGCTCTATTAAGCTAAAAAATGTTCATTTTTGTAAAATCCATTTGTGTATACCAGTGTATACAAATGTGCACTTATCCCCACATATACATACTTTTCCACATACTTATCCCCAATGTCTAGAGTATTGTATACAAATTTATGATTTTTACAGTGGATATGTTGTGTGTATGACGAAAATGTTTAGTGGAATATCAAAGATGTCTAACTATTATGAAGAGAGAATTTTGTTTTGATATAAAAATTGCTATTTTTAGCCAAAATATCGCATAAAAGGGTTGACAGAATAGGTCAGATGTGCTATACTCAGTTGTTACCAATTTTGGTGACACAAAGGAGAATGGACATGCGTAATCGTGGTTTTTTCATCGTTGCTCTGTTCGTCGGTGCGGTCGTCCTGATGGCGATCCTTCAGAGCAACACCTAAATCCCAAGTCGATGGAGTGGTCGACTAGAGCAGCGTTTTGTCTCCGTTTCGTAAAATGGAGAAAGGTTAGCCGTACCTCTCAACAACGGCGTACCTCTGCCGATGTAATCGGTACTGATGAGCTCTGACGAATAAAGAGCGAAAGGTTTTGAAACAAGTTCATTTACAAATACATAGTATACGTAGCTACGCATAGGGATATAAGTATTTATTATCTCTCAGTGGGTAGCTACGTTATGAGTTAATTCTGTCTAACCATGGTGGTTGGATAGGGTGTGCTCGCAAATCAAGGGGTCCTGCAATGTTCAGCAAGAACTTCATCGTCAACCTCCTCCTCGCGATCATCGGCCTCGGTGCGTGCGACGTCGACATGTACAACACGGCTGAGGGTCCGCCGGATAATCTTCAACCTGGCTGTCCAGGCTTTGACTGCGGTCCGGATGACGGGCACTTCAGCGTGGACGGAACTGATGGGGATGATGTGGAGATATTCCAGTGCGCCACCTCTCGCGACTGCCAGGTCGATGAGACCTGCAACCAGCAGAGGGGGGTGTGTATCTCTAACCTCAAAGTCACTTTGGACACTGAATGTAACGACGAGATCGACTACGTCGTCCGTACGGTGTACCCGAAGAGCCCCGATTCGTCTCTCCGATGCTCAAAACATCGAAGATGTGGAAATGTTCGAGTTCGCGGTTTCCGCATGTCGCAACATCACACTCGACGGACTCTTCATTCAGTTCCACACGTACGGAGTGTTCGACGACGAAGAGAATCAGGATGCGACGGACCCCGAAGGTTTTTTGCTTCCTGACTGGTCTGAGAGGTTTTACAATTTTACCCTCTTGGAAGATGGTGAAGTTGTGAAGCGGGTGGGAATCGCTACGGAGATGAGTGTTTCGGATACGGGCGGTAGCGCACATTTTCATTCTCTCTCACGCGTGCTTGAAGCGGGTGAGACGGTAACCTACACGTTCAGCACCTCGATTCGTCCTGAGTGGTCGACACACGCCTCGTTCGTGACGGGGATCGGAGATCAGCTGGGAGGCTTGATCTTTAATACCCCGCCTGATCCGAACCCGCTTGATCGACGCATTCCGTGGGGCACGTACATCACGTACCCACAGATGGTCTCGATCGTTCCTTAGTTGTCAGCAATTCGGCTGGCGACATCAACCCCACATTGGCGCAAGCTGGTGTGGGGTCTTCAATTTTATAGAGGCATAATGCTTTCAGATTGGTGCTTTTGTGTAGATTATAATTGTGGTATAGTAGTTTTATTAACAATTTATTTCTAACATACGGAGGGGTATGAAAGAACAATGGAGGGAAATCGTACTTATTGTATTTGTAATTGCACTAAGTATTTTTTTATTTTCAAAACGAGTTCGGACTATTTCTGAGACGGTCATTATTACTGAGATTTGCCCGAGCGGGTGCGCTCCTACTGATCACCAATGGATAGAAATTTATAATAAAAGTTCGGAGCCGATTGACTTGGCTGGCTGGAAATTCTGGGAAGGCGAGGTGAATCATGGGCTTACTCTGAGTCCGAGTAGTACCGTAACTTCCACTGTTCTCTCACCGGGCGCATACGCAATTATTGCCCAGAATGATCATGTGTTTTTTGAAGACCATTCGGGCATCACCTCAACGGTGTTTGATAGTGCGTGGACTACACTTACCAAATCTGGAGAAGAAATTGGAATTAAGACAGGAAGCGGGAATGATCACTTTATAGAAAAATTTGTATACGCTGGTGTAAACAATTACTCACTTGAGCGCATAAACCTGAATGGAGATCCTGCAAGTATACTTGAATGGAAAGAACATCCGGATTCTTCTACTCCTGGATTAGAAAATTATTGGTGGAGGCAAAGTGGAGAAGAGCAGGTAAATCGCATTCCGTACGCACAGTTTAGTGCACCTACCTCGACCTTGGTAGGCGAGACGGTGGCATTCGATGCATTTGCGTCGAGTGATCTTGAGGGGTTTATTGAGCGATTCGTGTGGGTGATTGAAGGAGTAGAATATGAAGGGGTGAGTGTGGAATATGTGTTTGCCACAACCGGAACGAAGCTAATTTCCCTTACCGTATATGATACTGCGGCTGCTTCAAGCACGGTCTCGCGAGATATTGAAGTGGTGTCTTTGATAGATGATGAAGAAGATATTGAGCACTCACCTTCAAAAATTTTCATTAATGAATTTTTGAGCGATCCCCTCAGCGGAGAGAAAGAGTGGATTGAATTATACAATTCGGAAGACGAAGACGTGGTGCTTGATGGATATACTCTGCATGATGGTGTCGGAAAAATTGCGAACGTAACCGGAACGATACACTCCCTTGATTTCAAGATTGTATATCTCACTTCAAGCAAACTCAATCAATCAGGAGATCAGATTATTCTCAATGATCCGGGCGGAGACTTGATTGATTCGGTTACCTATGGAGGATGGGATGATGGAAATATTGATGACAATGCAACATTTCCTGGAAAAGCGCATGCAATCGCGCGTAATAGTGATGGCGAAGATACTGACATTGATCGTGATGATTTTTCCTATACGATCACCCCGACTCCCAATTTTCCGAATAACATTACCCCGAAAGAAGTGCCGCCACCTGTATCTGCTGGAGGATCTGTAAACGTATCTATTCCGAATGAAATTCTCTCGCCAACATTTCTGATTGACAGCATCATTATTAGTGAATTTGTGTCATCACCTGAATCAGGACATGCTGAATTTGTGGAAGTATATAATACCACTGCAGGCGCTATTTCACTTGACGGATGGTCGCTTCGTGATGGAAGTAATACCAATACGATACTTGCGGGAGTGGTCAATCCGCAGGGATTTTTTGTAATCGACAAACCAAAAGGAAGTTTGAACAATGGGGGAGATGTGATCATCCTTCTCGATCCAAGCGGGAAAGAAATTGATCGGGTGGTGTATGGGAATTGGGATGGTGAAGACATGGATGCGGCTGCTCCGGGAAAAGGACAATCTGCGGCGCGATTGAATACCACT
>CAYWFD010000032.1:0-10131 GCA_964457885.1 uncultured Gammaproteobacteria bacterium
CGTGAAAAATCCGAAGAGTAAGACACATGGTTATCTCATGGCCAAAGCGATCATCAGGAGCTATGACCAACAGGAGCGTGAGGAACAACGATTCCGAGGGCGTATCCGGGTCATCACCCGTCGATTCGCGGGCAAGATGATCACACTCGAACAACTCGAGGAGTTCTGCAGCGGGTTTACTCCTGCATGGCGAGACTCCCTGATCGCACACCTGATTGCGGCCAAGATCTTTGTCCCTGTTCCCAAGAAGAAGGATACGTGGGCCGTCTCGAAGGCAGCAAAGAGCAGGGATCCCACGATCGAGGATGCGGACAGTGCATGACGCTTGTGCGGATGAGGTGGGGTTAGGTGAACACTTAGGAGGATAGTCGAGTCTGGAGGTCTCGACTAAATCCAAAAACATCTTAGGACTAGGCTGTTTTTGGATTTAGTACCGGCAGCACGGTCTCTTTTGGCAATGTTCTTGACAAAACAGACTGTGTAGGGTAGTATAGCGTTACTTCATTTTTAGTCTCGGTTTTATGGCTTCCAAGTCAAAAGAGCGACAAAATAAGGTCAAACTTTCCTGCACTGAATGCAAAACGGTGACTTATTTCAAAAATAAGAATAAGGCTATCAAAGAACGACTTGAGATCTCAAAGTTCTGCAAGCACTGCAAGAAGCATACGACCCACAAGGAAACCAAGTAATTTTGTCTCAAGAAATCCCGACGAACGTCGGGATTTTGTATTACTATATATTACTTTTTTATATGAAATATTATTTCCAGGCGTTATATAAAAGTTTTACTGATCCTGCATGGCTTGCGCGGCAGTCTCGTGAAGCAGGGAAGTCGAGCATCTTTTTCGTACTCATGCTTCTCGTGTTGTCCCTTCTCGTTGCAGTTCGGATTGCATATATAGAAATCCCGCGGGCAGTTCCTCCGCTTCGAGAGACGCTTGATCGTGAGTTGCCGGATTTCACGGCACACTTGAGCGATGGTACCTTGTCTGTCACTGATCTCCCTCAGCCGTATGTTAGGTATTTTGAGTATGAAAACGAGAATATGGTTATCGTCGTCGATACGACTACGAATACTACAAGTCTCGACGCATTCCTTACTACTTCGACTCAGACTGGATTTTTGATCACGTCCCGCGCTGTGGTAACCAAAACTTCGAGTACACCCGAAGTGGTGAATGATCGATTGACTCGTTTTCCTGATACGACCATATCAAAAAATCAGATTATTACATTTCTTGATACGCTTGGCGGACGCGGACAATTGGTCGCATTACTTGTCGTTACCGCCTTTACATTTTTGTTTTGGGGCATCGGATTACTTGTCTTCATCTTGATATTTACGTCGATCGCATACGGACTCTATAGGGCGGTAAGTTCCCATGATCGGTCAACGCGGTATACCTGGAAGGAAATTTTGACGCTTTCGTTGTTTGTATTTGGATTGCCTAAATTGGCGATTACTATTCTTACGATCGTATTTCCCGTGAGTTCATTTGCGTTCGTCGTATCTGGAGCTATGGGAATTGCCCTTGGTCGTACCCTTGGTATTCCTAAGAAAATTGAACACCAAAAGGGTTCGGATACTACTCTTTCGGCATAGTTTTCCACAGTTGAACAGAAATCGTTTATCAGATATACTGACTTTTCATGTGTTAGATTAGTTTTATTATCTTCATGAATATGATTACACTGTATGGATCTGCGAATTCAAGTGCGGGAAGATGTGTGTGGCTCCTTGAAGAATTGAATGTGCCGTATGAACAGAAGGAGCTCAATATGAAGGCACGCGAACAGAAAAGTCCGTGGTTTTTGAAATTGAACCCAAATGGAAAAGTGCCAGTACTGGTCGACGGGGAATTCGTGTTGTGGGAGTCCCAAGCAATCAATCAGTATCTTGCGGAGAAATATAAGCCGGAATTACTCGGGAGAACACTGGAAGACAAGGCAAATATTTCCAAATGGATCTGGTGGAGTACGCTACATGTCCAGAAATATTTTGACACGATTTTGTATTTCGTTTTGTTTAATGTCGGATCTAAAGACGTGGCAATCAAAGCAGGGGAGGACGTAAAACCATTTCTTACTATTCTCAATGACCACCTTGAAAAGCGCGACTTTATGGTCGGAACCGAATTTACGCTTGCTGATCTCAGTGTTGCTGCGGTCATTAATACCGGGTTTGGGCTTGAGTATGATTTCACTCCATACCCGTCGATTGTCGCCTGGATGGGGCGTATGAAGACGAGACCTGCAATGATCAGTTTGTTGACCAAGATGGGGAGGTAAGTTGGTCTAAAAGTCTTTAAAGTCATAACGTCGAAAGTAAACTCAAATTATTGGGTATCTTTTTTGAGTTTACGGACTTTATGACTTTTGATTCTGTTTGTCTTGACAAGAAGATGGTTTTGTCCTATACTCAGCCCATATTTCGCCTCGAGTGTTGAGCTTTGAGGCTTTTGTCTTCAAATATGGAAATTCGAAACATTGCAATTATCGCGCACGTAGACCACGGCAAGACCACCTTGACCGATGCTTTACTTCGCGAGTGCGGTATGATTACCGAAGAGGGACAGACCATGGATTCAAATACGCTTGAAAAAGAACGTGGTATTACGATTTATGCAAAGAATACGTCACTTTTCTATAAAGGGACGAAGGTGAATATCGTGGACACTCCGGGTCACGCAGATTTTGGATCTGAAGTAGAGCGTGTGCTCCGATCGATTGATTCAGTATTATTGATTGTTGACGCTCAAGAAGGCCCGATGCCTCAGACCAAATTTGTATTGAAAAAATCTCTTGAAATTGGATTGAAGCCAATTGTGGTTCTCAATAAAATTGACAAACCAGCTGCTCGACCACAAGAAGCGCATGACATGGTACTCGAATTATTCATGGATCTTGGGGCAAATGACGAACAGCTCAATTTCACAACCGTGTATGCCATTGGCAAACTTGGTGTTGCAAAAAAGAATTTAACTGATGAAGCAAAAAACCTTGAACCATTACTTGATACAATCTTGGAAAAAGTTCCTGCTGCTCCACATGATATTGATAAGCCACTTCGCATGCAGCCATTCAACCTTGCGTACGACAATTATCTTGGTCGTCTTGCTGTTGGTCGTATTTATGAAGGCACCGTAAAGCAGGGTGATAAAGTATTTATCAAAAATGAAGACGGTACCACTCGAACGGGAAATATTACTAAAATTCAGAATTTCAAAGGATTTGCTCGTGAAGAAGTGCAAACTGCTGAGGCAGGGGATATTGTGATGATCGCTGGAATTCCTGATATTTATATTGGTGAAACAATTTGTGCTTCAGCGGATCAGGAGGCTCTCCCTGCGATCAAAGTGGACGATCCAACAATTTCCATGGATATTTTGGTAAACAATTCTCCGTTTGCAGGAAAAGAAGGAACGTATGTGACGAGTAGACAAATTCGTGAACGACTTGAAAAAGAACTTGAGGTGAATGTGGGTCTTCATGTGGAATTTGGAAGTGGGGATCGTTTTACGATCTATGGACGTGGAGAAATGCATATCGCCATTTTGCTTGAAAATATGCGCCGTGAAGGATTCGAACTTCAGGTATCACAGCCAAAGGTAATTATCAAAGAAGAAAATGGAGAAAAGGTAGAACCTTTTGAAGAAGTGACGATTGATGTACCAGATGCATATGTAGGTACGATCATTGAAAAGATGAGTAAGCGAAAGGGAATGATGGTCAATATGATGCCTGAGGGAGGTCATACTCGTATTATTTTTGAAATTCCAACTCGTGGACTTTTGGGGTATCGAGGAGAGTTTGTGATGGATACTCGCGGAGAAGGAATTATGGCGTCACGGGTGACTGGATTCCGACCTCATGTAGGTGTGATTGAAAAACGAGAGGTGGGAAGTATGGTTTCGATGCTTACCGGAAAAGCACTTGGGTATGCTCTCTGGAATCTCCAGGATCGAGGTACACTCTATATTGGACCAAATATTGAAATCTACGAAGGAATGGTAATTGGAAATGTATCCAAAGGTCAGGATATGGCGGTGAACGCGATCAAGGGAAAGAAACTTACCAACATGCGTGCAAGTGGAAGTGACGATGCTATTATCCTCACTCCTCCATTTGAGATTACGCTTGAGCGTGGTATGGAAATGATGAATGACGATGAATATCTTGAAATTACCCCACAAAGTATTCGTCTTCGAAAGAAATATTTGACCGAAGTTGAGCGCAATCGAAATAAAAGGACAGCTTCATAAGTGCGTAGGTTTACCATACTATAAAGATTGAAGATTTCAGAATATGGTCTTCAATCTTTTTATATCGTACAGTGTGGAAAGGGATCTTGAAAAAAAAACGAAAGTTCGCTATACTGTCGAAGTTAATTAATCCATGGGCGCGTGGTGAAATGGTATCACTAAGGTCTCCAAAACCTTCGTCGTAGGTTCGATTCCTGCCGCGCCTGCCAAAACAAAAAAACACCAGACATCTGGTGTTTTTTTGTTGCTCGCCGACATGCGCCTGCGAGCAGGTTTGTGTCGGCGTTTTTCTAGCGCGTATTTCTACGGCTTCTCCTAGGTTGTTGTCTTAGAGGTCGATCACCTCCGTGTAGTCGGGGACCCCACTCCTCGAGTTCGGGTTGAACTCTGCTTGTTCGAAAGTCGTGAAGTGTATGCGGCTTGGCGCCACACCACGCTCATGGTACAAGTCGTCTTCCGTCATGACGACGAGATCGTCCTTGCTTCCGAAGCCGATCTTCGTGGCGACGTCATAGGCCTGGAATTTCGTCATGGGCCAGTGCCGACGAACGTATTCTTCGACCGTGCCTGCCTTGTGACCATCGCTTCCCGCGATGATCTTCATGACGACCACACCTTTGTTTCGAACCGTGACGAGTCCATTGATCCGTGCCATGCTTTCCTCCTGTTGCATCTGGCCGAATACGTATATCAAAATACTTGAACTTTGTCAACCATATTGACAAAGTTCACTCTTTCTGCTATACTCCCATTTCATTCATTAGAGGAGATTTACTCCTCATAGACTCGAATCTTCTTGTTCCATAATTGTAGTGGCCCAGTAGACATCGGGTCACTATATTTATTTTATGGAACACACTACCACGGTGGGCTTTGAAAGTCTGCCTATTGCTCCAAAGCTTTTAGAAATTTTGGCGCACCACAAGTATACCCATCCGACTCCAATCCAATTGAAGTCTATTCCGGTTGCACTTGAAGGAAAAGATATGGTCGGCATTGCGCAGACCGGTACGGGAAAAACACTTGCGTTTGGAATTCCTATGATTCAGCGATTGGCACAACTGAAGGCGCAAGGTCTTGTACTGGTCCCTACTCGTGAATTAGCCCTTCAAGTAGAAGAAACACTTAAAAAAGTTGGATATTCACTTGGGCTTAAAACTGCGGTGATTATTGGAGGAGCTTCAATGCATATGCAGATTAATGAGCTTCGCCGTAATCCACATATTATTGTTGCGACTCCTGGACGTTTAGTCGACCATCTCGAACAAAAAACAGTCACACTTGATCGTATTAAGGTGGTGGTACTTGATGAGGCAGATCGTATGTTTGATATCGGATTTGCACCACAAATCAAACGAATTTTAGAGCTTACTCCAAAAGATCGTCAGACACTTCTTTTTTCTGCGACCATGCCATCAGAAATTGCAAAAATGGCAGCACAGCATATGAAGTTACCCCTTCGAATTGAAGTTGCTCCACAGGGGACAAGTTCTGCAAATGTTGAACAAGAAATTTTTATTATTGCGAAAGAACAAAAATTACAATTGCTTCAAAAACTACTTGATGATAACAAAGGTACTGTTCTTGTGTTTTCTCGAACCAAATTTGGGGCAAAACGAATCGCAGCCTCTCTTCGTCACATGAATCATACTGCAGTGGAAATTCACTCGAATCGTACACTTGCGCAGAGAAAAGCGGCGCTTGCTGGATTTAAATCAGGACAATATCGAATTCTTGTTGCGACTGATATCGCTGCACGAGGAATTGATGTGACTGGAATTTCATTGGTTATCAATTTTGACTTACCTGATAATTCCGAGGATTATGTGCACCGTATTGGTCGTACTGGTCGAGCAGGTATGAGTGGTAAGGCAGTTTCTTTTGTTACACATCAAGAACGATCACAAATCAGACAGATTGAACGATTGATTAAAAAATCATTACCTATTATCGGACTTCCAACACTTCCTCCAAAAGTTGAAATTCCTCGTGATTCAGGTCGCGAAGAACGATTTGAGAGAGGTCCTCGACGTAATTTTCGAGGAAATAATTCTCGTGAACAACGAAGTTTTGGTTCTGGAGGAGAGGGGCGGCGACGAAATCGAAAGCATCGATATGGTAATAACCGTGAAAGACCAGAAGCAGGAAATGGTTCGAGTGCGCAAAGACCTTCATTTAGAAAAACATTTGGAAGACCATAATCTAATTGAATAAAAAATCACCCATGCCGGGTGATTTTTGGTATCGATTATTTTGTATACGTATTATCGGATAGATATGGTATACTATAGCTCAACCAATTTTATTATGGCAGGTACACGAAAAAAAACCAAACAAGCGTATATCATAACCGTCGACATGGGATACGGTCATCAGCGGGCAGTATATCCGCTCAAAGATATCGCTGCATCTCCAGATGGATGGCAAGACGCTGCGATTGTAACGGCAAATACGTATGCTGGAATTCCGAAGAGTGACCGGCTCAAGTGGGAAGGGAGCAGAAAAATGTATGAGACCGTTTCACGGTTTAAAAAAGTCCCTTTGCTTGGACCATTGGCTTTTTCGGTCATGGATTATATCCAGCGGATCGATCCATTTTATCCGAAGCGTGATCTTTCAGAACCTATTCTCCAAGTTAAGCAGATTTATCGCATGATTGAGAAGGGGTGGGGGAAACATCTGATCGATACCCTGAATCAGAAACCTTTGCCGCTTTTGACTTCTTTTTTTGCAGTGGCATTTTTTGCCGAAGAACATGGGTACAAAGGCGATATCTATTGTCTGTGTACCGATACGGATATCAGCCGTGCATGGGCACCACTCAATCCTCGTACCAGCAGGATCAAATATTGCGCACCGAATAAGCGAGTGAAGCAGCGTCTTGAATTGTATGGAGTTCCAAGTAAGCAGATTTATGTGACTGGTTTTCCATTGCCCAAAGAAAATACTGGTACGACTCATCTCGAAACACTTCGCCACTCTCTTGGTTGTAGAATCGCCAATCTCGATCCACATTTTCGTTATCAGCAGAAATATCGCGCGATGATCGAAGAATATCTAGGGGTTGAGTATTGCGATATCCGGAATGCTCACCCGCTTACCATCACCTTCGCTGTTGGAGGTGCCGGAGCGCAGCGGGATATCGGCATTACTATCTTAGAGAGTTTGCATGAGCATATCGATGCTGGGAAAGTCCGACTCAATTTGGTCGCCGGCTCTCGCAATGATGTGTACACCTATTATGATAATAAAGTGAAAGAACTACACGTGGATGCTCATCATTCGGGATTGGTGAATATTATTTATTCTGCAGATAAAATGGAATATTTCCGAAAGTTCAATGAAGCGCTGCTCACGACCGACATTCTCTGGACCAAGCCTTCTGAATTATCATTTTATGCAGGTCTCGGACTTCCGATTATCATTGCGCCGTCGATCGGATCGCAGGAAAACTATAATCGCGCATGGCTTCATGCGATCGGTGCGGGATTTGAGCAGGAAGATCCGCGGTATACGCACCAGTGGCTTTTTGATTGGCTTGAATCTGGCTGGCTTGCTGAGGCTGCGATGAGTGGATTTTTGCATGCACCGAAGAATGGAACGTACCATATTGAAGAAGTGGTACTCAAAGGCAAGCGAAGCGAAATTGAAGACGTTCATTTACTCTAGCGTATGACCTGGCTCATCATCTCACTTATCGGCTACGGGTTACTGGCACTTACCTTTATCCTCGATAAATATATTTTATCATCGACCACGATCGGGCGGCCAAGTGTGTATGCATTTTATTCCACGATTATTCTTTTGCCGGCACTTTTGCTTCTCGTGATTGCACCTGAATCGTTTTCACTTTTTCATATCGGAATCAGTCTTTTGTCCGGTACTGCATTCGGGCTCGGACTATTGACCCTATATATTGCGCTTAAGGGCAGTGAAGCGTCACATGTGACCCCGTTTAATGGAGCGGTGGTTATTTTTACCACCTACGCGCTGTCATATACGTTTCTCGGAGAGCAATTGTCGCAGTATCAGATTTTCGGTATTTTACTTTTGAGTAGTGCGTCCATTCTCCTATCCTACCAGGAGACCCGCGGAAAAAAAGGATATTCCACCGTCTATTGGTGGGCTGTTATTTCCGGTATTTTTTTCGGACTGTCACATGTTAGTGCCAAATATTTATACTCATTTCATGAATTTATCCCTGCGTTTGCGTGGACCCGTGCAGGAGCGGGAATTGTCGGGCTCGCATTATTGCTGTACCCTCCGGTACAGCGCGAATTACGGCTTCGATTCGCAGCACGAAAGAAACACGCCAAGAAAAAACAGAAAAAACTTACATCGCTTGCGCTGGTATGGATTACCAAACTTTCAGGTGTGATTGCTGTCATATTGATTCAATATGCTTCAGCACTGGGATCGGTCTCGGTGGTACAGGCAATGAGCGGATTGCAGTATGCGCTTATGTTCGGAGCCGTGTATGTATTGAGTAAATGGTTTCCACGAGTTTTCCGCGAATACTCGACTCGGCGTGAGCTTGCGATACAGTCTCTCGGTATCATATTAGTCATTATCGGATCACTATTTTTTATCTAGGCTTATGCGTATGAGTTGGTTTGGTCTTATTATCGGACTGTTGGCGCTGGCATATGGCGGCCTGTGGTGGTATGGTCGATCGACACATCCCATATCCTATGGAATTAGTTTCAGTTCATCATATGCCACATGGCTCCATATCGATTGGAAAAAGATGTATACGGAGATGCTTCAGGATCTGAAACCAGAATTTATCCGCATTTCAGCTGATTGGGATGACATAGAAAAAGAAGAGGGGGTGTATGATTTTTCTTCTGTCGATTTTATGATGAATACTGCGCGGGATCAGGGTGCGCGGGTCCTCCTGGTCGTCGGACAAAAAACTCCGCGCTGGCCCGAGTGCCATACGCCTGAGTGGGCAGTGGCTGAGGGAGCTACTTCTTATGAGGACCGTGTAGCCCGTTATGTTGAGGCGGTAGTCGGTCGTTATAAGGATCATGCTGCGCTCGAATATTGGCAGGTGGAGAACGAGCCGTTTATCAATTTTGAGTTTGGAGAATGCGAACATTTCCGCCGCGATTTGTTTTCACGCGAGCTTGAAATCGTGCGGAAACTTGATACGGTACACGATGTCGTGGTGACTGATAGTGGTGAACTTTCAACCTGGAGAACTGCTGCCAAGGCAGGGGACATTTTTGGTACCACCATGTATCGCGTTATTCGAACACCGGGCGGACGTGTGGTCCCCTATGACTGGTTACCTATGGGCTGGTATCGTCTCCGTGCAGCTCTGTGGGGGATACCACACGAACGTTTCTTTGTTTCTGAATTGCAGGCTGAGCCATGGGTGCATACAGGCGGCATACCGGCTTCCTCTGTAGAGGAACAGATGAAGACCATGAATGTCGCACGCATGAAAAAGAATATGGAAGACGCAAAACATAGCGGCGCATCTCGTGCGTATCTGTGGGGGGTCGAATGGTGGTATTGGATGAAATACGAGCATGGAGACGGTTCGTTTATCGATGCGGCAAAAGAATATGTACAGTCAGAATCTCAAGGTCGATAGGGGATGTGATCAATAGAACTAGAAATTAGGATATTATAACTATTGGAAAATTGCATATGTATAGGATTGGTCAGTCAAAAAGTCGAGCCAGTGAGGATGTCGTGCATGTGCGCGGAATATTTCAGAAACGTCTGACCTTACTCCAAGGGATTGCGCTCATCGTAAGCAGTACCATTGGTGCTGGTATTTTGAGTTTGCCGTATGCGATTTCCAAATCAGGAGCTTTGATCGGGTTTGTGTATATTGGGGTATTGGGTTTACTCATGA
>CAYWFD010000033.1:0-8628 GCA_964457885.1 uncultured Gammaproteobacteria bacterium
ATCACATGAGTAAAACTGGTTTCAAGTCCGTTATCAATATCTGCAAAATTCCATCGCATCAGCCGCGGGCTTACGGCAGCAGACTGTCCATGTGTATCCAGAAACTTCACCATTTTTTCAATACAATCAGGCATGAGGTACATATCCTGGTTCAGTAGCAATATATATTCGTGCGCTGTCGCCGCATACACTCGATTATGGCCACCGACAAAGCCGACATTTTGTTCATTTTTCACAAGCGTATGGGTAAATGACGCATTCATTAGCTCCTTTTCGATTGCACTAGGAGTCCCATCACTGGATCCATTATCAAATGCATACAAATGAAAATCTTGATACGTCTGTTTCCGGAGCGACTCAAAAAGATACGGGATATACTTTTTTCCGTTCCACGTAACTAATTGTATAATTAGTTTAGACATAGACCTTACTTCTTTTTCAGAGAATGAAGTTTGTCAGACATCCACACCAATCCAATTCCAATCGGTCGAAATAGTGCAATCCACATCCATTTCCACCACGGCTCCCATTTCTTGAAATAAATCAGCATGGACCCGGTAAACTGTTTCTGTTTCCACACCGTCGTCCGCTTCTTAAAGCTCTGTCCGATATAATCAACTGCCGTAATAATAGGGGTATGCACTACTCGATATCCGAGTCGTTTCGCCTCACGACAAATATCGACATCTTCATACCAAATAAAAAACCGCGGATCCCACGCCCATCCCAACTTTTCCACAACTTCTCTTCGCATAAACATACAAGAGCCTCGTACCGAATCCACGTCTTGCTCCATATCAAAATTAAACCCTTTCAGATGGTATCGGTCAAGCACATGAGGGAGTAGATGTGGTAATTTGAGAATCAACGCAATCTGTTCCCAGACTCTCGGGAATCTTCGAGGCGAAGCATCCTCATTGATAATACCCTCCTCATTGACCAATTTCGGACTTGCAATTCCTACATTTGAATTTCGATTCATCCAGTCAGTCATCATATCCAATGATCCCGATTCAAGCCGCATATCAGGATTGAGAAACAATAGATATTCTCCTTTGGACACTGCAACACCCTGATTATTCGCCGCACTGAATCCTTTATTTTCGGTATTTGCAATCACGACCACGTCGGGAAACTTCTCTCGAATAGCCTCAACCGTACCATCACTAGACGCATTATCAACAATAATTTGTTCAATCTGAATATTCTTCCGAGCAGCACGAACAGATGCAATCTGACTCAAGATAAATTCTTTGCTATTCCACGTTACGGTAATTACAGAGACAGTCATATAACATTAGCCTTTTAGGCTTGATAAGAAGCTTCTACTTCCCCATCTCCTTCTTAAAATAATCCACGTACGGAATCGCAGTCGGATCGATCTTCTTCAAGATAGCCGTGTAATAACTGACATAACTGCAGAAGACCAGACATTCGCAGACCTGAAGCAATGGAGTGGATTCAGAAACCACAAACGAATCATGCGCAATACTGTTTTTTGCAAGGACTTTCTTCGTGACCTGGTACCGTTTCTGTACGCGGTCGCTATAGGACCCGCTTTCAATCAATACAAATAACAAATCTTTAACGTTGGTCTTCGGATACATCATCCCTTCCAAGAGATGGTGATTGAGCTCAGGTAAGGCAAAATACCCTGCAAATCGCTTACCATTTTCATTCATTTGATTTGCGGCCACATGAGCACTTCCGAGCAAGTGTTCACTTCCCACATACCACACACTTCGGTCGATCATTTTCTTTGCCAATTGTTTTGCCTTATTCTCACTCTCAGGAGTAAGTACTCCGTACTTAGTATCATAAGCCGCAAGTACCGCAACCATTTCTTTGACTTGTTTTTTGGTAATATTGAGAACACCAAATTTTGAAAACAAGATCAATTGCCCGACAATCGAATACCCGAGTCCCATGCGCGGTGAACCGCACGGATTATTTTCAGTGGTAAATACCAGTGCTGGATAACCATGCTTCTTTGCAAATTCAGCCAGCGTACCACCAGCGCAAATCACTGCAATCTTCGCTTTCTTTGCTCGCGCTCTCTCAACGCACGATAACGCTTCTTCAGTCGTGCCGGAATAGCTTGAACCGATAACCAACGTTTTAGCATTCACATATCCTGGAATATCATACCCGTTCACAATCTCGAGCGGATATTTCAATTGTCCGTGATAGAGTGATTTGATGACATGTGTCCCGATCGAGGACCCGCCCATACCGACGACGACAATCCGTTCAATATGGGTATACGCAGACGGAACTTTCATGAGTTCGGCGATTGCAGCAACTTCTTCAACTTGTTTATACAACAACTGAAGACTACCAAGCATGTTATCTGAGTCAATTTTTTTGATACTAATAAGAGAGTCCAGCATACAAATGGGTTAAATACATACATGAATCCTAGCAAATACCGAACAGTTTGTAAAACAAAAAAGCCCTTAAACTAAAGGCTTTTTTGAAGTTGCCCCACCACTATGTAGTGGGGCGTCGTTTGCGTCGCAGACGACATCGCTCCCGTCAGCGGGAAAAAATGTCGAACACACCACGCAAGCCGAGGTACGTGCAGGCGGAGTGCACATACCCGTCGTCGATCTCTCCCGCGAGGATCATGGCACGAACCTCTTCGGGTGAGAAAAACTCGGCATGCCGAATGCCCTCGTGCTCGTCGTGCCCGTGATCCACGCGACGACCCGCGTTCGCGAGATAGAGTGGAATCGGTCTCGGAATGTACGACGAATTGCCGTGATAGTATCCGAGGATACGAGGCGAGGTAAGGACGCACCCCAACTCCTCGCTGCCTTCACGGATCGCTGCCATATCAAGCGCCTCATCCGGATCAGCAAGACCACGCGGCAATTCCCACCGCCAGCGGCCGAGTTCGCTCAGACTGACTCGCCTCGGCGACACGCGCATCTCGGTGACCGGTCGCCAGATGTGCACGAGCCCGAGATAGCCTCGATCGTCGAGGGCAGCGACCGCAGCAGCCGGAGGATTATCCACGATCCAGAGATCGTAGAGATTCTTCCCGCCTTCCTGCGCCACTGCCCGCACAATCCGGGCGAACCCGTCTTGGCTGAGTACGACGTCACCTTCGCCTGAAGCGATCCACTTGGGGCGAAAACCCTGTTTGAGTGCTTCTGACAAAGGCACAAATGAATATGCACCCATTCGAACCCTCCTTTTTTTCTTTTTTACGTAATGCAGGCAAAGAACTAGCGCTGTCTTCGAGGTATTCGAAGAGCACTTCAACCTAACACGTGCACCGATTTTTGTCAAAACAAAAAAGCCCTTAAACTAAAGGCTTTTTTGAGGATGATCTACCAGCGATTATTTCACGCCAGTAGATCTTCCCTCCCTAATTTTCAAAGAACAAATCGCTCTAGACGAACGCGAGGGCGAGAAGCTCGCGGAGGTGCGTATTGCACTCCCCTGCGGAGATGGCTTCGGCCAACTCCGTCCGCGAGAACCAGCGCTCGTTCGACAGCGGCTCGAGGTAGTCGACCTCGATCACGCTACCGTAGTTGTGGTTCTCGAAGAAACGACCACCGTCCTTCGGCATCCGCACCCATCGCACGCCTTCTGCCTGCACGAACTCAGCGCGGGGTGGGAGCGAACCGCCATGCGCCCGCTCGAGGTTCGACTTCGAAGCCTGGAGCGTAGGACCGAGCAGCACACGGCCGTCCGAGCTGTTGCCCGGCTCAGCGCGCGCCGCGATGAGGTAGTGCCCGATGTCGCGGAGCCGGAGCAGCGCGAGAGCGCCCTCACCGACCTCTTGGAGCATGGGCTGATTCCAGCCCATGACCTCGCGGACGGCGGTCGTGACTCCGACACCGACCATGTTGAAGAACTTCCCGTCATGCCGACCGAACCGTGCACCCTGATCCTGCATGCCCCAGTCCGTCGCGCTCACGAGCGAAGTCTTGTCGACCTGCATCGTAGAGCGCCCACGCTGCTCCGTGAGCCAATCGGCCCAGGGCAGCTTGGAAGACGCAACACTCATAGAGAATTCCCTCCACAAAAACACTGAAAACCCGAATCACCCTTCGGGCCGTAGGAGTCGTCCTTGGCTGGACAACAGCTGAAACTACCACATACAGGCATTTTTGTCAATCAAAAAAGACCCGGGCGAAAGGTCTTTTTGTGAGGTGTTATTCTTACATCTACGAAAAAGCTTGGACTGCAGCAGGAATAATTTTTTCTACATGATGTGGAACAGTGCGTTGAGGAAGTGCATCAACCGAAAACCATGTCCCACCCGATTGCATCTGTCCAGGTATCTCAACAAGAAATACTTTTGACTCAAACCAGCCACGCTCTTCTTGGTAGAAAAAATCTTCAACATGTTGAAAACGTGTAATTATTCCCTTAAATTCTCGTTCGCTTAACCTACGAGCAACGTCTGCCGGCTGCTCTCCTCGTCTGAATAATGATCCTGGAACATGCCATTGCCCTGCATATGCTTCATGTGGCTGTCGTTGTGTCATGTAAACTTCGATAGCACCTTCGCGTTTACGAAGTAATATTGCCTCAAAAGCAACCGTTGTCGAAAATCGAGCAATCTGTTCATACAATTCTTGTCCCAAATGTCCGCTTGGGTTAGTCACTGTGCGTAACGCAGCAGCGAGCATTGCACGCTCTTGATCAGTCATATCATTCGACGGTTAGATATTCTTCCCAATGCAAACCATCCTTTTTTGCCTTCGCAAATTTTTCCATAGTATCCTTGATTGCTTCATCAACTGGTCGCATGGTGATTCCAAATGCGGTTAAACGCTCAGACGAAAGGAAATTGTTACTCCGCCCCTTCGTTGCAAGCCTCTGTTTCACCAAATCGTCATTACTGATCCATTCGTTGGTGTGAGTCGGATCAACATACTCTTCATACAGTCTGATGATTTCCTTATGCTTCAGGGTGCCCGGATTGGTGACATGGAAAATCCCGTTCGCTTTCTGCTCCATCAGTTTATAGAACACGGTAACCATATCATCTAAGATCGTGACACTATTTTCAACATCAATCACTTTCGGGAATAAGGAAAGTTTATTAATGAGATTATCAGGCGCAGGAATCCAGTCGATCGGCATACGGATGCGGGCAATACCGACATTCGGAAGGGTGGAAAGTACGAGATCCGCTGCCCATTTGGTCCGGGAATAGGTAACCTCAGTCGGATTTCCCATATCGTACTCACGCCATTTCTTGTCAGGGTGTGCTGAATCTCCATAGAAAATACACCCAGAGCCGATATGCAGCAGATATACGTTTTTCTGTTGGCATGCTTCAGCGATCATAATCGGAAGCTTGGTATTGCCGATAATGGTTTCGAGCTGATGCGTCTCGCACCAGTCTACGTTCGGTTTTCCTCGCACTCCTGCAGCGTTAAGCACCACATCAGGCTGATGTTTTTCAAGCAACGCACGTACATCATCTGTTGAATAAATTTTTGACGGGTCATGCACTGCATCACTCCATGCCTTTACACAACGCTTGGCAATATACCCGTTTCCGAGAATAAGGATTTTCATATAAAAAGCTTAAAAAAAATTCAGGCTTGAAATGTTTAAAAGGCTACAAAATTCTCATCTTTCAAGCTTTTTAGACATTGTAAGTCTTTGGAGACTTCTAAAAAAGTACTCTCTCACCGAGTAACATACTGCTTCTCATAATACTCACGATACGCACCGCTTCTGCAACGCTCTACCCATTCCTGATTATCAAGATACCACTGTACCATATTTTTCAATCCTTCTTCAAACGTAATTTTTGGTTCCCAGCCCAATTGTTCTTTTGCTTTGGTAAAATCAATTGCATATCGCCGATCATGTCCCGGGCGATCTTTCACATATTCAATATACGACTCATCTTTATGCATAAACTCCAGCATAAGTTTTACGACCTCGATATTTGCCATTTCTCGATTTCCTCCGAGACAATACGTCTCCCCGATCTTCCCTTTTTCCAAAATAAATTGAATACCACGCGCATGATCATCGACATGAATCCAGTCGCGCACATAAAGCCCATCTCCATATACCGGCACTTTTTTGTCTTCCATCAGATTGGAGATAAAGAGTGGCAAGAATTTCTCAGGGAACATGTACGGCCCGTAGTTATTGGAACAATTCGAAATCGTCATCGGAATTCCAAACGTATGATAATATGCACGGACCATATGGTCTGAAGCAGCTTTTGACGCAGAATACGGACTTCTCGGATCATACGGCGTCTCCTCGGTAAAAGGTCGATCATTCAAGGTAAGCGCTCCAAACACTTCATCAGTTGAAACGTGATGGAAGCGCTTATGGTATTCTTTTACCGCATCAAGAATAGTCTGTGTTCCAATGATGTTTGTTTTGATAAAAATAGTAGGATCCATGATTGATCGGTCAACATGAGTCTCTGCTGCAAAGTGCACCACCACGTCAACATCTTTGACTGTCTGAAATACCAGATCTCGATCACAAATATCTCCCTTCATGAACGTGTAACGCGAATCATTCGCAAAATCTACCAGATTCTCCAGATTTCCCGCATAGGTAAGGGCGTCAAAGTTAACTACATGATCATGCGGATGATTCATGAGCCAGTAGCGGATAAAATTAGATCCGATGAATCCAGCACCTCCGGTCACTAATAACTTCATAGATGTATCATTAACAGTAAAAAAGGCTACACGTAATACCGTGCCAAAGCCCACGTCGCAAGCGTTTGCCCGTCCCAAATTTCATTATTTCGAATCAAGTGTTCAATTTCATCGGGCCGACGCAGTAATATTTCAATAAATTCAGTATCATCAGTTGCCACCCGTTCTGCCTCAGACAAACCCTTGGCCAGAAATACATGGGTAGTATCGACAAACAACCCGTTGTGCGGCTCAAAAATGGAGAGATTAATCAACTCTTCGGCAACATATCCGGTTTCTTCCTGTAATTCTCGCGCTGCGACTGCAGAAGGTACCTCATCTTTTTTAATTCCTCCACCAGGAAATTCGATACTGTATTTATCAAGAAGATACCGGTATTGTTTTACCAATACCAATCGTCCGTCCGGAAGCATAGGTACCACGATCGACATACCATTCGTCCGTCCGTAATAATAATCCCCGCGTCTTCCGTCACCAAACTCAAATACGTCATGGATATAATTCCACCATGGATTGGTATGAATTATTTCTTCGGAGATTTTTTTCAATGGGCTCGACATAAATAGGATATATAACGTAATTGTACAGACGCCCTATAGGGCGTCTCGGACCTCTACGAAAATAGTTTCGCAATCTCGGATACATCTCTCATATTTTCCTGCTTCACAATCGAATGCATACTCCCTCCCCCATCCTCTTTTGACCGTGGAAGAATATGGAAATGAAGATGTGGAACCGCCTGTCCGGCAACCTCACCATGATTGAGTCCGATCGTAAAACCGTCCGGTTTCAATACTTCAGAAATTTTTCGGGCAGCCTGCTGCACTCCATGCATAACCACACCCAGTTCTTCGGAAGTAAAATCAAAAATAGTAGCTCCATGTTTTTTGGGAATCACGACCGTATGCCCCTCAACCTTGGGGAATACATCCAAAAATGCCAAAACCTGTCCATCTTCATACAGAGTATGGTTAGGCAATTGGCCTGCAATGATTTTACAAAAGATACAATCCATAAACTTCAATATAGAGATAAGACGGGTCGGCTAAGATGATCAACAGGATGCGGGTCCTATCAGAAAACATAGAGCCGACCCAAATCCAGACTACCTTATTTTTACTCACTATTCAATCCCTGGAACCCATACCGCCATGTCACCGATTTTTTCCGGCCGAATATCCATGAATTCGGTAATAGTATCAATCTTCTCTTGATCTACCGACGACATAGGAACCATAATTGCACATGACGAGGCTCCGGTGATATCTTGTGCTGTGCTGACAATACTGAGACGGGGTTCTCGAAGCATCTCAGCGTACAAGACAGTGCGTTCCGGCTGGGCAAACAAATAGTCCTGTGGAAATCCTCCTCCAACAATCCCCTGTCCCGAAAGTCCTTCAAGTGCGAGAAGTGGCCACATATCGGCAATAACACAACTCCTCTCGCTACGAGCCACATTATCCCATACGAATTGGGCAGCATTCCGCTCAGAAATCGAAACTACCCGCATATCCGGCCCAGATGCAAGCACAGAAGTACCGACCCAGCTTAAAAAGACGATAGAGAACATGACCCCGAAGATCCGTATAGTGCGTGATATCGGGAAACGATACTGCTCTCGTAATGAGCGGATACCGTACACCGCAAGGAGTGATAATAGTATGGAAAATGCAGGATCCAGCCGCCGCACAAATGAATGATCGCCAGACAATACGTACCATCCGACCACATATCCACCAAGGACGACACTGGCAAGAAATCCGATAACTCTCCACTGAATTCTCTTCTCTGTCTTACATAAGAAAAAAATCCCGCTAGCACATGCAGAGAGAAGAAGAACCATCATTCCGGCTAAATGCCAGCGAAATGCGGTAAATAGATTCGACACGTATGCGATTTCAGGCGTGTGATTGAACAAAATATTTCCGGAATATATATCGTGCGGACGGATTAGAGATGCATAAAA
>CAYWFD010000033.1:8638-10119 GCA_964457885.1 uncultured Gammaproteobacteria bacterium
CATCTGCTTCATAGATATGCCGACAGTAAGCCAATCAGAAAAATAACTGCTGCCGCTTATAATCTCAATAGTCGGAAACAAAAAGATTCCGACAAAAATCAAACTGGTCATTCCTGCCTTCCGGGCAAGATCATGCTTCAGGCGTGCATTTTTCTGAAGCAAAAACCCACCAATAAACAAAAACAATACCATAAGGAAATACAGTGTGTATCCAAACGCTGAAAAGACAGTAAACATGCACAGTATCACGCGCTTCCAGGGTTCGGGTTCATGAAGATGGTGAAGGTACAGCATGAGAATAAAAAAGAATACGATCGTACCAAGACTGACCGCAAGCGTGAGCCCTCCCAGCGCCTGAAGCGGAAAAAATAAAAAAGAAAATGCAGAGACGATGCGCCCAAGTCGACGCGACTGAAACAGGGTGGTTCCGATTCGATACAAAATAAGCGGCATCAACATCGACCAGAGAATCGGAATCAGCCAGATATTGAGCGTAACCAAATCCACACCAAGTGTTTTTTCAAGTAGCAGCGTGGTCCCCCACAAATGGCTGTACACATATTTGTGCGGGATGATAAGCGCTTCAGGCAGTCTGACACCATGCACTTCGCGTATAATAGCTTCGGGACCGAAAAGTACCGGCAGAAGCAGATCTCCCTGTGACATCTTCTCTTCGACAGCAATCATACGCCAGACGTCCCCACCCCACGGATTTTCATGGCTGAGTGGCAGGTACAGATGCAAGAGAATCGAATGCATGAGAAGCATGATCAAAAAAAACTTGGTCCGAACCGTGGAGAACAATACGATTCCGAATATCACGGATAAAATAAAAAATAATACTAAAAACCAAGGTGATATCGCCTGCCAGGGAGAAAAAAGCGCCTCTCCGTTTCGTGCGTGTAGTAAAAACGCAAACCCACTGACCCACAAAACAAGATACATGATCATGAGCAAGGGTGACGCTCTAAATAACGGTGTATGTTTTTCCAACACGGAAGAAACCGTAGGCCTTTTTTTACTAACCCGTACACAGAAATAAATGATGGACGAAAGCAAGCTGGTCGCCGCATAACTTATCCATACAATCAAAGGGGTAATGGTATACCATGCTGCGGGTATTGCAAGAAAAAAACCGAGCAAAAAGAACACCGTTGCGATACTAAAAATCTTGGTCACAAACATTCGGGAATTCATGCGCCAGAGGCGTGAGTAGACATAATTCCACCAAGATCCGGTAAGTATAAGAAATACCGCAAATAAAATGGTCCCAAAAAAAACAGAGGGGTAGCGTACCTGGAAATACAGCGACCCAATCGTTATGGCCACGGCAAGCAGATGTGTATATTTGTGCGACAGAAGATAATTCACATGATTACAGCCCGTGTTTGAATAAACTGAGTAAAGCAAAGCCTATTGCAAGTCCGAGGATACCGCTCGCAACTGAGAGAAAAACCGGGGCATCAAGCACGAGCGCGATC
>CAYWFD010000034.1:0-10071 GCA_964457885.1 uncultured Gammaproteobacteria bacterium
TCTGGAGGAGCATTGACCACGTACGTCATTGTAGTACCGGTAAGTACCGGCGTATCAGTACCAGAACTATCCAGTGTCACACGATACTGGATATACTGATCACCAGCTCCATCACTGAGCGTTGAAGGCGCACTCTGAGAACCATCTGAAGCAGTGAAATATGAATTACTAGTACCATCTGGCCCAAGCCACGAAGTCCATGAATTGGAATCAGCACTAGTGCGCACTTGAAAACGAAGTGAAGTATCTGCAGGTGTAGTCCCTTGCCAGGAAAGGCCACCAAAAACACTCGTCGAATCATTAGTATTAAAAGGGCTGGAGATGAGGGAACCATTAGAGTAACGAGAATAAAACACGGTAATGTCAAGAAAGGAAGGTGTTATTGATAAATTTGACGTGCTTAGCTGCACCCGGTATTGGAGATATCGTCTATTCCCTAACGTGGCAATACTTCCCCCACTAGCTACACCAATAGTCCAATCAGTCCATGTACCATCGGGAACTATCGTATCTCCAGCACGCACATCGACACTTACACTAGTGTTATTCGGACTAGATGAAGCAAACGTCAAGGTAGTAAACCCAGCATTACCCCCAGTATCAATTACCGGAGAGACAAAACTCCCAGGTGAATCATACGCTTCACGCTGAAAGACGTATTGATAAAATCCATTGCTTGATCCGCCTCGCAAGAGATAAATATAATTATCAGTACCGTTACGTATCATCTGTGCTCCAGCACCAGCCGCCGCAGGAAGATTCGCAAGTGTAGCCCACGAATTCCCCGACACCGAATACCGATAAAAACTGGCAGTACTAGCACCACGTAATACATAGATCTCATTATCAGTACCGTTACGTATCATCTGTGCTCCAGTACCAGCCGCCGCAGGAAGATCAGTGAGTGTTGTCCACGTACCTCCCGTAATAGAATACCGATACAAATTCACAGTATCACCACCTCGCAAGAGATAAATATTCGAGGAATCCGCACTGGTTCGTAGTGCATACGAGCCCGCGCCAGGAATACCTGGCAGAGAATTCATGACAGTCCACGAATTTCCCGACACCGAATACCGATAAAAATTAGCACCTGCAGTACCTCGTGTAATATAGATATAGTCATCGCTTCCATTAGTAATCATCACCGCACCAGTGTTCACGCCACTAGCTGGAGAGCTTCTCGAAGCCCAGGTATCCGTGGAAATAGAATAATAATACATCGTAGCAACCCCGCCGCCACGCATTGCATATATATAATCACCATACCGCACCATGTTTGGACCATCATTGATAGTCCCCGATGGACTATCAAGAGTAGTCCACTGATCTGTCGAAATGGTATACCGATAAAAAGTCGAAGTATTACCGCCAGCAAGAACATAAATAAAATTTTCTGAACCAGTACGTAGCATCTTTGCACCAGCCCCCACACTCCCAGGAACAGGGGCAAGCGTAGTCCATGAGTTACCTGAAATTGAATATCGATAAAATCCTGTACCCGTACCTCTCAACACATACACAAAATCCTCAGAACCATTGCGAATCATTTTTGCCTCAGCACCAGTGGTCGCAGGAAGATTTGCCAATGCTGGATCCCAGTTATTAACGTCTTCAAGACCTCCCGTGAGTCGGATATATGCACCCGTCCCCGATCCCTCAACAATCGTATTTGAAAAAGATCCTGACCCGAAATCAGCATCACTCGTATGAGTACTTGAGGCACTAATAGGATTTAGTGCAACAGTGGAGGAAACGGCGATCGTGGATGACGCAACAGTATAGGCATCCCACCCAGAACTATTACCTGGATGTACTGCGATAGTGGAAGTAGTTCCACCATTCCACCCAGATTGAACCCAGGTATAGGTTGCCGCATACACCGGAACAGCAAAATAGTGAAAAAACACGAGTCCCAGATGCACCACAAGATAAAGAAAAAGAAATTGTGAAGCAATTGCAACGCGAAGCGGACGGAATTCAGGTGATCGGACAATAGTCTTAAGATTACTCCAGAGTGTAACCTCACCTTTGAGATATCCGGGGGTAAGAAAACGAATGATCCAAATTGGAAATAAAAAAAAGTTTCTGAGATAGTAAAAAAATATCTGTTTTTGCAACGTTCTAAGCTTATGTCTATCTCGAACCCCGACACTCTCTCTACGAAGAGAAAAATAAGAATGCACCATGTCACGCCACACATAATAGACCGACAGACGAACGCGAATATCATCTATCTTATTACGCTGCGAACTGGTAGGTCTTTTATTGGGCATACATAAAATACGCACTCAGGATAAGTGCGTATAGTATACCATAGTGTAGAAGAAATTTTCTCTTTTCTGTGGGGACAAACACGGTGACTAAACTTTTAAAATCTCAGCTTCTTTCTCTTCACCAATCGCCTTCACATTTTCATTCGCTTCTTTCGTCATTTTTTCAATTTCTTCATGAAATTTATATTTCTGATCCTCGCTGATACTTCCTTCTTCCTCCTGCATGTCCACCGTTTCACGTGCTTCTTCACGGATCTTACGAAGTGCGATCCGGGCATTTTCAAGCTTGGTATGCAGTACTTTGATAAGCTCATTTCGTCGTTCACTCGACAATTCTGGCAAGGGCAGTCGAATCATTTTCCCATCATTCACTGGATTAATACCAAGATCAGACATCCGAAGTCCACTATCAACAGCAGAAACAATACTTTTGTCCCATGGTTCGATCGCGAGCGTCTTCGCATCAAGCACAGAGATCGATGCGAGCGCTTTCAAAGGTTGTTTCATTCCATACGCTTCAATCACAATATCTTCAACAATTGCAGGGGTCGCCCGTCCAGTACGTAAACTTGAAATATCTTGTTTGAGAAATTCAATCGCACGAGCAAATTCTTGTTTGTATTCTGAAACCATAGTAAATATATTATAAACTTTTTGACTTACTTTTTTGTTGCCATCGTAAATCCGAGATATACCCACCCATTATTAGCGGGGTGTACACGAAGTGCGGTGGGTATCTGTTGGGTAGGAAGTTTCCGTGTCTCCCACGTCGTTCCTCCATCAACACTGCGATAGAAGGTAGATCGGTCGCCAATAGTACCCGTGTAATACAGCTCTTTGTCATTGCGTGGATTAATTCCAAATCCGTAGATTGATACGCTACCTGGAGGCGTGACGAGAGGGATCGGTTCCCAATCCTCTCCAGCATTTCTACTCGTCAGGATACCATATTTGGACACCCAATAAATCTGTTCTGCTTTAGACGGATATACCACAAATCGTTGATATTGTAAAGCTCCTGCATAGTCGGAAAACTTCTTTTGGAGATTCTCCCATGAAAGTCCACCGTCCCTGCTACGATAGAGCCCACTTGCACGAGTCGTAAGATACATGAGACCCTGTTTATTTGGATCAAAATATACCTCACGTATATCCGCCTTGCTAAAACGTGCAGAAACACTCCATGAATTTCCTCCATCCTGACTCACGTAGAGGTCTCCCGCGCTAGTTGCCGAAAACACTTGGCTGGTATTGAATGGGTTCACCGCTACCGAAGTCAAGATATATTGCGTACGGCTTTCCCGGTACACCTCACTCCATGTTCGAGTACAGTCAGTTGTTTTGAATAATTGTCGACCATTCGACACAAAAATCGTACATTTATCATTCGGATGTACGGCAACATTCTGTATGAGACCAGTATTCAAAGGAGCTAATGACTGAGTCCACGTCTTACCATCGTCGTAGGTATAAAAGAGTCCGTGTTCCCTACTTGCCCAATAAAACGCTTTCGGATCCTGTGGATCATCGATAAATCGAAATACTTCGGCATTGGGAAATTTCTTTACGCCCTCGGCCGTAGGGACCGAAACAATTTGTGTCCATGTTTCCCCGTTTTCAGTCGTAACCCAGACACCTGCCGGGCCAAGTGCGGTATTTTTCTTAGTGCCACCAAACGACACACACGCTTGTCCGGTCACGAGGAGAGCAAGAAGTACAAGCGTTAGGGATACTAGAGATCGTCTCATACGTACATGATTAGGATTTAAGGAATGGCGAGAAGTACATGTTCTACAACCAATCGTGGATGAATATTTTTTTTCAATTGTCGTTCAGCCAGACACAGCGTATCAATCAGCTTGGGAATGGCAGGTGCTATATGATGGTCCTCGTACATACGTTCACGGAGTGCAAAAATCCATGTGCGAAAAGTATCGATAATACGTGATCGGGCTGCAATATGATCATCACGATCGGAAAAAAAATCCTCTATCTTTTCTATTTTCTCATGAAAAGACAAAAAAAACAACGAACGAAGACGCTCTTTTTCTGCTACGTATGAATCATACGTGAGCGGATCTTGGACCCACTGGACTGCACGGCCGGGCATGCCGCAGGAATCGTGTATGATGAGAGAGGCGCGATCAGAGTGTATATTCTGGGTCGTAATCCATGAAGCGATATCTGAATCACGTACCGGAGAGAAATATACTGACTGTACCCGTGAACGGATAGTAGGCAATAGCGCTGCCTCATCTTCGGTAATAAGAATAAGTACCGTCTTGCTTCGTGGCTCTTCAAGTGTCTTAAGGAGTGCGTTCGCTGCAGCAGCATTCAGATATTCGGCACGGTCAATAAGGGCGACACTGTACCCATTTTTTACAAATGCACTTTGCGCAAAACGAGAGATAAGATTGCGTATCTGAGCAATGGAAATATCTTTTTTAAGAGATCCAGTTTTTTCATCAATCTCACGCTCGACAACCACCAAATCAGGATGTGCAAAGGTAGTACTACTAATCGACAAAATATTTCGAGTGATTGCCTCGGCAACTGCACGTTTGCCTACATGACGCGGCCCGACAAATGCATATGCATGACTCAATTTCCCCTGTGAGATACAGCGTTCAAAAAAAGAAAGTATACGCGCATGGCCGATAATTTCATCCATATAGACAGCATAATAGCATAGAATACTACAAAAGTCATAGAATCAAAAGATACCACAATACACTCTCCAACTTTTGAGATTAGACTACCGTGTTGACACGATCGACCGCTTATAGTTGTCCAAATTTTCAAGGGCAATACCAGTACCCTTAGCAACGCAAAGAAGTGGCTCCTCAGCTACATATGCAGCAACTCCAATAGCCTGGGCGATAAGTTCATCAAGATTACGAAGCTGGCTTGAGCCGCCCGACATGATAATTCCTTTATTCATGACATCAGCCGAGAGTTCAGGTGGGGTTCGATTCAGTACTTCTTTGACTGCCTCAATCAATCCTTCAAGATCATGTTGCAAGGCTTCAGTCGTATCGTCAGACGTTACGGTAACCGTACGTGGAAGTCCGGTAACCATATCACGCCCTTTTACCTCCATAGTCAATGGATTATCCATGAACATGGCACTTCCAATACCAATCTTCACTTCTTCAGCACTTCGATCTCCGATCGCAAGTCCATATTTACGACGAATAAATTCCGCGATCGACTGGTCAAATCGATTTCCACCAATACGAACCGAACCGACTGATACGATACCACCAAGAGAGATAACTGCGATTTCGGCTGTCCCCCCACCAATATCGATAATCATATGCCCCGAGGCTGAACCGATCGGAATGTCAGCTCCAATAGCAGCAACAATCGGCTCTTTGATAATATAGGCAGCTTTTGCACCGGCTGCTAGAGCCGCATCAATCACCGCTCTCCTCTCGGTCGAGGTAATTCCTGCAGGAACCGCAACCATAACCTCGGGACGGAATAGCCTGACCCCGCCAAGCGCTTTATTGATAAAATAACGAAGCATTGCTTCAGTCGTTTTATAACTCGCAATAACACCATCTTTGAGCGGACGCTCGGCAATAATTGTATCCGGTGTTCGCCCGATCATTTCTTTTGCCTCAATTCCAACTGCAAGTACTTTCTTATCTTCTTTGGAAATCGCAACGACCGACGGCTCATTGACTACGATACCACGCTTCGGAATATACACGAGAATATTAGTTGTCCCGAGATCAATACCGACTTTTCGCATAAAATATTAATTGTCTAAGTACCGTACAATTAGGCAAACTAGATACCTAGAAAACTTTCTATAATTTTCCACTAAAAACTTACCCGAAATTCCTGATCCTGCTCAAAGGGCGTCGTAAATCGATAGGTTGCATTCCCCCATTCACTCTCTATTTCAGCTGGATCTGCTGACTGAATAGTTGTACCAAAATCAAGGTCAAGCGTCAATCGGGCTCCAAACAGACCTGGTTGTTTTTGAATAGCCAACGCATATGCACCCGACCCTATGTGTTTGGTTACTGAATGGGGCAATCGATAGGTAAAGGTGAGTGTTTTTGTAGTGAGTGGCTCAACTGCGACAAACGTGCCAAACCACTGCTTACCCAGGTCAACCCCGGTTTCAACACTAGGTATATCTCTGCTCTGGCGTGGAGTTGCTTCAACCTTCAAAAGCTCGGAGCCAAGTGGTGCATACACACGCGTGTATGACAAATAGCGACTAGTCCTCCAGTCAAAAGCTGCCCCATGGGTATACTGCATGGACACGACTGCACGATAATATAGCTCTCCCTCAGAATCACGTGCAGGTTCGATATGATAAGACAGCATACGCGTCAATGCGTGATCAGTCTTCAATGCTGCGAGATTAGCATCAACCCACATAAGATAATCGCCGTCAGTAGGTGCCACCACTCCTCCAGCATGATGCGAGACTACCATTTCCTGAATTGCAGGATCAAGCGCATACATCATGATATGTTTTTGTGAAATAAGTTTTTCAATAAGTTCTTTATACTGAAGTGGATGTCGCAGCACATCACTCTTCAATGTATCGACAATCGCCATCATCAAATCTTTGATAATTGCTTTTCGCTCCGGACGGACGATACCACGATCGGCAAAATCATATTCAACTTCCCGCTCAAGCTCCTCCACCACATTCTCAGGAGTAAAAGTAATACCGTCAACCGTAAGAGGTCCTGTAATTTGCATGACCTCTTCGAGTACATGTGTGGTCACACCAATAACCGCGTCAATTTCATCTCCCGCAACCCCACCTTCCTGGGTATACAAAGACAGTCCAAATCGAGCGCTTTCAGAAAAATCAGGAGACCAATTACTGTCCCGAAAATACCAGCCCGGTACTTTTAAATACTGCGCCAACGGAGCGGGTGGTGAAGGGGGTACAAAATTCTTATTTCGATAATCCAAAACTTCAGTTCCCTCGACGGCAAGTACTTCATAATTCCCTCGATTCATACGCACCGTTCCATATACCCCGATAAATCCACCGCCCGGACGAAGTTCGGTATTATTGAGGAATAACAACAGGTAGGTCTGTGGCTCCGTAAACCCAAGTGCCCGAGGAAGAAGATCAAATAAGTCTTGCTCCACCAATCCCGTATTCACCAGCTGCGAGCGTATAATAGGTGAAGAAAGAATTCCTTCAATTCCCATACGCTTAAGCAACAGAAGGCCGATCCCTGCAAGCGCAAAAAACAAAACGGTAATAGTGAGAAGGATCCAGGGCCACCGACGTTTTTTATGAGTAGGATGGAGAAGCATAGCAGATGTGATTAATTAGCATTCACCGTTTTTTCTGTGAAACATTAAACCCGAGATATTTCCCTCGCATCAGATGTGTCACCGCATCGATTCCGGGCAATGCAGCGACAAAGAGCATGGAAATCGGCAATAGTAACCACTGCAACAACATAATAACATAGAGGTGACGTGGATGTGACTCTGGGCGAGGAGGAAGCAAGGGAAAACTCAAAAGTGCAGAAAGAATAAGCCCGAGCATAGCACCAGTCATGAGAATCTCAAGTAAGTGGGGCGCATTAAAATATAGGGCACTCTGGCGAATACTGGGACTTGCAATCCACAAAGGAAACCGCCCGAGCAGCGTAATCATGAGTGCGGCAACACACCATGACCATTTCCCTTCCCACTCGACAAACACCCACTTGAATTTGGTATACCACGGTATTAGATTCCCTTTCTTTCTGAATTCCCACAAAAGATACGGAACATGTTCGACTCCCCACGCCCACCGTCGTTGCTGTCGATAGAGATTTTTTATACTCTGCCACCACGAATCATCACGCACTGTATCCATGGACACCGGGATATAGAGCGGTGTCACTTCATATCCTCCATTATACGCAAGCAGACATTGGTAAAAAATACGCGAATCTTCAGACACGATGCGCTTATCATGGAAACCTGCATCGACCAATGCCTTGAAACTCATAGAATGAGAAGAAAATGTGACCAGAGAATCTTGTCTCGCAAGAGACATCATCATCCAGAAAGTGGTACCAAACGCCATGACACGAAGCACTGACGGGGATTCCCACATATTATTGTTATACAGTGCGATCGGCTGGTACGAACTTCGGGTCGGATTCGGGTGTGTCGCGTACACATACGTAAGATAGCTAAAATAATCAGAATGACAGACCGTATCAATATCAAACACCGTCACGATTACGTTTTCATATTTCCACCCCTTCCCATCAATGTACCGTTTGGCTTCCCCTTCAGCATAATGCAGATTCGATCCCTTGCCCGGAATCTCATTCGGAAGGTCGGCCGGGTGCAAGGTAAACATCACGTGATTGAATGAATCAGAAAACCTCGCCTTCACACGGGCAAAAATATCACGGCAATGCGCTTCCTGCCGCTCTTCTCCCGCAATCACTACCGTAAAAAAACGGGGGTCATAAACTGATCGTGCGACACTCTCTATTGCTCCCTCTACTACATCCCACGTTTCATTATATACGGTCAAAAATATTACATGCCGATAGTCATCAACCGAAGCGATGTCATGCGTGAGCGCATCTCTCCAGTCTATGGATCGGACACGACGATACCGAAGCCATGACACAATCAAATAAAATGCAAAATTGAAAACTTTAAGCACCCAATAAATATCAAAGACAATGATAAAATAGATCATCGTGAGCGGATGGAAAAACGACAAAAGAACACTTAAAATAAGGGTACCCCACACCGTGACTCCAGGAAGTATTTCGTAAAGGCGGTATCGCTGATAGGGAGACAGCATAGTCATACAGATGAAATGCCGATAGTAGGTTCCCCGCTGTAAGCGGGACTCAAATACATACCAGGTCGAGTAGCAGCGATAAGCGCGGCGATCTTCTCGAATGTTATGACTTCAGATGACTCAACTCCGACAATCGGAATATGGAGTGCGTACGCGAATGCATTTCCGATGACACTTGCGATGCGCGTGCTTGAAAATCCTCCCTGGCCAAGTAATATCAGAATCCCCATGATCTCGTGAAAATCAATCCCGCGAGTCTGAAATGTCTCAGAAATTACGTGAAGCAGTTCCCTGTTTTTCCCTGCAACCGAAATACGCTCTTCATGATCAGAAAAAAGCAACGTGAGTCTGAGCTCGTTATGCACTGAAGGGTCGATGAACAAATACATACCATTAGTCGAAAGTCGTAAAGTCGTAACGTCGAAAGTAAATATAAACACCTCACGACTTTATGACTTTATGACTTTACAAACTTTATGGACTTTCGACTTACTTCCCCTTCGTCACCCCAAGCATATCTACGACGGTAATGTGCTCAGCTTCAAAAATCGAATATAAAAATTTATCCATGACATACCGCCGATCAGCAAATTCATCTTCTTCCATAATCGTATAGCGTATATCAAACCCGAGTTCCTTTTGATATTGTTCGATCAATTTTGCCAAAGCCCGAAGCTTCACAGAACCCACCACCAACAAATCAGTTGGCACACGAGGATCGTTTGTAAACGATCCGGTCAATACCAAAAGTTTGATCTCGCCGATCTTAGTCGAAAGATCTTCAATAAACTGCTTTTGTTCAATCACCGTTTCCTTCACGAGAAGTGCTTGCAATTCTGAATACAAAAGTGATTCGGGGTTGAGCTGGTAATATTTTCGAAGTCCTGCACCGGCTTTTTCGAGATCAGCTGGCTTGGCATCTATTTTTTCAATGATAATACCAAGATCAAGAAGAAGCTCCAATTCACGGCGTACCGCGTTGATTTG
>CAYWFD010000035.1:0-5783 GCA_964457885.1 uncultured Gammaproteobacteria bacterium
CTTAATAATATCAAGTTCGTATTAGAGTCGCTGTATTATCTCATCAGTGACTGGATTATAAAAATTACCCACGCATCGATAGGCTTCATCACGAAGATGTTCATCATAGGTTTTCCCTGCCGGCACCTCAATTGGTGCAAAATGCCACACATTGAGCGGAATCTGAATATTCACCCGCTCAGCAATCTTTAGGGTGTTCTCAATCGCTTCAGGAACATGACGAAAGCGAGAAATAATGTCGCCCCCCAGATTGAGCGAGCGGTCGACTTGGCGGTAATCTTCACGGTTGGTATATTCCACTTTCCACCCCTCAGAAATACAGCGCAGGATATCCTGGGCTTCAGCGTCATCGGGATTCAGATAATGCACATCCCGTGTGACGACCAGTCCGACATTGCATTCTTTTGCAAGGCCGATCAAGGCAGTATTCACTTGTAATTGTCCTTGAATTCCCGGATGATCTTGAAGTTCAAGAAAAAAATTATTCGCCCCGAAGATATCAACGTATTCTGCAATTACCCGCCGTACGTCGTCCATTTTATCTTTCAAAATAAGCTGAGGAATCTCTCCCTGAATCGGTCCGGATAATGCGATAACACCACTACCCATCTTCCGAAGTAGGTCTTTGTCGATCCGCGGTTTGCCGTTGAAAAAACCGTCGAGATGTCCGATCGACGACATACGCATAAGATTCTGGTACCCTTCAAAATTTTCTGCAAGCAAAATCAACCGGTACAATTCTTTGTCTTGCTCAGGATCCTTATCCGTCAATTTTCTTGGAGCAATATATGCCTCAAAACCAATAATCGGCTTGATCTCATTCTCAAGACACGCCTGATAAAATTCAATTGCCCCATACATGCTTCCATAGTCGGTTAGTGCAAGAGCTGAAAAACCCTGTTTCTTAGCAGCCTTAACGAGGGCCTTTGGTTTTGCAAGCCCATTAAGAAGAGAATAGTGGGAATGTACGTGTAGATGTACAAAATTAGACATATCGAAGTATAGGCTATAATACTAGGTAAAAAGCAGTCTGTCTAGTTTATAACGATATAAAAAATCTACAAAATATTCTATGTTATCCACCTTTTTCCTTGCCAAATGAGTATAGAGGGTTATACTAAAATTAAGATTAATTCTTAACCCAAATCATATGGGTATCATACTTTGGATTATCTTTGGGGCGATCGCCGGCTGGATTGCTTCCCTCATTATGAAGACTGATGGGCAGCAAGGTGCACTTGGCAATATTATCGTCGGAATTATCGGGGCCTTGATCGGAGGATTCATCATGTCTCTGGTAGGAGAAAGCGGGGTTACCGGATTCAATCTCTATAGTCTCTTAGTGGCAATAGTAGGAGCGATAATATTGATCTGGCTTATACGCATGATTCGAGGCTAAAAAAACACGGACGATCTCGTCCGTGTTTTTACTTCGTAAGTGCATCCGGCATCTCTTCGAGTGTAATCTTCAATTCTCTCTCTTCGTTATCATGAAGTACGGTTACGGTAATAGTATCCCCAATTGCATATTTGAGAATGAATTGAGAAAGAGAATCGCGATCTTCGATTTTTTCGCCGTTTATCGCGACAATAATATCGTTTTCGACAATCCCTGCTTTCTCGGCTGGCGAACCGGGTAGTACTGCGACATCCGCTGGTGTCGCCCCCTGTTGCACCAATACCCCGTAAGTAACCGGAAGATTGTATTCTTTGGCGAATCGAGGTGTAATCGGCACATACCGTATTCCAAGCCATGGACGAAGCAATCTTCCCTCTTTCTCGACAATTTCAATAGTCTTTCGGACACTATTGATGGGGATCGCAAATCCAAGAAGTTGTCCGGTCTCAGAAACTGCAGTATTAATTCCGACTACTTTTCCGGACACATCAAGTAGAGGACCTCCGGAATTTCCCGGATTAATAGCAGCATCAGTCTGGATTGCTCCCTCAAGCACTTCGACAAAACCTCGTGCGTCTCCCGCCTCGACCCGCCGCCCAATACCGCTTATTACACCTTTGGTAAGCGTATTTCCATACTCTGCAAGCGCATTCCCGATTGCAAGCACGGTCTGTCCGATTTTGAGAGTATCTGAGTCACCGAGCTTGAGTGTAGGCAAATTTTTTGCTTCAATTTTGACAAGCGCCACATCCATGACCGGATCTTTTGCGACGACCGTCACAGGATAGCGGGTTCCATCATTCAAAACAACTGTATAGACAGCATCCTCATCTGCAATCACGTGTCGATTGGTGACAATAAGACCATCGGTAGAGATAATAAATCCGCTTCCTCCGCCAATTTGTTGCAATTGAGAAGATGTACCATTGCTCGAAGAGGAAGTATTGATATCAGGTACGTCGAGTGACGGAGGCAATAATCCAATAAAATCATCAAAAAAAATGTCACGTACACTGCGCGGACCAAACTCTTTTTCAATAATAATACTTACGACTGCAGGGTTTGCAACTTCAGCAAGATGAATAACGCTTGTTTCTTCGCTATCGAGAACAGTTCGCTGAGTCATGCCAGGAATCGAAAGTCGGAGATACGGAAATAGAAAAAAAGAAAAAATACTTCCTACGAATCCAGCGACAAATCCGATGAATATGATTTTGAATAAAAAGCGATGTGAGATATGTTCGTGAGACATAGCAAAAAACCAAAAAAATTAGGGAAAACGGTAACCAAACGCACGGAGGTCAACAATTCCGTCTACCACCTCTACACCTTCAGACTCGAGAATTTCTATCTTGCGAGGAAGCCCAAAAGCATATCCGGTAATTTTTCCCGTACTCCCAACCACCCGATGGCACGGAATGCGTGGTGCATGCGGATTACGATTGAGAGCGCCACCGACCGCACGGGAGCCCTGAGGAACACCGACATACCGGGCAAGTTCCCCGTACGTAGTGACCTTCCCTTCTGGAATGAGAGTAAGCGCAACATACACACGCTCCTCAAACGGAGTTGGAGTGCGCATAGATATTACTATTTTTGTGATTGAAATATTTCAAGATAATTCTGCCAATGTTCTAAAGCACCATTCACGAATTCGCTGTTTCTCGATAAAAAATCAGAAATAAAAAATACACCCACAATAAGAGGTAAGAGGATCAAAAACAACCGAAGATAGCTTCCGATAGTCATCCACGTAAGCCTCCGTTGAATTTTTCTATTTTGATGATAAATAACCTGAGACCACTTAATATTCTTTTCAAGAAGTTCACGAAGGTCCGGGGATTTCGTATCAGACGATGCGGGCAAGACAGGTACATCGTGCAGGGGAACAAAAGAAGTGTTTGGTTCGATATCTGACCCAGTCTTTGCTTTAGGCTCATGACTAGGAGTATGGTGATGCGTTGGTGTGGTATGCGACGTCATAGTGATATAGTTGTTATGCACTAAGTATGTAGTTGTATCGCTTATCTCCGTACGTACAGCTTTATCTACTACCCTCAAGATCCCGTACTTCCTTCTGAAACTTTTTTACATCTTCAAAAGCCCGATAAATGGAGGCAAACCTGATATAAGCTACTTTATCAAATCTGCGCAAATGTGTCATTACAATATCACCAATCTCCGTACTAGGTATCTCTTTTCGATTTTTTTTCTGGATCTTACGTTCAATTGAATGGATCATTTTGTCAAAATTCTCCTGTATATAGGGTCGCTTGGTCAACGAATGCAGTATACCGGATTCAAGTTTTTTACGCGAATATGTTTCTCTGCGACCGTCATTTTTGATAACGGTAATATCAAGAAGTTCCATTTCCTCCATGGTAGAAAAACGGTATTGGCATTTCACGCATTCACGCCTACGACGAATTGCATACCCTTCATGGGTCAGACGTGAGTCGACAACTTTACTATCTTTTGAGTGGCACACCGGACAATGCATAGAAAAGTCATAAAGTCTAAAAGTCTATAAAGTTGAAAGCCGGGGAAAGGACTAAGTATGTACTTTCGACTTTATGACTTTCGACTAAAAACTTACATGCCCATCTTTTTTCGGAGAAATGTTGGAATTTCCAAATCTTCTTCAGAGGAATCATCCGCTTGCTTTCGTGACTGAGGTGTTGCAGGAGAAATATTCCGAGACGGCTCTTGTGGGACTGACTTCTTAGTGAATGATCCACGCGGTTCTGGCGCCACAACAGGTGCATCTTCTTCAACCACTGTATCTTGAGTCTTTTTAGTGAACAATCCGGACTTAATACCAAATGGGCGGGCGGTGAACACATCAAGACCTGGATCAGAACTCTGTTCAAGAGTTACTTTCGACTCACGTTCAATAGGTGAAAAATCTAATTGATCGAACCCGGTTGCAACCACCGTAACTCGCACGTCTTCTCCCATGCGTTCATCGACCACTGCACCAAAAATAACTTTCACATTCTCATCAGCGGAGCTGGTAATAACTTTCGCAGCATCGGCGACTTCTTGCATACCAAGGCCAGGCCCTCCGGTAATGGTGAAGAGAATTCCGCGCGCACCATCAATTGAAATTTCAAGCAACGGACTAGAAATGGCAGACTTAGCTGCCTCGACCGCTCGATTATCTCCCGTACCAATTCCAATACCCATGAGAGCTGATCCAGTATTACTCATAATCGTTTTCACGTCCGCAAAGTCAACATTGATAAGTCCAGGAACAGTCACTAATTCTGAAATTCCCTGAACACCTTGGCGCAACACATCGTCAACGATCTTGAATGCATCAAGAAGTGATGTTTTTTTATCAATAATCTGGAGAATCCGGTCATTGGGAATCGTAATAATAGTATCCACATGTTTGGTCAATTGTGCATGCGCCTCTTCAGCAATCAATTTGCGCTGAGGTCCTTCAAATGAAAAAGGTTTGGTAACAACTGCAACTGTAAGAATTCCCATATCCTGTGCAATCGACGCAACGATCGGTGCAGCTCCTGATCCGGTCCCCCCGCCCAGTCCGCAGGTAATGAAAATCATGTCCGTATCTTTGAGTGCCTCCCTAATCTCGTTTTGAGATTCTTCAGCACTTCGTTTCCCGAGTTCAGGATTCATACCTGCTCCGAGTCCGCGCGTAATCGTCCTGCCGATATGAATTTTTTTTGCTGCAGGGTTGTGATGCAGTGCCTGTACGTCAGTATTAAATGCCAAAAATTCAACACCCCGAATGTTGCTCTCCACCATTCGCGCAATCGCACTTCCGCCCGAACCACCGACTCCGACCACTTTTATTTTTGCAAATGTTTCAATATCTGGTTTTACTTGAGGCATACACGTCTGTTAATGAGTACTTTTTGTATTCAAATTTGCTATATCTGAACAAGTATACTACGAACACGCTGCTACTGTAAAGCAGCAAAGTCAGAAAAGTTAAAAAATACACGTAGTTCTCGTGTATTTTGCCTGTCTGACGGTAGAGATTTTGACCGATTAGGGTACCAGATTCTTAAAAATTGATTTTACCTTATCCGCGACCTTGCCTCCGATATTAAATGACGGTGCGCGTTTTCCTGGAGATTGAGTAAACGCACTCCCCCATTTTACGAGCCCAATCGCAGGTACAAACGCAATATCATTTACTTTATCGGTAATACTCTCAATACCAAGGGGGTATCCAATTTGTGATGGAAGAGCAAGCACTTCTTTTGCACAGTCGGTAAGTCCCTGTATTTTCGCTCCACCACCTACAAACAACGCACCTGCCGGGAGCATCTGACTGCGTCCAATTGAGGATAATTCATCGTCGACTTTCTCAAGTATTTCATAATCATTCCAATCGGAGATGCAGAACTTT
>CAYWFD010000035.1:5793-6702 GCA_964457885.1 uncultured Gammaproteobacteria bacterium
AATCTGCGCAATATAATATCGCGAGACGATTTCAGATTGAGAAGCACCTGACTCAAATAGGTCAATAGTATCTTTCTTGCTCAATTTTTTGCTAATGCATTCACCATAATCACATTTAACTTTTTCAGCGATATCAATAGACGTCCTGAGTCCGAGAGCCAAGTCATTGGTAATATGCGACGACCCAATCGGAATAACCGCACTATGGATCACATCTCCATCTTCATATACGACAATACTGGTGGTTGGTCCTCCAATATTAATGACCACACAACCAAGTTCTTTTTGTCGGGACGTAGCCACGACTTCACCTGAAGCAAGAATAGAAAGTACAAAATCATCGATATCTACTCCTGCCCGATATACAACTTTACTCAAATTTTTGATATGGGATGAGACACTATGAATAATTTTTGTATCCACCTCAAGTCGCATACCCGTCATGCCGATAGGATCTTTGATGCCGATTTGGGTATCAACCGAATACGTCCGAGGGAGCACATGAAGAATTTCGTAATTAAGAGGGGTTGCAATATTTTTTGCCGCTTCAACTGCTCGTTCGATATCATCTTCAGTAATTTCGCTATTTGCCCGAGAAACCGCAATGATACCTTTGCTTTCCTGAGCGATAATCTGCGTACCGGAGACACCTACCCATACGTGCTCGATCGGAAGTCCCACAATTTTTTCTGCATGCTCAAGCGCTCCCGAGACTGATGATACCGCGTCTTCGATACTACCAATCTGTCCTTTTTGGATCCCTTCAGAAGAAACTTCTGCAGCACCAATCAGCTGCAAGTCAGAACTCATATCTCGGGATGAAGTAAGCTGTCCGACAGCAACACGAACAGCGGTCGATCCGACATCGAGACCTACAATCAGTTCGGTATGTACTTTTGCACGTGCCAT
>CAYWFD010000035.1:6712-9538 GCA_964457885.1 uncultured Gammaproteobacteria bacterium
AAAAGTAATGCCAAGATAGTATACCATTTTTATGGTAACAGCTCAACAATATAAGGAAAAAAAATAATAGCACCTACGATGATCGAGCCAAGGGCCGCAATCCCAACCGCACCAGCCATAATATCCTTTACTGACTTCACCTGTGGACTGAGCCGAGGCTTAAGCAGATCAAGAAACATCTCAATCGTAGTATTAAGTAATTCAAGCACCAGTACAAACGCGATCATCATAGCAAGAATAATCTTTTCATACGATCTCATCTGAAGAACAAAGGATGCAATGAACACTAATAAACCGACAAAACACTGAATACGAAAATTACGTTCATGCTGAAAGACATATACAATCCCTTTTGAAGCAAAACTTACGCTTTTATCAAATCGCATATACTATTAAAGTAGCTGACTAAGTAATTTTTCCTGAAGCCCAAACATTCGTTTTGCACCTGAAGGAGTTTCGTGATCATGTCCCAAAATATGCAAAATCCCATGGATAAGCATGCGGACAAACTCTTCTTTAGGCGAGACTGAGAATCGCCGTGACTGGCGCATAATCTGCGGCACGGAAATAAAAATATCTCCTAATTCATGTCCATGAGCAAATGTTGTCTCCCCCTCCTCCAAACCAAATGACAACACATCGGTCGTCTGATTTTTACCGCGATATTGAAAATTCAAACGCTTCATTCGTGTATCTCCAATACAATGTACAGTCAAGGAACCTGAGACCTTGAGATACTGTAGCGCTTTAAGCGCTACATGTTCTATCTGCGCCAGTGACAAGGGCATCTTGGTAACTGTCCGAAATACGAGACATTCGTTCTCTGAGCGCATAGATAATTATGTAGAAGTGGTACTGGAAGAAACTATGGTAGCACCTGAAGAAGTCGTGTTGACAGTGGCGGTTTCAATTGGCTGTTGCTCGGGTAATTGAGCCGAGGTTTGTGATGGTCTAAAGCTCTGATACATCATTTCAAAAGTCGTGCGAAACGGAACCGGTGCACGAGAATCAGACTGACGATACAGCAATGTAAAAACATACAAATCAGTAGAAAAATATGCTACCAGATTATCGCTACGTCGAAAACCTTCTATCCCAAATCGGTTAGCAAAGGGTGACAAAGAACCAAACTGTTCTCCCGGAGCATTCAATTGAAACCAATCTGCAAAGGTAATATTTGCAGATTTAGGAAACACACGTACCTCAACATATTCCCCAGTCATAGCACTAAACAATACCTGACGTGCCTCAGGATCAACCGCGCCCTGCTGCCACTGCATCGGATAATAGATACGATACCCTGAAAATTGATTGATATACTCTCGGACCAACCCTGAGTCAACAATCCTGACCGGCGCGAATCCACGCGGATTATACAAATTCGTAATCTCAAGTCCATCATAATACCCATCCTCATCAGTATCCCACCCTCCACTATCAGTACTATACAGCACTTCTTCGATGTCAGTTACTCGGTCAAGGTCAATATCAGCAGTAGTACCCAAATTCATCGGAGGGAACTCAAGAAAATTTGTAGTAAGCGAAGGAGTACTAGTCGTACCACCCGAAGTTGATGTGGTAGATGAGACAGATGAAAGTGTCGACGAAGCCATAATTACCGACGTGGTGGTGGCCAGTGTAGTGGTAGGTATTGAAGTAGGTAATGATGAGGTAGACGTAGAAGTTATCACATTCTCACGCGCAGACAAATACTGGATAACAAAATAAGCAGAAGCTCCCCCAACTACGATAATTCCCACAATTACAACTACCCAAATCAATTTAGACACAGGAATGGGTTTTACAGGCTCGGTAAATTGGCTTGGACGAGCAGAAGTAGTAGCAGGAATAACAGCTCGATCTGAAACAATTCCCGTACTTTTGGGAGTCGGTGAAGTTTCATAAATAACAGGATTATTCCCACCATAAAAGACATCAGGGATTTTCTGAATATCAAGCGATTCCGGAGTAGATACAGATTCGGAAAGTGGACTAGATTTTGACCTGAATAATCCCATAGGAATAGTTCCTCTGATTATGGGGTTGTGGTCGAAGCCTGAGGAGTGGTCGTGGGTGGCTCAAACAACTTGCCAGTACCAAGTGGATTATACCCGTTTCGAATTTCGACGGAATCGCTGTATCCATCAAAATCAGAATCAGCTGCAAGTGGATTAGTCTTCCATATTAATACCTCATCCCCATCCGAAAGCTCATCCCCGTCCGTATCCCAATTCAATGTATCAGTCCCATATCGCGCTTCATCCACGTCAATGATACCATCACTGTCAGTATCAGTCGGTTCACCAAAAAGAATACTATTTTCAGGATTTGTAGATGTATTTGGTTCGGTTACAGTTTGAGTATTGGAGGTAGTATCAGTCGAAGTGACAGGTGTCTCAACGGTACCACCCGTATTCGTAGTTCCACCAGTTGAAAAACCGTTTTCGCCAATATCAGTCTTAATATATCGAGTATAAATAGAAAAACTGCCAAATCCAAGAAGTGCAATCACCAAAATAATCGCAATAAATACAAAGATCTTCCGAGCACTAAAAGGAGCTTCTTGCGCTGCCTGCCCCATATCCTGAAGAGCTCCCCGCTGCTCTTCCTGAAGAAATGGAGAAGAAGGTGTCTGGAGAGTATATGCTGAAGCAGCTTGGGGAACAGAAGTCGGTATTGGTGGGACAGGTTCAGTCGCTCTCAATTCGCTTGGCATCGGAGTTTTTGGTTTCAAAACACCCGCATCAAGAGCAGTATTCTGAGAAACAACCGGTTCAACAGGAATTGATGCAGGAGAAGAAGTATCAGTGGGCTCAAAAATATCTT
>CAYWFD010000036.1:0-3303 GCA_964457885.1 uncultured Gammaproteobacteria bacterium
TTGTTTGCTAAATTATGCTTTCCTCCAATTAGAGCAATGTGACAATCTAAATAAGAAGCTAGTTTTACCAGCTCCTCCATAAGGTCTACTCCTGTTACCCGCTCCCCCACATCTATACCAAGTATTTTTCCCGCCAGGACAATCCCAAACCCATCACAAATCTGTATTTGGGCTGTTGCAAGAACCTTTTTATATTCTTCATTGTTTTGAGCCTGTACAAGTATCTCAGGGTTAATCGAAACAATATGGAAAAAGCCCTCAGGTTTCTGTAGGTATTTTTTAATTTTCTCTAGGATGGTTTTTTTAGTCTCTGGTCGTATTGGTATGTTTAGTATGTAATTTTTTTTCATATATATTTTCATATTATAAGATTATAATGATTTTACAAAAAATACGTTATTCTACAAGTTTGTACAAAATATTATAGCTGAGAATTGCTTATTATCACAGTTCTATTACTATATAAATGTAATATAAGCCCACCATTCTATAATTATTATTACAAGATGTTGTTAATTTGTTTATTTTAATAAATTGTTAGTACCTAAATTTATAATCCATTAACTATAGGATGAATTGCCAACCAACAAATCAAACGTGATCTGATAATCTATCTTACAACCTTTCTATGACTGATTCAACAATGAAGCAAATTAGAATGTAGCTACGCCCCAAACACAAATAAAGAAGAGATTTTCAAAGGGAAATCCTGTCTCGCTGAGCGAGACAGGATAATGTTACTACTCAAGCAACTGTCCCTCCAAGGAGGAGGCAGCTAGATGTGGATCACCCCCTCTCCTGAAAAGGGATTCTCAGAACAACGGAGTGGTGAATAGGCACACAAGGTGCCTGTGTGCGTTACCCGGAGGGTATGCATGTACCACCTCCTCTCCCCTGTGGGGAGTGACGCTTAGTTTGCTCTCGATTAAGAGAGACTCTCACATTACCCCTGTAATCAAAAACTCAAGGGTTAAAACTAGTATCTAGTATATTGTGGCGTCAGAAGATTGTCAATAATCAAGAAGTGAGCCCTCCCCCGCTTAGATAGCGAGGGAGAACTGTTTTGGAAATAGTTAGCCACCGATCATGTGCCGCACGATGGGTGCAAGGTAACTCCCGAGCAGCCAAAGTAACACGAAGGCGACCATGAGAAGCATACCGACACCACACATGAGGTCGGCTCCGTCTTGAAAGATGTACTTCTCCTTTTTATCGTCTAGATGCTCAGTTTTCATGATGCCCTCCGATTAATCGCCTCTGTTTGCGAACCACCAGGTGATGATGTACCACAGTCCCTGCGGGAATGCGGGTATCACCATGACTGCCTCCGCCATATCGTCTCCCTTCCATGAAGGGATGCCGATAACACTCAGACCTTGTACGTAGGCAAAGCTTGAGTAGGCGGTGCCTACCAAAACCACACTTGGATCTGGCTACCCTTTCGTACGGAGGCTGCTCCACTGCAGCAGGACAGCATCTGTCAGCTGCTGAAGCGCCACATGCACTCCTCCGTCATCTGGCACCTAGTCCTCCTTCTCCCACATCGGGAGATTAGATAAAAAAACCGATTTGAAACCCGTGTTGGTCTCGGGGAAAAGGACACCTATCCTCTTACCAGAAACCAACACCCAGGAGACGTCCAGCCGAGATATCTCTACGATTTTTGAATTGTATTGTTAAATTGCAAAATCTACCTTTAAAAACATACGGCTATACTTTAAAAGGTTGAAGCAGGAACCCCGAAGGGCTCCTGCTTGTAGTGTTACTTCGCACTTAGTGTGACGTGAGGTGCTAAGGCTCTCGACTGTAGGAAAGCCCACAGCGCCTCGCCCGGCGTACTGCCCTGCGCGAAGTTGCGGGGGAAACCCGCCTTCCAACTCATTGAATTCGGCGACGTCCAGACTAATACTAATTCGCCCCCGATATTCACGATGAAGTTGGGGAAATAGGGGGCGATCAAGTTCTCCCAGATCAGCAACTCTTCGGACGTACACTTGACTTGTTCCCCTGCCACTGAGCTGTACGCCCAGATTCGTGCCGACAGCGGTAGCCACGCTCCCTTCCGTAGGTCAGTGACCAAAAGCAGAAGCGGATTGTCGTCGTTCGGGCGGAACTGGATGTGAAACCACCTCCCCTCAGGTGTAGTCTGGCGGACCTCTTCTGGCTTGCCATCAAGCGGCAACACCAGCAGATACTGTGATGACATGCAAAACCTCCTTCTCCCTGTTTGGGGAGTATTCATTAATCAGACAAGACATTTACCATTGAAGGGGATGACAAAGCAGACTCCCTGCTCTCTCACCCCCTCCAAGAGTATGTCTCAGGAAGAAAACAAGGAAAAAGCTTTAAAAGTGCAATAAAGACAATGTTCCAACCTCTGAAGATATTTTCAATCTCCTCAAAGGTTGAATCAGGTACCCCGAAGGGTACCTGATTGTGGTGTTGCTACTCAGCGACACTTAGACCGCGTTCACGCAGCTCGTCGAGGAGCAACTGGGCATACTCTAGCCTCGTGATAGAGGAAAACGAGACTAGAAACCCGCCAGAATTCGCAGACATCGTTTCCCACTCCTGCCGAAGCAACTGATCCGATTGATCTCGAACCTGCTTTTTGAGAAGCTCCAGCTTCACTTCCCTCAAAATGAGAGCGTACTCGACACTGTTGGCGGGTGCACAACGATAGTACCCACCTATGCCTGCGCTATCCGCTGCTATGACGACATGGAAACGCTTACCGACTAGGTATGTCTCCAGATCACCATCTTCCGGGAACACGTTGATGTACATGGGCATCCGGCAGGTCGGCGGGTAGCTGTTGTATTCTTCCGCAGTCGTTAGTCTGCGAATCTCCGACAGGCCATATCTCCGTCCGACCACATGCATGATCACATAAGGCTTCCTGATCTCGACTACTTCCACGAACACAACCTTCGAGCCGTCCACAGAGCCTCCTTTCTGCCGTTTAGGCAGATTCAATATGCTCCAAGAACCATTAAAAGCCGTGTTGGCTTCGGGGCAGATGACTTTCTATCACCTCTCCTAAAACCAACACCCCTTTCATGGTAGAGACACGATTAATCGCGTCTCTACAAATTTTGAATTGTTTTGTGCCGTATTCACCTAAAATATTCCTCTGAGAACATGAATACTCATATTCGCAAGGGAAATCCCCTCTCTCAGAGAGAGGGGGTGCCACGAAATGCGCTCGTGGCCAGCTATTTAGTTACTCAGACTCGACAAGCGCGTACTTCTGCTGAATCGCAGCATACGCCTCGCGGTATGGAATCTCCATGTTCGGGTCGT
>CAYWFD010000036.1:3313-9454 GCA_964457885.1 uncultured Gammaproteobacteria bacterium
AAGAATACTCTCGGGTTCGCCGAAGACAATAGCATCCAGCAAACTGGCATCATTGGCTAGATCAACCTGCCGCCCGCACTTATCACAGAGTGACATCTCGACCCGGTCCTTTCTCCCGCCAGCGGCGGGTAGTGCCCCCCTCTTAAATGGGGGGCAAGTGTCTCAAAGATTGAGGGATATAAAAAGATGGATATTTTATATTCCTTCTCCTTACCTCCCTCAACCTTGTATTAAATTGTTATGGTGCAAGAGATCTAAAAACTCACTCAGCTATGCGAATGATGCCTAAATCTCCCATCTAACCGAAGAGTATAGCATTACTATAGGTTTTTGTCAATGATTTAACGAATTGCATCCTTGAAGCTGTCCAGGTTATCGATAGCCATACCGATACCCCGGATTACGCAGAAAAGAGGCTCATCCACCACAAATGCCGCAACCCCAGTGTAATAGGTGATATATTTGTCAAAATTAGTCAAAAGTGAGGAGCCGCCAGATAGGACTATTCCCTTATCCACGATATCCGCAGCCAGTTCAGGAGGAGTTTGGGCTAGTACCTCCTTAATACCCTCTAAAATCTGCTTCAGAGGCCGCTGCAGGGACTCATGCACACTTTTCTCCCCTACCTCCATAACCTTGGGTAAACCCGTCTGAAAATCCCTTCCTTTGACCTCCAGAAGCCTTTCTGGAGCCTCTTCCTTCCCATCCACAAAGGCATTTCCAATACGGATTTTGATGTCTTCAGAGGTACGCTCCCCTATCACCAGATTATGCTTCTTGCGCATATGCTCGAGCACTGCCTCGTCAAACTTAGTGCCTGCCACCCGGACAGTTTTAAAAGAAACCAGTTGTCCCAGAGAAATAATAGCTATTTCGGCTGTTCCGCCCCCTATATTCACGATCATATGCCCAGAAGCCTGGGAAATGGGTATTTTTGCCCCGATAGCCGCCGCCAACGGCTCTTCTATTAAATACACGTCCGCAGCGCCTGCCCTCTTACATGCTGCCACCACTGCCCGCTTTTCCACCTGACTTGAACCACCAGGGATAGAGATCATAAGCTCCGGCCAGAGTACGCGCCCTCCAAGGGCTTTTTTCAGAAAATAGGTGATCATTGCCGAAGTGGTGGTAAAGTCCGCGATTACCCCTTCACGCATCGGGCGAGCAGCCACAATGGTGCCAGGAGTACGCCCGATCATTTCCCGTGCTTCCTCACCCACTGCGAGTATTTTTTTGCCTTCTTTCGCGTACGCCACGACTGTAGGTTCGTTGAGCACGATGCCGCGCCCCGCAACATACACCAGGCTGTTTGCGGTTCCCAGGTCAATACCAACTTTCTTTCGAAAAAACATATTACTATTGTATAATAAAATCGCTCAAACCGAATCGAAAAGGACAAAAAATTTTCAATTTACAAAGTTTAAAAATTGTGATTTTGTAAATTGATTGAAAACTGGTAAATTGTAAATTAGTATATTAAAAAAACTTTATGCGCATAATTATTAGACTTCTACTTATTCTCGTTTTTTTCGGCATTGTGGCTGGCGTGATACTCTACGCCCGCGGCTATCGCTTTGATTTCAGCACCAAATCTATCAGCCCCACCGGTATTATCGCCACCAGCTCCTCACCCCGTGCCTCAAAAGTGTACGTAAATGGTGCTTTAAAAGGTGTTACTGACCTCAATCTCACCCTCCCCCCGGACAAATACTTTGTCGAAGTAAAACGTGAAGGTTACAGCACCTGGAGTAAAGAAATCACTCTGAAAGGCGAGCTTGTGATGATCGTGGACCCTGTGCTTTTTCCGCTCAATCCATCGCTTTCGCCGGTCACTAACCTCGGAGTGGTCAAAGCCATACCGCTCGATGGCACTGAACGAGTTCTCATTTTTTCTGATACTAATGACCCTCTGCGGGACGGCATTTATTTATTTGACACCAGCAAACGTCCCCTGTCATTTTTCCCGCCACTTAAAACAATTATTCTCAAAAAAAATATTCCAAACAGTGAATCTCTCAGCTTAAAAGACACGAAAATCTACTTTTCACCTGATTACAAACAGTTCGTGGCCGAGTTTAAGTATGGCGCGGACAGCACTCTGACCGAAGATTACCTCTTCAACACTGACTCTGAAAACCAAACACCCTTTGACACCTCACAGTCCAAAGCGAGTATTTTAGATGCCTGGAACACTGAAAAAATTGATGCTGACAGCCGTATACTCCAGACATACCCCAAAGATATTGCCAAAATCGCAAGTGACTCTTTTCACATACTGTCATTTTCTCCGGATGAAAATAAATTTTTATACATAGCAAAAGAGCAGGTCACTATCCCGCCGGTTATCTCTCCCCCACTCATAGCCGCCAACCAGACAGCTGAAGAACGCTCAGTACAAAAAGATAAAATATATGTCTACGACAAAAAGGAAGATAAAAATTTTCCAATTAATATTAATGTCAGTTTTGACCAAAACCAAAAAGAAAAACTCAGTGTCACACCCACTCGTCCACCACTTCGAGTACCGACAAAAAAAGCAGGAGTTTCAGTTGAAAACTCACCACTATTGATTGCAGACGAATCATTACCAATCATTTGGTACCCAGACTCAAAGCACTTGATATTTAATGAAAATAAACGGTTGTCTGTCTCAGATTATGATGGAAAAAATAAGCAGATTGTGTATTCAGGACCATTTGACGGCTCATTTTTCACGGCCACCAGCGACGGGAAAGTGATTGTGCTTGCCAACTTGAATCCGGAGAATAATCAATATCCCGATTTGTATGTAGTCGGAATTCGATAATGTAAGCCATGAAAAAGGCGCTGGTAACTTACCAGCGCCTATGCGACTACTCTTCTATTTTGTTAGGATATACGGTACTCTTGCTTTAGTACCTCCTTGACCTGCTTCAGCACCCAGTCATCGTGCTTTAGCGCTTCAGGATCCAACTCATCCTCATAAGGAAGAGCGATCCCCTGAAGACGATGGTGGTAGCGAACAGGATTGTTGTTGGTGAACCTTTTCACAACCCCAACCAAGATGGAGAACATGTACTCCACCACTACCCCGTCAAGCTGGCAGGTGAAGCGGGATGCCATGAGAGTGATGACCTGCTCCACGGCGTCATCAAAAATCGCTTTATTGCCATACCAGTAGTCGAACTTAGACTCTCGTGATTGAGTTACACTCACCACTTCCTGATCGATCTGAACTGTCCACAGGAGGGGAGGATCGAGCTCCCTAACCCCTAAACTAATTACCACCGCAACCTCCTTTCCCCATCAGGGGATTAGCTGACCACAAAAAACAGTCGATATACTATTATATCTTATACCTCTGAAAAAACCACCTCCGGAATGTACTGAAGCGTCACCGCCTTCCGCCCAGACCTATTAATACATAATACAAATTAAATTATTGACCTATTTGATCTAATTTCTAAATAAGCAGCAACTTTTTTAAATCCCAGTATCTAAATCATATGTCACGGATAAAGCTATATGAATAATTTTGGCTCGAGAGGAGTTGCATTCAGGGGACGTAGTTTGCGATCTTCATATACGCTATTAACACTGTTTATATCACAAAAAATTATTCTATCTTTTAATTCTTCAGGGATTAGGTCAACTATCTCTGTTATGACAACTGTTGGACATCCGCCGCGAATTACACGCACAGGCACATCAACAGGCAACTGAGCAATAAGCGTTTTGAGTTGTCTCACAAATGCTTCTGCCACCTTCAAATCATCTCTATGCTCTCGATCTAGTCGCAATAAGCGTGTGGTTTTTATAATTCCCGCATACTGTATACCTTGTTCGTACCGCCACTTACCCATCGTATCTTTTTCTTCTCTACTTACACCCACTCGTGCGATTAATTCTTGTATCGGTCGACCTACTTCTACGAGAATATTCGCAATCGGAACAAATCCCTCTGCTTTTTGACGTTCTAAATCCTGTTTAATATGTTCAATATCCGCACTGATTTCATATCCACCAATGATATCAGGAAGAACCTCAACTGTAGTCATTCCCTCCTCAATAAATGGTAATAAGGTGCTCAACTCAGAACCATAGTGATCTTTTATTTGCTGCATTAGTTCGGGTTCATTTTGAGCGATTTTTCGCCAGACTCCCGCCATCTCAACACCAAATTCATCGCGGAGCACTGTAATAATAGTCGCACGGGTATTCGAATTTATCTGAGTATTAAGACTCAGTTGCAACAGGTGCACTAAGTGTTTATCAAAAAACTCGCCCAAATGTGCGGCTTTGTATTCATCGGATGTGGCTATGCGCTGTATTGTGTGCACATACGAGGCTATATTCCCCCTATCACCCACAAGAAACAAATCTGATTCCACAGACTCAACAAGATCAGTATCAATCCTGCGAGGTAAGGCATTTAATACATACCGAGCCTGCTGCATCTGCTCTGGACTTCCTTCAATCCAATCAGGAATACTTTGCTGGATAGTATGGTACTTCTTATTTTGTGAATTCCATATCTGGTCAATCGCGGTGGGTGATGCAGCTATGCTCTCAAGACACTTCATTCTCAACTCAAGCGGAAGTGAACGTATACTTGCGCTATTAAGGTCTGCCAGAACAGATAGTACACGTTCGCCATCGTGTTGATCACTATACGTTTCTAAATACTCTACTGCATCAGCAAATCGAGCAGCGACAATTTCTGGCGCTTCAGTGGTAAGGGTTTTTTGTAACAGTATTGCGCGGTTTGCTGCCGCATTTTCGGTAAATACTTTATGATAAAGTGGGATTTCAGTTTCAGTAAGCGTCACAAGACGTGTTACGCCATCAGCGGCTGGAATATTAAATCGTACACTCCGTTCAGCAAGATCAAATTCTGTTGATGGTCCTTGGAGCGGTTCAGCTGCATATGTCTTGCAATCTAAAGCGACCGCAAGCTCTGAAGCTATCTCCTGAAATTCTTTTTCACTATATCTGGGAACATCAAAATATGCTACTACTGCATCATATACATGCTTTGGTTGAAGCTCAGTACCCACTGTTGGCGAGCCAATAACTTGGGGATGCCCATCAAAGTCTGTCTTCTGCAAGATTTCGGGTCCGTGACCGAACAGTGATTCTGATTGATTCAGTCTTCGCGCTAACTCTGTCAAATCTATGTTTTTAAGAAGAGGATCATCTTTATGATTTCGAGGTATTTTTATTTTAACGATCGTATTTGATGTCTCAACATCCTCTGATACTTCTTCATCAACCAACACTACAATATGCGCATCCAGACCTTTTATTTTTTGCACCGCGCGTGCAACTACTCCAAACGCTCCAGATTCTGTGTCTGTATCGCTGACATTGAGATACACTATATGTAACCCTTCGCGTGTTGTATGAATAGTTACATATTCAGGATTCAACTCTTCCTTCCCCTCGCGCTGCACAATAATAGTTTGACGAAGACGTTCATAATCTTGCCGCTGTTTTTCCTGAAGAGCTGCCACGTCATCTGCATATATTTCTGAAAGCAAAGGTCGATCACCCGTACCAAGGAGTACCTCAAATATTTCGTGGAGGTGTTTCATGGTTTCGGCTTTTTTATCGGTAATCGAAACATCTCGTTCAACTGCATACTTCATGGCATAAAAGACTTTAGTAAAATCTGCTAAATCTTCTGGCCGCACTGTCGTGGGTGCAGGTGCAGGATTTCCTCGCTCTACTGCTTTCAGCCAATCTATGATATCTTTGAGTTTTACTTTCGTATCCTTATCCGTGATTTTGCGATTATATGCTTGATGTAATTCCGCTGCTGCAGGCAAATCATTATACGGATTATTTGTGAAACTTCTGACATTAAGACCAATACTTCTGCGTGTTGCGTCTTCTCGCGTCAAAGCAGGACGGATTCCCTCGATTGCAAGCACTGTTTCATCAGCAAGAATATCAGAAGGTTGGTATGGTCTAAAACTAACTGGAGTTTCCTTACCTACCAGACCAGCCTGGAGCGCATATAAATAGGTTATTGCCTGATCGCGATCAAAATTACGTAGTGTATGACCAAAGCTTACTTCTTTGAAGGGATACTGCGAAAGCTCACTTTCATGTAATGGCGGTTGTTCTGCTGACATATAACTTTATTATAGTAGAGATGAG
>CAYWFD010000037.1:0-9433 GCA_964457885.1 uncultured Gammaproteobacteria bacterium
TTTTGAAGGAAAAATTATTGTCGCAACAGATGGGATGAAGATAAAGGTACGATAATGTTATTCAGAACAATAATAAACAAACCCGTACGGGTTTGTTTATTATTGAGCCGACATCGGGGATCGAACCCGAGACCTACAGTTTACGATACTGTCGCTCTACCAGCTGAGCTATGTCGGCATCCCATAGGAAACAACACAGAGTGTAGTCAATTTTTTCGTGATTGTCAATAAAAACTCATCGATGGTACGCACCCACCGCATCTCGCACAGATACATACCCATCAGTCTTCAATAGCTGCGCCAAACCATAATTTATCTCGCCTACCAATTGCGGCCCCTCATAAATCATCCCTGTAATCAGCTGCACCACTGATGCACCACGCTTAATTTTCTCATAGGCATCTGCCGCACTCCAGATACCTCCGGTACCGATAATCACCATCTCAGACCCACAATACGCATACGTTCGAGAGATGAGCTCGTTCGACAACTCCCATGTAGGCCTGCCACTGATCGCTCCTCGAATACCTTCTGGAATTTTTTCATGTATTGCAAAATCAGAACGATCTTTATTAAGATTCCCAATATTCACCGCCCAGACTCTATACTTCCGTGCCACATCAAGCAAACCTTTGTGCACCTCCCACGTATTATTGATAGGCATTTTTAAAATCAAAGGTTTGGTAGGACGCGTTGTCATGATAGCCTGTAATAATTTTTCCAATTTCTCAGGCGTAGTAAAAGGTTCACCGCCATATGTGTTTGGACAAGAAATATTGATTTCATACGCGTCAATATTCCGAACATCCTTACACACATTGAGACCGCGCACATAATCTTCGATTCCCACACACTCGTCTGCGGTCGTACTACAATTAGTCTTACCGATAGACACGATACAGGGAATTGTTTTGCGATGTGTGCGCACTCGATCCATGACACGCGCTGCGCCCTCATTCTTGAGACCATAATTCACCACGATTGCGCACGAACGAGGCAGACGATAGAGTCGCGGCGCAGCATTTCCCTCATACATTCCATATGTGATCGTACCAATTTCTGAAAACCCAAATCCAACTGACTCGAGTATAGGATACACATATCCATCTTTATCGAATCCTGCAGCGAGTCCGACCGGATTTAAAAAATGAATACCTCTGAAGGTCTGCTCAAGCATAGGATCGGCATACGAAAAAAAATACGCACACAGCTTCCGAAAAAACGAATATTTCCCCATGTATGCGCTCGTACGAACTATGCGGTCATGCACACGCTCAGGATCCTGGACAAAAAATATTTTCTTTACGAGGTGTACATACAAAAACCGTACAAATGCATGACGATAATTCATATACACCCAAACAATAGATAAATGTGTATTTTAATCGGACACCACACACTTTTTTCACAGTTGAGCGGGATACGAGAATCGGACTCGCTTCTCTGGCTTGGGAAGCCAGCATAATACCATTATACTAATCCCGCATGAAAACGGTCCTTGTAAGGACCGTTTTATCATTATTCCATCGTTTCGGTAGTTTCGACCGACGGAACCTGCTCGGTCGTAGTTGGTGTATTCGTTAATTCCTCAAATGGATTTCTAAGACCTTTTGACACCTTGATTTCAGCTGAAAGCAATCTGCCGTTCATATAGTCTGCAAACGGTGCGGTATCATTCTCATTGGTTGCGAATAGGATATGTCGTGCTTTGACTTCTTTGACACTCTCTCCAGTTGTCGCATCTTTGGTCGTGCGGATATCATCAACACGAATGATGTGATAGCCGAATTCGGTTTCCACCAATTCAGAAGCGAGCTCCCCTTTTTTCAGAGCGAATGCTGCTTCTTCGAATTGAGGTACCATTGCCCCTGGGCCAAACCATCCCAAATCTCCGCCCTGATCTTTGGTACTGTCTGATCCGAATTCACTTGCAAGCTGTTCAAATTTTTCCCCTTTCTTGATTCGGTCAAGCACACTTTGTGCCTTAGCCTTGATTTCTTCTTTTGCATTCGGATCACGCACAGAATCCAAATATGCAGTTGATAACTTACTTTCAAGTTCTGCGGGGTACACAATCTTCTGTACAAACTCATCGAGATTCCAGCCATAACGACCTGAAATTTCTTCATCTGCCTTTTCACGGTTTTCAAAACTCGGCAACAATTTTGTATCCACAATAGTATTGAGCTCATCCTGACCCAATGATACGTTGTATTCTCGTGCTACCATTTTGGTAAGTTCATTGATAAGGAGCCTGCTCAATACATAGTCGGACATCTCAGCTTCAGACGGACGGGTCAATCCGGTCGTGTCCGTATCATAGAAAGTTCGCATCGCATGAAGATTGTCAACATATTCTCCATATGGAATTTTGTGCCCATCGACCGATGCGACCGGGATCCGGAAAATCTGTGCAGTCGAGACTGCAAATTTTGATTCTGATAATGCTTTGACGCTCTGAATTCCGACGACATACCATACGACCAGGCCTACCACTACTGCGACTCCCAGTCCTGCAAGAAGCAATGACCCCATTTTATTTGCATTCTTTGTCTGTCCCTTCTTCTCAGATTCTACCTGAAGCTTCTCTTCATGAGTACTGAGTTTCTTTTCTTCGTCCATAACGTTCGATGTTAACCCTCGCGCTCAGGCGAGTGATGAATGAAATAATACCACCATTTTAGCGGATTTGAGAGCTCTTGTCCACTAGCGCCCTCTTCTTCTACCATATCACGTATTGCGCCCTCTTCTTTGCCTATTTTATTGATAAAAAGTACCTGCTCCCCGGGTTTTTTGAGGTTGAGAACGACACGCGCCGTATCTTCGAGATAACTGGTGCTTGAAACGTATTTCAAGAGCTCAATTGATTCAAGTTTTTTCTTTTCAAGCTGATCAATTTCTTCCTTGAGCCGTTTCACTTCCTCTCGAAATGCATAATCTTTGAAATACGCCCGTGCAAATCCTATGGCAAAAACCAGCGTCAATATAAAAGCGCATATCAAAAATACTTTTGAACTAAAAAATACACGCGCTCGCGAAGATTCAGAACGATTCATATTCGTCTAGTATACCACGCTCTTTCTATTACCTCAATTGTCGCAATTTTGTTTCAATTAGTTCTTTCAGACGTACGAGCTCTTCTTTCTCAAGCACGGTGACCGCCTTATGTAGATTTTCAAATGAATATTGTTTTTCCGATGCCCCTCCTCCATTTTGGCGACGGAGCTCATTGATCAGACGTTGTACACCTACTGGACGAGAGACATGATCTACCACAATCTTCACTTTTGAATCCCTGATCCTGATTTCGATCGTGCCATACTTGAGTATCATGCGCCACAACCCGCGCTGACGGACTGCAACGTCTTCGATATTTCTCATGTCCACTTCTGATACGGTTCTCCCGAAGATTCCATCTTTGGCAATATCAATCACCCGTGCAGTCGTGATCACGAGCACAGTCCCCTTTGCGCGAATGAGGACGGTCGCGACTCCCCACAACCCTGCAAGGCACAGCACAGAAAAACCGATGATTCCCCAGGTCCCGTGACGGAAAAACCAAAACAAACCCACTGCAGCGATCAATAACAAAAAAAGTGAACTCATCCATTGCCACATGAAGCTTGTAGCTCGCTGTCCGATTTCCGATATAATCTGTTCATCATGGTTGAGCGGTATTTTTGCCATATAAAAAATTATGAGTGTTCGATCGGACCAATCCATGGTTCGAGTTTTTTGAGCTGCATCTCCCACTGAAACACTTCAGCAATCCTCACTTTCCCGAGATCTCCCATGCGTTTGCGTTCCTTGGGGTTTCCAAGTAATTCTGCCACCACGTCGACAATTTTATTCGCTTCATGATAGACATCGAGCACTCTACCCGTAACCCTGTCCTGCACCGCCTCCTCGACTCCTCCACTTTTCCCCGCAACCACAGCAAGACCTGCAGCAGCTGCTTCGAGAAATACGAGTCCCAGTCCTTCCTCTCTCCCATTATCCGGATGGGTCAGAAGTACAAATACATCTGCCAGATGATAATATCGAGGCAGATCCCCATGTGGGATAGCACCGATATAGCGAACGACATTTTGCAATTGACGACGTTGAATTTCCGCTACGATATCTTCACGTTTCGGTCCATCACCAATCACTATCCAGACAGTATGAGGTTCTTTTTTAAGAATTTCACTGAATGCCCGTACCAGATGTGGAAAACCTTTTCCATCATCCAGTCGACCTACTGACAAGACCACTTTCTTCCCTTCAAGCGCAAGCGTACGGCGGAGATTTTCGACAACCTCCACCTCAGGCGGACGGGAAAAAATCACATCAGGACACGGATACATCACGGTTGACTTTTGTTCGAATTCAGGTAGGCGCTCGAGAAATCTGCGTCGAAGTGATTCACTATTAAAAATAATCTGATCCGCATCTTTGATGATTTTGGTAAGCCATTTCTTCTTCCATGACGTGCGTGTGCCATATACCATATCAGTGCCATGAGAAATAATGACATACGGTATTTTTTTCATTTTTTTTACGATCCATGCCGCATAGCCGAGCGGCAGTACGTGATTGACCACAATCATTTCAATTCCTTCTTTTTTTACGATCGACTTCATCTGAAATGCCGAGCGTATCCATCGAGGCCAGACCATACCCGATAATTGCTTTTTGCGTATGATCGTATACGGTTCATTCTGATCAAATTCACGGTCGCCCGGGGTAACTGGAGCATATACTACCACTTTCTCGGGAGTGAGATTCCGTGCAGTATCCGCGACATAGGTCGCGATCCCGCCAAACGTGGGCGGAAATTCCATGGTAGCAAGTAATATTTTTTTCATAGGGTGATTATTTTCTCAATGATTTGAAATAGAGTATGTCTTCATGACTAATTCCTTTGCAGAGAATAAACACACAACCAAACATGAGTGCACCTACCACTGACCGGAGCACGACCTGCAGATCTCCTAGGTACCAAACCACTAGACTCATGGCGAGACTGGCAATACCGAGCTTGCCCACGAGCCACATATTTTTTGTATACTCAATCGCCACGGTTTTGGTCACCACTACCCACGAGAGAATCGTAATCAGCCAATTTCCTGTCGTAGCAGCAATCGCCGCGCCAACCGGACCAAGTTTCGGAATTAAGAGTGCATTTAATACTATATTCACACACATCATGGCACCAATAATCGTGGTCTGTATTTTCTGGCGGCCTGCGGCATTGAGAAGCGCGCCCAAGAGAATATTTATGAATGAGGGGACAATACCGCACATAAGAATCTGCAAGGGTACAATCGAACCTACATATTCAGTACCAAAAAACGTAGCAATAATGTCTGTACTCACGATTACAATACCGACCGAGAGCGGAACCGAGACTACCAAGAGATATCTAAGACCTTGATTGAATACTTCACTGAAACGCTTCGTATTCCCGACAAAATATTCGCTCATGCGGGGATAAAGACCCGCAATCAGAGCGAACGGAATAAACTGGAAGGCGTATGCGATTTTGTATGGTACACTGTACCACCCGACTGCCACGTCTCCTGCCATTTTTGATAACATGACTGAATCTGCATATGAGAGGATGCGCCCGAAGATAGTCGCGAGGGCAAAAGGAATCGTGATCGGTACTAGGTAGCGCACAATTTCACGGGTGTACCTCGGACGCAACCCCACCCCATATCGTGTATGCGCGATATATCCTGCAAAAATAGCGTTCAAAAAACTGGGCACCAAAAATGCGATCATGAGAAAATATAGCGGTAATTTGAAGTACAAAAATAGCGTACCTAAGATAAGTGTCGTGAATTGACTTGCGATAATACCGATCGCCTCATATTTCACATTCCCCAGTGCGCGCAAGGTACCGTACAGGGTAGTCTGCAAGGAATCAAAGAGCATGGTGATTCCCGAAATAAATACGAGGGTCTGCGTCTCGAGTTCATGATTCAATAGCAATAACACCGCAGCCATCGCACTATACGAGCCGACTGAGAGAAATATCTTCACATACAATACCGACGATACGATTTCCGATATTTTTTCTTTGAGCCGCGCACCTTCCCGTACCAATACACTGGTAAAACCCATGTCAACAAATACCACAAAAATGGTCGTAAATGACAATGCAAAAAAATATTTTCCAGTGTCACCTGCTCCGAGCGATCGAGCAATGATCGCAAAATAGACAAACGAAATAACCTTTTGCCCGATTGAGGCCACAGTCATGTAAATGGTACTTTGTCCAAGGGACAACTTTTTCATAGTACAGGTATTCTAGCGTAAAAAAGGTTAGTAGCCAAGGAGAGTGCATTATGATAACCGTACCGTGTTCCCTATATCGCATGTCACCCGTCTTGTGCACTCACTCACAGATATATAACAAAAAATCCTCGCCGAAGCGAGGATTTTGCAATTCTGAAACTAACGCTTTCTCCACTGATGTCCACGACGTGCACGTGTGAGACCTGGCTTTTTTCGTTCTTTTGCCCGTGAATCACGGGTCAAAAATCCTTCTGCCTTAAGCACCGGTCTGAGTTCGGGATTCCATGCAATCAAGGCTCGTGAGATACCATGACGTACTGCGAACGCCTGTCCTGCCACTCCTCCACCTACTACGCGTACCGTAACATCCAGACTTTCATCTTTCTGCGTTACCCGCAAAGCAGACATCACCACATTCTGGTGAATCTTGGTTGGAAAATATTCAGTATATTCACGCCCGTTCACGGTGATTTTCCCTTTTCCGGTCATGAGTTTGACACGTGCAGCAGCCTCCTTGCGTCGGCCGACCGCTCGTGTGGTTGAATCGTTTTTGATAATTCGTTTGGTAGCCATACCGTGCTTATGCTTTAATAGTTAACCGCTTCATCATGCTTTCTCGGTGCTTGTTTTTTGGAAGCATTCCATTAACTGCGCGGCGGATTACCTCGGTCGGATCCTCGGTAAAAATGGTCTGCAGCGAGGTGGTCTTCAAACCTCCTGGGAACATCGTATGCCGTTTGTAGTCTTTCTGCACGAATTTCTTTCCAGTGAATTTCACTTTACTTGCATTCAGGACCACTACCAAAGCTCCGCGATCAATGTGACGTTCAAATGACGGCTCATCTTTTCCCATGAGAGCCATCGCAATTTCAGTCGCAACGCGACCGACCGCTCGGTTTGTAGCGTCAATTTCGACGTGTTTTCTCGTATTCATAGCGTTCATATTATACAAATTCAATTTTTGCGGTCTCGGCACTGTCGGCGCTTCGGTATCCGAGTTTTACGATGCGGGTATATCCGCCTTTTCGCTCCATATATCGAGGTGCGATTTCTTTGACTAATTTGGTAACCGCTTTTCCGGTATACAACGTCTTCATGATGATTTCCATATCTACTGGACGATTTTTCTTCGCCTTAGTAACCAATGGTTCAATCACGGTCTTCAATTCTTTTGCTTTTGCTTTGGTCGTCACAATGGATCCGTGCAAAATCAAACTTTCAGCAAGGCTGCGAAGCAGAGCTTTCCGCTGTGCACTTTCGCGACCGAACTTTTTTCCTTTTTTCTGATGTCTCATATCACAGTTAAAAATCTCAAAAATTACTCTTCAATACTTCCCGCTTTTGATGCTGTACCAGAGACATCAAGCACAAGACTGTAATGATCCATAAGAATTTTGGTCGCCCGCTCTACTGCAACTTTTGGCGAAATCGTTCCATTCGTTTCGATTCTGATTGTCAATTTTTCGTAATCGGTCACATCTCCCACACGAGTATTTTCCACTGAATATCCCACATCTTTGATCGGTGAGTAGAATGAATCCATCACGATCGTCCCAAGGTCAAGATGCTTGCTTTCCTTATCAGCGGCTGGAACGTATCCAAGACCCTTTCCGATAATGACTTCAAGTGAAAATTCTTTCTTGTCAGAGGTGATCGTCGCAATTTTCAATTCAGGATTGATGATTTCAATGTCTGAATTTTTTGCAAAATCAGCAGCAGTCACGTCTCCAGTACCTTTTTTCTTCAACGTGAGAACTACTGGTTCGTCACTATGTGAAATGACTGCGAGCTGCTTCAGGTTGAGGGTAACTTCAATAACGTCTTCGAGTACGCCCTCGATTGCTGAAAATTCATGCTGAACTCCGTCGATTTTTACCGCTTCCACGGCTGAGCCTTCGATTGAAGACAAGAGTACGCGGCGGAGCGAGTTACCGAGTGTGGTACCATAACCCTGATGACATGGGGTCACCACCAATTCACCGATATTTTTGTCGCCGGTTTCTCGAAACTCGATTGATGACGGAAGTAAGATATAATCCATAAATATGTAGATTATTGACAGGGCGTGAGTAAACTCACACTCCTACCTCTGATTAGCGAGTTGAGTAGTACTCAACGATAAGTTTAACATCAAATACACGTTCGAAATCAGTTGCCATCGGACGCGCAGTAACTTTACCTACGGCACCGTTTTCGATTCGGAGCCATGATGGTAATTCATGCTTCTGCAATTTTTCTTCAATTCCTTCAAAAATTTTCTTGCTTGCCTTATTGGTCTTGAGTGCAACAACATCCCCCACACTCACGATATGAGATGGGATATTCATTTTTTTGCCGTTCAAGGTGAACATACTGTGACTCACCAGCTGGCGAGCCTGTGCGCGAGTGACTGCAAATCCGAGGCGGTACACTACATTATCCATACGCATTTCAAGCATCTGGTTCAAGTTTACCCCAGAATCTCCTGACATGTTATTCGCTTCTTCGACATAGCGTCGGAATTGACGCTCACGAAGTCCGTAGACAAATTTCGCTTTCTGCTTTTCATCAAGCTGACGCCCGTATGACGAGCTCGTACCTTTTCTCTTAGTTGGCCCATGCTGACCTGGAGACTGGTTCAAGCGGCGAGCCACTTTGGTCGCATTAGTTTTCAACCCCAAATTTACGTGAAAACGTCGTGCGATTTTATTTTTTGGTCCAATATTTCTGCCCATAGTATTTCAAATTCGTTATTAGTATTAAACGCGACGGCGTTTTGGAGGACGGCAACCGTTGTGCGGAATCGGTGTAATATCTTTCACCGCAAGCACGTTGACTCCATTGGTATTGAATGCGCGGATTGCAGCTTCTCGTCCACCGCCCACACCTTTCACAAATACATTAACTTCTTTGACTCCATATGCCTTGATCGCTTCAAGTACATTTTTTACCACCATACCTGCCGCATAGGGAGTTGCTTTCTTAGGACCTTTGAAACCTGCCCCACCTGCTGAACCCCAACCAAGTACGTCCCCATTCTGATCGGTGACCGTAACGATGGTGTTGTTGAATGAAGCCTGAACATATGCTCGGCCATGAGAAACTGAGCGGATCGCCTTTTTCTTTTTGGTAACTTTTTTAGTAGTAGTTGCTTGTGCCATAACTGACATTG
>CAYWFD010000038.1:0-2616 GCA_964457885.1 uncultured Gammaproteobacteria bacterium
AAATTTCCTTATCTCGGACGAAGAAATGCAAAATTGGCAAAGCATGAACCGCGCGGATATTCAGTCATTTCTGGTAGAAAAAGGAGGGTTTATCGCCACCTACACTGCAACAGATAAAAACGGAATCGACCGCCCAGCGTCAGAGATCATCTATCGGGCTGCAGCTGATAATAAAATCAATCCCAAATATGTTCTGGTAAAGCTGCAGAAAGAACAAAGTCTTATCACCGATGTCGATCCGACCCAAAAACAACTAGATTGGGCAACTGGGTATGGTGTCTGTGATAGTTGCTCCATGAGCGACCCTAATATCCAGAAACACAAAGGGTTTGGTACGCAGGTCGACAGCGCAGCAGCGATCATTCGATGGTACTACGACAACGTCCAAAGCCAGGCATGGATCAAACGGCCACTATCCTCATATCTGATTGATGACACTCCGGTCACTCCGGCAAATCTGGCGACTGCGTTTCTCTATACCTACACCCCACATATCCAGGGAAATCAAAATTTTTGGAAATTGTGGCAGGATTGGTTTGACCAAGTGTATCCAGATGGATCATTGATCAAAACTGCGGACAGTCCAGATGTATACCTCATCCAAAACGGTGAAAAACGAAAATTCAAAAGCGCAACCGCCCTGACGACCCGTTTTGATCCTAAACTGATCTTAAAAGTACCTACGAGCGAACTTGCACGATATGCTGATGGAAAAGATATTGCACTCCCTAATTATGCAATCGTATTTGATGGAACGAGATACTACCTCCTGGATTATGATTTCAAGCGTCCGTTTGAAAGCAGAGACGTACTCCGCCAACTCGGCTTCAATCCCGATGAAATTATTGACGTAACTCCAGACGAAATAGCGGGATATGAGCTCGGTAAAACGATTTCTGGAAATAGCCAGGCCCCGCTCGGAAGAATTATCCAGACAACCGAATCAAAGAACATGTATTTTGTTGAAGATGGAATAATGCATCCAATTTTTGACCCAGCGATCGCTCAAGTAAATTTTCCACATCTTGCTGTAGAAAAAATGTCCGCAAGTCAATTAGCATCACTCAATCTTGCATTTGGAAATACGGTACTCTTGAAAGACGGAACATTATTCGGAATAAAAGGATATAATGAAATTTATGTCATAGAGAACGGTAAAAAACGACATATTGCAAGCGAAGCAGTGTTCAACGGACTCGGATATAATTTTAAAAATATCGTCTGGATCAGCGAATATGTAGGTATGGCACATGAAACCGGAGAGCCAATCTATCTGCGAAATGCAGCTACTACCGCGGTACAGACAAGTTCAATAGCTCCTCCGGAACAAAAACCTGCGGTACCAACGACTCCGCCGGTAACTACGCAGAAAAGCTCGGTTGACCTTATGGTTCGCACTCCGGCAAGTCAGGTATCATTTGTAGGGTCTCAATTCGAGACCCCGATTGAAGCATATGTTGTAGCTGAGTATGATAGCGGTACGGTTCTAGCCGGAAAAAATATGAACGCGGTGCGACCACTCGCATCATTGTCGAAACTCATGACAGCAAAACTTGCAGTTGATAACGGTCTGCCAATGCAGGAATCGACCACGTATCAAGCTGCGCTACATAAATCTGCATATCATACTTACAAAATTTCCGAGGGTGACGTGGTATTAAACAAAGATATAATGTATTCCATGCTCGTATCGTCAAACAACACCGCAGCAGTCATGCTTGCACGAACGCTCGGTTATTCAATGAACGACTTCGCGTCACTCATGAATACTGAAGCGAAAAAACTAGGACTCACCAGTATGTCATTTGCGGAATCCTATGGCTACAGCCTCCAAAATCAGGGTTCTGCTGCTAATGTAGCTACCCTATTCCGCGAAGTTTTGAAAAATGATACGATAGCTTCAGCATTGGGGACTACGAGCTATGCTTATTCCGAGGTATCGAGCACCGACGACATAGTCAGACACACAGAAGTAAACAGTAACGGACTCTTACGTCGTACACTCCCCTACCGCATCTTGGCAAGCAAAACCGGTTTCCTACACGAATCCGGAAGCTGTCTGGTCATGCTAGTAGAGCGTCCAAGCGACCATAAAAAATTTATTCTCGTTACCATGGGCAATCCTGATTTCGGATCCGACACACGATTCGATGAACCATCAAGACTTGCATCGTGGGCGTTATCAAATTTCTAATCCTACGCATATGCCTCTCGTGTTTGCCGGAATTACCCCTCACTCCCCTGTCCTTGTCCCCGGAGTAGGAAATGGTTCAGATGAAAAAGCGGTAAAAACTACAGAGGCACTCTCCATTCTGGAAGAAAACCTCTACGTGGCTAAACCACATGTAATTATCGTCATAACTCCTCACGCACAAGCACATGCAGATACGTTTGTAGTCAATGCAAATACTAATTTTGCTGCATCATTTGAAGAATTCGGTAACCATTCACTCAAAAATACCTACAACGGTTGTCCAGATTTTGCAGCCAAACTTTCACACACAGCAAGCAAGGAAAAAATCTCACTAAAATTGATAAGTGAAGAAAAACTTGACCACGGGACTTCGGTTCCTTTGTACTATCTCGTATCCCACATGCCCCAAATCAAGGTATTAC
>CAYWFD010000038.1:2626-9322 GCA_964457885.1 uncultured Gammaproteobacteria bacterium
TCTGACATTTGGTAATCTGATCAAAGAGGCGTGCATGGAATCAGACAAACGAGTCGCAATCATTGCTTCAGCAAACCTTTCCCACGGTCTTACAACTGATTCTCCAGCCGGCTTTAGGGAAGAAGGAAAAAAATTCGACCAATCGATAATCGAACTGCTGCAATCCCACAATACGACAGGCATCGCAACGCTTCCTCATGAACTCGTCGAGAATGCCGCAGAAACTGGCTATACATCGCTTCTGATATTGCTTGGCGCACTCAAGAATGTCAATTACGAATTCAAAAATCTTGCATACGAACACCCATTTGGCGTAGGATACCTGACGGCAGAATTTATTTTTTCATAAGATACGTGTGATTGTACGGATTGTTCCGGTCAAGCGGACTCCTCGCGCTGTCTCGGTTTTTGATTATCTGGTCCCAAGCTCTCTTGAGTCCACAGTTCGCAAAGGACAGCTTGCCGTAATTGAACTTCGGAAAACCAAGGAATTCGGAGTGATTGTGGAAATTCTTCATGAACACAATCCTGAATTTGCATACAAAAAATTGGATGCGCTCGTACATGATATCCCCCTGGTCGGAGAGACAGCCCAGCAATTTCTACAGCTTCTTTCGTCTATATACGCAACCAGTCTTGCTACGATTTACAAAACCGCCCTTCTACCGCTCCAGAAACGAAAATTAAAAACGATCACACTCAACCCGTTGCCAAGGAACACAAGCACGTCTGATTTTTCCGAGTCATATGAATTATATACGACAGCAGCTGAACATGAACGGATAATTTCATCAATTGATACTTCAGGCACCACACTGATTCTAGTACCCGAAGTATCATTACTTGAACCAACAAAAAAAACAATTGAACGCACATATTCAGGCACGGTAGTGGTTTGGCATTCTGATCTGAGCGATAAAGAAAAATTTGCACAATGGCTTACAGTACGAAATACTATCGATTCCCCGCTCGTAGTCGTGGGAACACGAAGCGCACTGACCTTGCCTTTCACGAATATAAAAAAAATCATCCTTGATCGTGAACACGATGGACAGTACAAAAGTTATGATCAGCAACCAAAATTCCACACCCGGGATATGGCTTGTGAACTCGCACGCATCAGCGGATGTACAATTACCTACACAAGTTTCTCTCCCAGTTTCGGAATGTACTATCATATCGCCAAAAAAAACGTGCCATGCATGGTCGACAATCAGCCTTACACATCCGGCTTATTGTTTAATCCCTCCACAATTGAATCGTCCATAAGCTTAATTGAACACATCCCACAACCAGGCGATAAACGGATATGCTCAATCACTACTGAAGAACATATTGTACATGTTGCAAAAGAAAATAGGAGAGACATCGTAATTTTGGTACAGCGAAAAGGTTTCGCGACATTGATTGTATGCAAAGACTGCGGACACATAGAGACCTCACGTGAGACAGGCCTACCTATGGTGTTTTATCGAGAACGCAATATCATGGAAGCCTCATACACGCACGAGGAGCGCCCGCTTCCCCGCACCTGTAGTGCATGTAGCTCAACCCTGATGCTACTTCAGGGCATTGGAGATGAAAAAGTTGCTGAATATATTACCCAGCTGTTCAAAAATTCAGAAATCGATATGCCTGTTGTAATCGTTGACGATGAAACTTCTCCTGCCGCACTCAAAGAATTAGAAATATTGAATCGTCCACGGGTGATCGTCGGAACGATTAAAGCCTTATCACACATTCGAGATCGTGAAACGGGATTGTTTGTCATGCTTGATAGTGATCGTTATTTGGCTGTACCCGAATACCATGCGCTTGAAAATACGGTGCACCTGATCAATGAAATACGTTACCGAAAAAATCCTGAAACGACGTTCATCATCGAGTCTACACGCATCGATAAGCCGCTATTTAAGTTATTTTCCGAGCCTGATCGCCTGTACCGTACGGAGCTTGGTATCCGTCAAAAATTAAATCTGCCCCCCTATGCGACACTCACGAAATATACCATCGCAGGATCGACCAAAGCAGCGAGTAAAAAAAACGCTGCAGTATTTCAGGAGATCATTAATCGACGCTTGACTGAGCACAACATTTCAGCTAAGATTAGCCAGATTTTTGAAACATATCCTCCGTACTACCAGCGCCAGTATTGGCATGGTATGATACTAACCATGAAAGACCGATCATACCGTGTACATGCCGAGAACTTGCACACACGCTTACCACTTGGTGTGGTCGTTGATTATAACCCTACCAATACGTTATCCCCCTGACTATGCTTACAATTATTACCACCCCTAATGAAATTCTCGAAACTCCTGCGCGCGAGCTCACCCAGGAGGAAATTGTATCGGCCGAAATTCAAGCACTGATCGACGAGATGATCCCGACCATGTACCGGAGTGAAGGAATCGGACTTGCAGCACCACAGATCAATGCAAGTATTCGCCTATGTATTATTGGAAAAAGTGCAATACAGCTCGATCGAAAAACCACAGTTCCTCATGAAGATTTAGTACTGATCAATCCAACCTGGACCAAAAATAGTACCAAAACCAATAATGATCAGGAAGGCTGTCTCTCAATTCCGGGTTTATATGGCACCGTTAAACGCTATTCTGATATCCACATCGAAGCACTTGATCGCATGGGAAATAAAATCTCATTTGATGCTAGAAATTTTTTCGCCCGTGTCATCCAGCATGAAGTCGATCATTTGAATGGAGTCTTATTCACTACCAAAGCAACCAACTTACGAGAAATTAAAAAATAACAGTCAAGCATACAACAAAAAAACACCCGTACGGGTGTTTTTTTTGTTTACTATCTAAAAAATACTGTACAACGCTTAGAGCTCTTTGTCTCCACAATATGTTCCTGAAAGCGCTCCTGAAACGGTAATTTGTTTTCCTGCAGTAGGCCCGGTCATACCTGTCCAGGTAACTTCGCTTGCGCAAATGGTCTGGGTTGAGCCGACTCCTGAAGCTGGAGTCTGGAGTTTGGTTGGGGTAGCATAATTGTCAGATCCAAAGTTTACACCCTGAGCATAACTAATATCATTGTAAGATGCACCTACCATATCAAGGTCGTTCGAGTCAATTCTCCCCGATCCAAGAACATCATCACAAGTATAATTAAACTTTTCTCCATTATAAAGACTAACAATCTCAGTTCGATAGCCCATGTTAACGCCCGTATATGAGAGAGCATTACTATATTGTGCACTTACATCAACACCATCGACAGTAACCTTGAGTGGACCGCAGCTTCCTGAACCGCTAGAAACACTGCTACTATCTGTATTTACACTGACCTCCGTACTGGACGAAGTTGAACCACATCCTGCACCGACGAGCACGAGCGCAAACGCCGCAAGAGAGAGCTTGTATCCAATATTCTGCATAGAGAAAACATAATTAAAAATAACCCGCCCCTTAACATACAGTATAATATGCCCGTAAATCCTCTGCAATATAGCTTGTGTATAAAATTAACTAACAAAAAACAGTCTGATATCAGACTGTTTTTTACGTGCTCGGCGACTGGGGATCGAACCCAGGACCCACTGGTTACAGTACCCTTCCTTTTTCAAGGAAGACTGGACTATGTCATCACCCATGCCGTAAACCTGGAAAATTCCAAGAGCATGAGGGTGCGAAGCGCTTCCCGTCCCCGACATACGTCAGGGAAAGTACTCCCCAAAGGGGATAGTCTCTGAACCTTCCTACAACTTTGAAATCAACATAACATTGATAAAAACCGTAGGCTTGGCTGCAGGTTACCATATGAAAGGCTTCCTGCAATTCACTCCGTTGGCACCCAAGCATTACTGCGAGGGGCTGCTAATTTAACAGCCAGTTGCTCTACCGCTGAGCTATCGCCGAATATACAAATTGTAAAAAACACGTCTGGAAGTATATACGATTCAGATCAGTTTGTCAACCTACCTGAAAAGACATACCAACAGCCGCCCGATAGATGAACGGATGGCTGTAAATGATAATTAGTTTATCTTCAAAGAATTGAAAAATTCATCCAGAGGCAACGTTGCTCCTTCGTCATAAATATACCCCATTGAGTATAATTCTCGACCATTCAAAACGTTTCTACCTTTATAATAATACCCCTCTTCAGGCAAGTACATAACAAAATCAATAGCAGGGTATCCTTGGTACAGAATGGCAGCACTGGATTTCAATTCAGCACCGATCGCCTCCATCATAGTATTTACGGTCAAAGTAAGCTGATTGCGTGGCTCCAATAATTTCATATCCTTCGGGTATTCACTATACAATATTTGCCACACGCTACTATCAGCCGCTACATACTGATACATATGCCCGGGAAAGGTTTGTCCGGTAGCGCGTGGAATTTGATTCTCTTTATAGAGAGGTGTACCGGCAAAATAAGCTGAAAAATGTCCATGATCAGCAGTAAAATTCTGAGTATCGCTCGGCACAATTGAGTGATCGGAAATTTCAGTACCCGAACCCTGTTCTTGAGGTAAGGTACTCCCCCACCAAATAAACGCAACGAACCCGGCAATCAAAATTCCAACCCCGATAAAAATTCTCTTAAGCATACGTATGTATAAATGAATTAACATTGATACTATAACAAAAACGCCAGATAACAGCAAAACTACTGTCTCTCGAAAAAAAATAGGCATTCAGCTATACTAAACTATACATATATAGTATATAAACCGTGATTCTATGAAAAAAATCGTCTTGATTTTTGCAATACTCTACTCCCTATTCCCAGTCCAAATTTTTGCCGAGGCACTTCCTGGCTCGGTTGGAGACGCAATCGCGACTCAAGACTCATTCTCTTTTCCCGAAGAAAATTCTTCCCCCGAGGAACCAATCCCTGTTGCCGATGAATTTTTCCGAGGAAAAGTGACAGAAGTCAAAAGTGAACATGAAGAAGCACCCTATGGATCCGGAAGCGAAGTATTGATTCAGGAATTACAGGTCACGATCACCGAAGGATCTGAAAAAAATAAAATTGTAGAAGTAATTAATGAAATCCCTTTAACCGAAAAAGAAGCCCGAGCATTTGGTGTGGGAGACAAAGTAGTAGTGGGAAAGACACAAGTAGGAGACGGAATACAGTATTATGTGAGCGATGTATACCGTCTGAATGCCCTCTGGCTGGTGTGTATCATTTTTATAGTAATCACACTTATATTTACTCGTTTTCAAGGAATTCGTGCGTTTGCAGGGCTGATCGCAAGTTTCCTCGTCATTGCATGGTTTATTGTGCCTCAAATTATTGATGGACACAATCCGATCGTGATCAGTATGATCGGGACTGCGGCCATTGCAGCAACTTCTCTCTACATCGCACACGGTTTTCATGCGCGGACCTCTGTTGCCCTTGTAGGAACCATGATTTCAATTTCGATCGCAGTCATTCTGTCATACATCTTTGTCACTGCAACTCGTCTCTTTGGCCTAGGCTCAGAGGAAGCGTTCTACCTCCAGTTTGCCCCAGGAGCTACAATCAATCTCCGAGGGCTCTTGCTTGGCGGAATCATTATCGGGGTCATGGGTATCCTCGACGATATCACGACCGCACAGACTGCAGTCGTAGAACAAATTTATCATGCAAACCCGAAGCTGACTGCAAAAGAATTGTATCGCCGCGCATCGATTGTCGGACGGGAACACATACTTTCACTGGTAAACACTCTCGTGCTCGCCTATACTGGCGCCTCCCTTCCACTGATTCTGATCTTCAAGATTTACGAACGCCCGGCATGGGTAACGCTCAATAGTGAAATCATCATGGAAGAAATCATCCGTACTCTAATCGGAAGTATCACCCTGATTATCGCCGTACCGATTACCACGTTTATTGCCGCAGAATATTATTACCGAAAAAAGCCAAAAATCGAGGAAGAGAAACATATGCATGTGCACTAAAGGCACAGTGCACATAAACAAAATAACCGATTTATAGTCGGTTATTTTGTATTGCTCTTGTCTCCTTACAGTGCAAGAAAACAAAGGTGTACGGAGGGGCGACGTACACGTGCATAGCACTGATGGTCGCCCCTATGAGACAAAAGAACTGGTGACAGACTCGGGAGTCCGTCGGATTGACTACTTCTTGCGAGACCGTGGGTCTCTGTAACTGTCCGATATCATCGTCGGAAGTTTTTTGGGTCCGCTCGAGAGAGTAGACCCACATAAGCGAGAAGTGAAAGTCAATGGTGTGTGTTGGTGAAGGAAGCAAAGAGCAAGATTAAGACCGGAAAGGTCAGGAAAAGCTCGCTCCAAGCTTCACCACACCGACTATGACGCATAAGATGTATCATTGCCGATTTGGTGAATTTTTTTGAATATCCTTAAATTCACTATAGCACGCATTAATTTCTGGTCAACTAATTTTTATAGAAAACTGTGGATAAATGAGATATTTCTATTTTTTTACAACAGAAAAAATTACGACACATAGTATATTTGGTATATTGTTTTCCATCACCTGAAGTTTGTTTTTCTTGAATGCGCTTCACAGTAAACCCCAATTTTTCATACACATGTAGTGCAGATTTCTGTGTACTGTTTACCGTAAGTTCAATATCTACTACACCTCGTTTTTCTAGATAGCTAAGTATCTGTGTAAGTATTGCGGTTCCGATTCCCTGACCTCGATACTCTTCCACCACATACACCGAATGTAATTTCC
>CAYWFD010000039.1:0-5460 GCA_964457885.1 uncultured Gammaproteobacteria bacterium
GGGCTGGTCAACATCACTTTTCTGGTGAAGAAATAATAAAATGCGGTCGATTCGGTAACATAGGGATTGATGCGCTGCTCAAACGGCAACTGAATATTCAGGCCGACTGATTTTCCGCCCGCTTCATGTGCACCACGATTTGCTGCTTCCATAATACCCGGGCCCCCACCGGTAATCGTCGTAAAACCTCCGCCTGCAAGATACCCGCCCAATTCACGCGCGATTGTATAGTAGAGATTGTCTTCAGCAAATCGTGCTGAACCTAAGATGGTCACTTCTTTCCCCATCTTCGCAAGAAATTGGTATCCTTCGACAAATTCAGCCATTACCCGAAAAATTCGCCATGCTTCACGAAAGTCTCCGGATTCATTGATTTCATGACTGTAATCTTTTCCAATAGGTTTTGGCATAGAGAGGTAAAGGGAAAGTTCTAATTACTCTAACTGACCTAAATTATTACAAATAAATTCAAAGTTACCATTTTGACTTTTTACAAAATAACTCTTATGCTCGACTCTTTTCAAGTGCATCTCCGATCTGGATTACCTGAGCATCGGCAAGACGCGGACCAATACATTGTACCCCTACCGGTAGCCCTGCCGTAGTCATACCACCATGTATACTCAACGCCGGTAGTCCTGCCACTGAGGCCGGGCTCACAAACACATCTGCCAGATACATAGCAAGCACATCCCCTTTTTTCTCTCCAATTCCAAATGCAGGAAAGGGTGATGTCGGAGTAATCAGTGCATCAACTACACCAAATACTGTTTCAAATTCTTCAATGATACGTGTCCGTACATTCTGTGCTTTTCGGTAATACGCATCATAATAGCCGCTTGACAATGCATACGTACCGATCATAATTCGGCGTTTTACTTCTTCAGGAAAACCTGCGGCGCGCGACATGCTGTAGACCCCCGAGAGTGAATCTGCTTCAGCTTGTGTTCCATAGCGAATACCGTCAATTCTTCCGAGGTTGGAACTGTCTTCACTTGGAACCACGATATAATATACGGGAATTGCGTACTTGGTGTGCGGAAGCGACACATCGACAATTTCACATCCATTATCCCTGAGTATTGCGATATTTTCTTCAGTAATGCGGCGGACTTCTGGATCCATTCCTTCAAGTTCCATATATTCTTTCGGAACTCCGATGCGCATTCCTTTGATCGAATTCCCCAAAAATTCACTGTATTTCGGCACAGGATTTCCGACCGTCGTCGCGTCACGCTCATCTTTGCCTGCCATGACCTCCATCAGATACGCAATGTCTTCTGTCGTACGCGCAAGCGGGCCGACAACATCGAGTGAACTCGCCATCGGCATAATACCATACCGAGAATTGCGTCCGTAGCTCGGACGCAGACCAGCAACACCACACAGGCTCGCCGGCTGTCGGATCGATCCACCGGTATCTTCACCAATTGAAAAAAAACATTGCCCATCCGCGATTGATGCGGCTGAGCCGCCTGACGATCCGCCGGCGACTTTTGATGTGTCGTGCGGATTTCGGACCGGTCCATACATCGAATGTTCATTACTTGCTCCATGGCCAAATGCGTCACAATTTTGTTTTCCGACCAATACCGCACCAGCCTCTCTAATCTTCCTGACCACTGTCGCATCATACGGCGGTACATATGTATCGAGAATGGTTGCTGAAGCGGTGGAGCGGACACTCACCGTACAGATCGCATCTTTGACACCAAATGGTATTCCTGTAAGCATCGTTGCCTCTCCCCGTGCAATCATCTGATCAGCCCGGCCCGCGGCCTCACGAGCGACATCTTCCGAAATCGTAATGAACGCATTGATTACTTCATTGCGTTCTTCAATTCTTTTAAGACTTGCATCAGTCAATTCGCGAGCCGAGAATTCGCGCGCGAGCAATCCTTCATGCACAGACTTCAAGGATCTCTTCAAGATATCATTCGACATAGACAATTATTGATCTTCAAATACGCGCGGTACTGAGAGCATGTTTTTTTCCGAACGTGGAAAAAGTGCGATAATCTTGGCACGTAATTCCTCACCTGAGACAACTACCACGTCCTCGCGTACTACATTTTTAAGACCGGTCACCTGAGTCGTCGTCTCAGCACCCTCAATATCAACCTCATCCAACAAATCGATATATGACAAAACACCCGACAATTGTTCAGCATAACGTGTTTCTTCATCTGGGGTCAGGGATAGCCGAGCGAGTTTGGCAATACCCCTAATATCTTCTCTGGTAAACGACATATGGAATCTAGTGTATCAGAAACTACTGTCAATCTGCAACTCTTGTATACTACCCCATCTTGACTTTCTTATGTCCTGTGCTATGGTATTTATAAATCGGCATGACTCTTCTTTGTCTCTAGTCCACCAGCATGAGGTTCATGCCAGCGGGCGCATCTCTTGAGAGGACGTCATGCCGATTCCTCCTCGTACTAACTATTCATTCTTCTCCCGAAGAATTTTATTTTTCAGCAATCAAATTCAATAACACTTCTTCATCAATTATTGTTACCCCCAAAGCCTCTGCTTTGGTAAGTTTACTGCCTGCATCTTCTCCTGCTACCACATAGTCCGTTTTCTTGCTTACTGATCCTGCCACGTGTCCGCCAGCTTTTCGGATCATATCAGTTGCTTCATCTCGTGAAAGTTTCGGAAGGGTTCCGGTCAACACAAATGTTTTTCCTTCCAATTTTCCGTTTGCTTTCTTTGCCTTAGGATACATGATGACAACTCCCCGCTTCACCAACTCTTCTACATGCGCGACCTCTCTCGTATCTTCAAAAAATTCTACGATCGAATCGGCAACCCGGGGGCCGATGTCATCCACCCTCTCCAATTCTTCTTTCGACGCTTTCATGAAAGCTTCAAGCGACGGAAATTTCTGTGAAAGCCTGAGAGCGGTCTCCTCTCCTACGTGCCTGATCCCAAGTGCAATGATAAAGCGATCAAACGGCACCTGTCTTGCTTTTTCAATTGCCGAGATCAGATTTTCCGCGGACTTGTCTCCAAATTTCTCCAGGTTTGCGAGTTCATCTTTTTCAAGGGTAAATATATCCGCCGCTTCGGCAATCAATAATTCACCCATTAATTTCTCGACGATTTTTTCTCCCAGTCCGTCGATATCGAACGCATGTTTCCCCGCGAAGTGAATAATCCGCTCTTTCTCCTGCGCGAAACATCGCCTGTTCGAACAAAACAATGCGGCAGAAATCCCTTGTTTTTTATCGATTACCTCTCTGCGCTCTACCGGAGAACCGCATACCGGACATTTTTTTGGGACAGAAATTTTCTTTTCTTCCCCGGTACGGAGCTTATCAAGCACCCGAATTACTTTCGGGATAATGTCTCCTGCTTTCTCGACCACGACCGAGTCACCGATCTTGACGCCCAGCCGATCGATTTCATCAAAATTATGCAAGGTCGCATGAGTCACCGTAGTGCCTGCAAGCGATACCGGCTCCATAAGTGCGACTGGCGTCAACGCACCAGTACGCCCCACCTGGACATAGACATCTTTGATTTTCGTCGTTCCCTGCTCTGCCGCGAATTTCAGTGCGATTGCCCAGCGCGGAGCCTTACCGGTGTACCCAAGGGCATTTTGATATTTTTTTTCACTTACCTTTATAACTACCCCATCAATCCAGAATGGAACAGTGTCTTTTTTTCCCTGCCAGTATTTCCAAAAGGCAATTACTTCATCAATCGTGTCAACTTGTTTCCAATTGGCATCAGCTGCAAATCCCAGACTCGCCAATTCTCTGAGTTCACCTGCCTGAGTATCTGGAGCATCCCCCAGTGAGATATCGTATGCAGTGAATGATAACTTTCTCTTCTCGACAATACTCGAATCGAGTTGGCGGATCGTGCCAGCAGTCGCGTTGCGCGGATTTGCAAACAATGGTTCTCCACTCTTTGCCCGCTCACTATTCAATTTTTCAAACTGCTTCGTACTCATCCATACTTCACCCTCCACCACCAGATCAACTGGTTTTTTCAATCTCAGTGGTACGGTATGAATCGTCTTAATATTCGTAGTCACATCTTCGCCCACTACCCCATTTCCTCGTGTTGCTGCGGTCTTCAATAGTCCTTTTTCATAGGTCAAGACCATATGCAATCCATCTATCTTCAATTCACATACATATGAAATATTTTTTGCCGGTTCCCCGAGCTCTTTGGCAAGCATTTTTTCAATACGAGTTTGCCAATTTCGTAAATCATTCTCATTAAACGCATCATTAAATGACCACTGCATTACTTTGTGGGTTACTTTGTCGAATTTTTCAAGCACGGTTCCTGCAACTCGCTGTGTCGGGGAATCAGGAGTCACGAGCTCCGGATACTCCTGTTCGAGCTCGCGTAATTCCCGCATGAGCGGATCGTACATTGCGTCCGTAACCTGAGGGTCATTCAAAACATGATAGCGGTGACGCAGATCATTGATTTGCTCACGAAGCCGCTCGGCACGTTTTCTGATATTTTGATTTACCATATGTTGTTTGTCTCGTTACCTAGGTTTCTGGTCGTGAAAAAACTACACCACTAGAAAACTAGAAAACCATCCAATCAATTTTTCACCAAAAAATAATGCAATTACCGATCCGATCGCCAGAAATGTCCCGAAAGCGATCTCGTCTTTTCGATGTTTCTTTTTTGTTACAAGAAGAGCGATCCCGTACGACGCCCCCACGACATACGCAATACCGAGTGCAGCCACTGTCTTCCAGAGCCCCAGTGCCGCACCCATCAGAAATCCGATCATGATATCTCCCTCACCGACCCAGCGACCTTTTGAAATAATAAACTGAACCAAAAACCACGCTACTCCCACGGCGATACCCCCAACTATACTACCCCATTCATATGGAGCATTCAACCATGACAACGTACCCACTATCACACCCGCACTGATTGTGACGCCAGGGTGCACTTCCATATACATCGCGTCGTAGGCAAATATAAAAACCAGCACTGAGACTACTACCACATCCCGAATTAGAGCGATCAAGGACACCTCGGGTTGTGACATGAATCGATATAAGACACACAGATACAATACGGTCATCATCACTTCGATCAGCACATATCTTACCGGAATTTTTGTCTTGCATTGGTAGCATTTCCCCTGGAGCAACAAAAAACTAATAATTGGTATAAGTTCAAACCAGCGCAACTGGTGACCACATTTCGTGCAGTGGGATCTCCCCTGCACAATTGATTCTCCTGTATGCAGGCGGTATACCAGCATGGTAACAAAACTTCCGATAATCGCTCCCACAAAACCAATATTGATATAGTAAAACAAGGTATTCATATGTCCCACAGTATACCACGGAGAAAAACAAAAACCCAGCCTTTACCGGACTGGGTTTTTTGGTATTTTGAGTGCCAAACTATGGAGTCGGCTGTGTCATACCTGATGGAGTTGCCTGGATGTTTCCAGCAGTAAAT
>CAYWFD010000039.1:5470-6007 GCA_964457885.1 uncultured Gammaproteobacteria bacterium
TAAATCCACCTGCTCCACTCTGGAGCGTTGCAGTGATCGTATAGGTCGTACCACTTGGTGACGTATACTGATAGTTTTCACCAGCAACTGGCCCAGCTGGGATGAGACCCATATATGGAGTGTTACCACAGTTTGCTGCAGTAACAAATCCAGTAGAGTTCAAACATGCGGATGCAGTATCACCCAAGTCAACTGCTGATGCAGCGGTTGGGTACGTATTGTTGTCCGTATAGTAGAGCTCAAGCGCAGTCTGAATCTGTTTGATATCAGATAGACGTTTTGCGTCATTTGCTTTCTGTCGAGCTGAACCAAGCGCTACCACCGCAAGCGTTGACAATAAACCAATGATTGCGATAACAACGAGCAATTCAATCAACGTAAAACCTTTTTTGTTATTCATAATGTCTCACCCCCTTCCCCAATATGAACCATAACTATGTAGTTAGTTATTTCTTCTTTAAAACCGACTTGATCTTTGCAACAGTCTCCGAGGGTTTCGTGTGAGCTTTGATCAAATAATCAACTGCTCCCATCTCA
>CAYWFD010000039.1:6017-8914 GCA_964457885.1 uncultured Gammaproteobacteria bacterium
CCGCGTTCCACGTCGTCTTTTTGTCCTAAATTTGTCAACAATATTACCGGAATTTTCTGTGTTTCAGGATCTTTCTTCAATTCTTCCAATACTGCAAATCCATCCATCTTTGGCATGAGGATGTCAAGCAAAATGATATCTGGTTTCTTTTTTTGCGCAGCTTCCAATCCTTCTTCTCCGTTCTCAGCCGTAGTCACTTTGAACTTCTCCATCTCAAGTTTGGTCTTGTAGATATTTGCCAAAAACGTATCATCCTCCACTAAAAGTACATGTATCATGGTGTCGGCCATAAGTAGCAGCTAGGTTGATAAATCAACACAAGAATTATAACAGAAAGGGGTCAATAACCCTAATAGGAGGCTGTGGACAGATTAGAAATGTCGCAACGCAAGACCAATCGATACTGCCATACGAGAACCGATATCACGAAGCACCGGTTTCAATCCTGATTGATAAATCGTGCGTGCCCATGGATCACCCACAAATATTTTCATCTTGAACATTGATTCCAGATAGATCGCCAGCGCGGGAAACAATGATGCTCCGCCTGTCAAAATAATTTTCTCCGGAGTTTTTCCTTCGTTACCCGTCTGCCTCAAGTAGAGATCAAAACTATATTGAATTTCTTTTGCCAGAGGATCAAGAAACGACATGAATAATTCCGGCGGAACTTCGGCACCTGCATATGATACATCTTTTTTCACCTGTGAAACTATTGATTTATCGACTCCCAAATGCTGTGACAAGATATCATCGATCGTATTCCCTCCAAGATGGAGGCTTCGATGAGTCATAGGCAACCCATTGTCCACGATAAAGAAGTTGGTCCGCTCGGCACCTACATCCACGATCATGGATACGGTTGAATCTTTTCCGACGAGAGAGCGTGCCAGTGCGAAAGCTTCAGTCTCAAGCTCCTGCAATTCAAGTCCTGCAGCGCTGAAAATTGCCGTATAGAATGCCACCAATACTTTCGGTGCAGCGGTCACGAGAAGTGTTGTATATTTCTTTTGATTTTCGTCTTTCGGTGGCACTTTCTGAAACACGATCTGCATTTCGTCTGCCGGACGTGAGATCATTTTCGTTACCTCAGCTTCCACAATTTTCGGCAGCTGTTTTTCTTCGACATGGGGCAGATTGAGTACTGCATGAAACACGTACGATACCGGCAGGCTTGACGTGACGCGTTTTCCTGAGACTCGTGCCTCCTTGACGAGTGTTTTCAGTAATTCCGCATAGATTTCCACCCGGGATTCATTCAAAATGAAATCACGAATTGAAGTCGGTGCGAGTGCTGGAGATCTATCATCCATCGGACGCGGAGTCGACGTACTCTGTGACAGAGGTCCGGTGTTTGTAGGGATATGGATATCCAATTCTTTATCAAGAATTCCATACGTCCACAGCTGTGGGCGCCCTTTGGTCTTTTTCAACTCAACCAGTTTGATACCGTGTGCCCCGATATCAATCCCAATATATGATTCTTGTTTGCCGAATAATGACATAGTGAGAATAGTATAACACAACAAACCCAAAACTTGAAACTCAAATCTCAAAGCTGCAACTAAAAACTAAAACCTTCCATTTAAAATTTGAGCTGCAGCTTTTGGTTCTGAACTTTTACTTTTGGGTGGTGATCTCATATCCGCCACTACCAATCACTACTGTCACATCCCCATCCTCATCTGTCCGCCATACCATGCCATGTACACGTTCAACGCGTTTTAATACTCGAAGTGAGGGGTGACCATATTTATTTTCTTTTCCTGCAGAAACAATTGCATCGACCGGAGAAGTCAGATCCAAAAATTCTTGACCCGATGAACTATCACTCCCGTGATGCCCGAGTTTGAGAATGTCCACATCCAATTCATCCCCATACGTCTCAGCCAAATATTCTTCTAATGGATCTTCCGCATCTCCCATAAGCAAGACGGACGTCGTATCATGTATTACTTTAATCACAATCGAGGTATCATTTGACCCCGTATCTTTCTTTAGTCCAGGAATTTTTGAGTCTTTTCCAATTGCATGATCGGGATAGAGAAATTCAAGAGTGGTTGATGCACTATCCATGGTTTCAGGTGATGTAATTTCCCGATAATTCACTCCTTCGACATGTGCCGCAGCTGAGAATGATTGCCAAAGTTTACTATCCTCTTTTTTTAGCCCGTTATATATCACGTTTTTTACTTCGAACTTATGCAGCACGTCTTCACAACCTCCGTAATGATCGAGGTCGGGATGCGTCACTACGAGATAATCGATCACCTGATCTCTCCAACTCATGACTCTTCCCAGTGCCTCGAGAATACGCCCGTCAATCGCGCAATCGATAAGCATGTCTTCGCCATTCCCAAAATCGAGATATGTCGCATCTCCCTGCCCGATATCGAGAAATGTCATAGTAAGCGGCGACACACCTGCTTCTTTCACTCCCTGAATTTCAGGTTCAGGATAGGTACGAAGATCATATTCGTACCAGACACTCACTCCGAGTGCTGCGATAATAAGATACCATATATATTTCATACCGTGTCTGTAATTTTCTGTTTCCGTATATACATACCCAGTAGTATATATGAAATAACCATACCAAACCATGGAATCTTCAAATCGAAAGCGGCAAAAGGTAAATTGGCAAAAAATGTAACTACTCGGACGATATATTCCATTCCTAAGTACGCGAGAATTCCCGCGATCCTTCCGAGGGGTAGTAGCACATATGCAAGTGCTACCGAGACTGATCCTACGATCATGATCCATGGTATCAACCACAAAATCAGGATATTCACGATCGGGGCCACCACGGAAAGGCGACCAAACTGGAACAAAATCAACGGGAGTGTCGCGATAATTGCCGCAAGCGTCGAGACCAGCGATTCTTTGAAACCAAA
>CAYWFD010000040.1:0-2835 GCA_964457885.1 uncultured Gammaproteobacteria bacterium
TGAAAAATATGGATATGAAATCACCTGTCTTCCGGTAGACGAACAGGGATTAGTTTCAGTGGACGATGTTATTGCTGCGATTCGAAAAGATACGATCCTTATTTCAATCATGCATGCAAATAATGAGATAGGATCGATCCAACCTCTTGAAGAAATCGGGCGGGAAATCTTGAAATACCGTAAAAAAGAAAAGACGATATATCCCTTATTCCATACGGACGCGTGCCAAAGTGTATTGTATCTTGAGCATTCGGTTGAAAAATTGCATGTGGATGCACTCTCGTGCAACGGTGGGAAAATCTATGGCCCCAAATCATCAGGAATGTTGTATATTCGTCGTGGGGTAGTAGTTGAACCCCTTATCGTAGGGGGTGGGCAGCAAGACGGTAAACGCAGTGGAACCGTTGATATGGCGATGGTTGCGGGTTTTGCAAAAGCGATTGAGAATATCAAAAAAAATTCAGAATTTGAAAAAGTACGAATGCTTCGTGATCGATTATGGAATGGGATCGCGCGCGATATTCCTGAGACAGTATTGAATGGTCCGGAATTAAATGAATATCGATTACCGAATAATCTTAATGTTTCCTTTATCAGTGCAGCTGGCGAAGCGCTGGTACTCTATCTTGATGCGGCAGGAATTTGTGTCAGTACCGGGTCGGCATGTGCTGAAGAATCGGTGCAGGGAAGCCATGTGCTTGAAGCGTGCGGATATGATCGTGCCCGAGTCGGAAGTGCGATTCGGTTTACGCTCGGAAAAGATGCGACTGAGCGGGAGATTGATCGAGTGCTGAAAGTGTTACCGGGAATTGTTGAGAAAGTTAGATCTATGAATTAGAAACTCACAAGGCTTAGAGCGCTTATGAGGCGCGTATATGTAGCCCCTTATAAGCCTCATAGTCCACATAAGCTTCATAAGCTTTTTATGTCCACAAATCAACTAATTGAACCTGATCGAACCCATTTTGACTCAGCGAACATCGACCGTACGATTTTTAAGACTGCGCCAGGGTTGAATGAGAAGATTATTCATGAAATTTCAGAGCAGAAGCAGGAACCCAGCTGGATGCTCGAAAAACGACTGAAGGCATTTGAATATTTTAAACAAACGACAGTTCCTACCTGGGGACCTGATTTGTCTCATTTGAATTTGGACGACATCGTCTATTTTATTCGTCCGGATGCGAAAGAATCGTCTGATTGGAAAGAAGTTCCGGAAGACATTAAGAAGACATTTGAAAAATTAGGAATTCCCGAGGCTGAACGGACAGCGCTTGGCGGAGCGGGGGCGCAGTACGATAGTGATGTCGTATATCATCGGATCAAAGATGATCTCAAAGCCAAAGGTGTGATTTTTGAAAACATGGATGTGGCAGTACAGCAGTATCCGGATCTGGTAAAAGAATATTTCATGACGCAATGCATTCCGATCAATGATCATAAATTTATCATGCTTCACGCGGCAGTTTGGAGCGGCGGGACGTTTATCTATGTTCCAAAAAACGTAAAAGTTGAATTACCATTGCAAGCATATTTCCGCATGAATGCAGAGCGAGGGGGACAATTCGAGCACACACTCATTATTGTAGACGAAGGTGCAGAGCTTCACTACATCGAAGGATGTTCAGCGCCTCGTTATAATGCCAACTCACTTCACGCTGGTGGAGTGGAAATTTTTGTAAAAAAAGGCGGGCGATGCAGATATTCGTCGATTGAAAACTGGTCAAAGAACACGTACAACCTCAATACCAAGCGCGCACTCGTAGACGAGGAAGCGGTAATCGAATGGGTGAATGGAAATATGGGATCAGGTACGACCATGTTGTATCCTTCCTCAATTCTTCGTGGACGAGGAGCGAGATCAGATAGTCTCGGAGTTGCGTTTGCAGGCCCCGGACAAAACCAAGATACCGGTGCCAAAGCCATCCATGTGGCCCCGGATACGAAGTCTACCATTAAGGCGAAATCTATTTCAGTCAATGGAGGTATTACGTCGTATCGCGGATTGGTAAAGGTTGCAAAAAGTGCTGAGCGGTCAAAAGTTTCGGTTGAGTGTGACGCGCTACTGATTGGAGACGATGCGATTTCGAATACCTATCCGTATATGAAAATCAATAATAGCTCGACTGATATTGCGCATGAAGCACGGGTAGGGAAGATTGGGGATGATGAGATATTTTATTTGCAATCTCGTGGATTATCAGAAGAAGCTGCAATGAATCTGGTAGTATCTGGATTTATTGAGCCCGTAGTAAAATCACTTCCGCTCGAATATGCGCTTGAACTTAATAAATTGATCGAGCTTGAGATGGAAGGAAGTGTGGGATAATAAATATATGAAATCAACCCCCCATACAATTCATTATGGCATAGGAATGCTCATGAACTTTGAGCCGCTGGCTTATGATACCTTAAAATTTGAACGGGAGAACGCGGAAGTTCAGCTTTCTCATTCAGATAAAATTGCAGAATCAGGGTTGCATGCCATTTTTCAAAATAATAAAAAGCTTGTCTCAATTGTTACGAATCATTTGGATAATTTTCCATTGTTCAAAAAAGTTGCTGCAGAACCAACAGACGTATATCAGTTTGCAATTAAAAAAAATACTGAAGCAACAGTACACACATTGGATATTACAAATACCAATCCAGTGCGCATACGTATTATGATTGATGTGGAAGCTGGTGCGCGTGCAACTATCATAGAGCATAGCACCAGTACTGCGTACCTCGGATATGAACTCAATATTAATCTGGGTGAGGGCGCAAAAGTGGATGTTGTTTCAGCAATTAATAACGCCCCATCTCGTACGATACTACGTAATGCATACCTGG
>CAYWFD010000040.1:2845-8764 GCA_964457885.1 uncultured Gammaproteobacteria bacterium
GATTCAGTCTCACACAAGAACATATCTCTATGAGCCGGGAGCTCGAGCTGAGGTAAAAGATTTGTTCGCTCTCTCGAATGAGACGGTACTGGATATGTATCATTCGATGTATCACCTCGCATCACATACCACGTCTGATATGCTTACCAAAGGGGTACTCGATAAAAAGTCTCGAGCATTGTATCAGGGATTGATTCATATTGATGAAATCGCTGTTGGGTGTACCGGATATCAAAAACAGGATAGTCTCATTCTTTCAAATAGCGCAGAAGTGAATGCAGTTCCGAATCTTGAAATTGAAAATAGTGACGTAAAATGTTCTCATGGAGTGACGACTGCACACATTGATAAAGAAAAGTTATTCTACGCGCAAAGCAGGGGAATTGATGAAAAAACTGCATTCGGACTGTTTGTAGACGGACATATGTCTCCATGCCTTGATTCGATTTCAGATGATGATATTCGTGAAAGTATTCCGGATAGAATTCATAAGGTATTGTCATAATATGAAAAATATTAGGAATCAATTCAGAATTCTCAAAAAGAAAAAGAACTATACCTATCTTGATAGTGCGGCAACCGCGCTTACTTCTGATATGGTTATTGAGGCTATGGACGAATACTACGGAGAGTATCGGGCAAATATTCATCGGGGAGTATATCGCGACAGCGAAAAAGCGAGTCAGGCATATGAGACGGTACGTACACAAGCTGCCGATTTTTTGGGTGCCGACACAAATGAAATATTTTTTACCTCAGGAACTACGGATGGAATCAATAAGCTTGCATACGGTTTGGAACATACGCTTAAAAAAGGTGATATCATGTTACTTTCTGAATTAGAACATCACGCAAATTTGATTCCTTGGCAAGAAGTATGCAAACGAACTGGAGCAGAACTCAGATTTATCAAAGTTAATACAGAAACATTTGAACTAGATCAGGAATTAGAGAAATATTTTGATGAACGAGTAAAGATCGTCAGTATTGCGCATGTTTCAAATACATTGGGAACTATTCAGCCGATTGAACAAATAAGTAAACTCGCTCATGGAGTTGGTGCTTTGGCTATTGTCGATGCTGCACAGTCTGCTGCACATTTGAAAATTAATGTAAAAAATCTCGAGTGTGATTTTCTCGTATGTTCTGGACATAAAATGTACGGTCCTACCGGAGTGGGAATTGTATATGGTACGTATGAAGCATTGGAAAAACTCAATCCAGCATCTTTTGGAGGAGATATGATTGATACGGTAACCCTTGAAAAAACCACCTGGGCAGAAATCCCGCGCCGATTTGAGGCTGGAACTCCGAATATTGCGGGAGTGATTGGGCTTGGAGCTGCTTTATCATTCATTAACACTATCGGATTTGAGGCAATTACTGCACATGAAAGAGAAATAACAGAGAAGTTGATTGGTAGTATCTCAAAATATGGAAAGATAGTGGGGACGACTGATCTGGCTAACCGTATTGGAGTGATTTCATTTCTGATTGATGGGGTGCATCCGCACGATATTGCAGGATTTTTGAATGAACACGATATCGCGATCCGCGCAGGTCACCACTGCACGATGCCGCTCGTAAAAACGCTTGGGCTTGGGGCAGGCACGGCGCGTATTTCTATCGGCATGTATACTACAGAGAAAGATATCGAAAGATTGGATCGTGCATTGAGTAGGTTGGTTAATGTTTTTAAGAAATAATATGGATCAGGGACTTGAAACAATTTACAAAGAATATATCCTTGATCTGTATCGTAATCCGAAGAATAAGAAAAAGATCGAGGATGTTACGCATAGAGCGCACAAAAACAATCCGACCTGTGGTGATGAACTAACGATGTATCTCAAGATAGAAAATGAAAAAATTATTGATGTGGGTTTTGAAGGCGTCGGATGTGCAATTTCTCAGGCATCGGCGTCATTGTTTACCGAATATATCAAAGGAAAAACCCTTAGTGAGGTGGAAAAAATGACTGATGCAGATGTTCTCGCACTTCTCGGAATCGATGTGGGAGTCAATCGAGAAAAATGTGTACTATTAATCTTTAGAGCATTTCAAGAATCACTTTCATAAACTATGAGTCTACAAATACAACACTTGCATATCTCAGTTGAAGATAAGCCTATTGTAAAAGGTCTTAATCTTGAAATTAAACCTGGTGAAGTACACGCAATTATGGGCCCGAATGGATCGGGCAAATCCACGCTTGCAAATACACTACTGGGACACCCCAAATATACGGTAACTCAGGGGCATATTATCGTTGACACTGCTGACGTAACCGAGATGTCGACTGATGAGAAAGCAAAGCACGGATTATTCCTTTCCATGCAATACCCGCCTGAAATCGAGGGTGTGACTATTTCCAGTTTCTTACGCCTTGCATATAATTCTCTCAAGGGAGAAAGCGTAAACCCGCTCGAATTTCATCGAAAGCTGGTTAAAACCATGGCATCATTTGGTATGGATCCGAATTTTGCTACCCGATATGTAAATACCGGATTTTCCGGAGGAGAGAAGAAACGTGCCGAGATCCTGCAGCTTGTAGTGCTCGAGCCCAAGTATGCCGTGCTTGATGAGACTGATTCTGGACTTGATGTGGATGCCCTCCGGATTGTTTCAGAAGGAATCAAAGCTTTCAAAAGTGAAAAGACTGGGGTCTTGCTTATCACCCACTACAATCGTATTCTTGATTATGTGGTACCAGACTTTGTACATATTATGATCGATGGAAGAATTGTGAAAAGTGGAACCAAAGAATTGGCGCATGAGGTGGAAAAAAGCGGATACAGTACATTTAGATAATATATGATCAGTAAAAATGAAATCCTGGAAAAATTAAGAGAAGTACAAGACCCCGAGGTGAACGTCGATATCGTAACGATGGGTCTGATTTATGATATCACGATCGATGAAGAAAAAAATGCAGTTAATTTACTCATGACGTATACGACGCCATTCTGTCCATTTGGTCCGCAGATTACTGATGAGATAAAAGAAAAGCTTGTTGAGCTTGGGTTTGATCCTGAGAAAACGCTGGTTGAAGTAACCTTTGATCCGCCATGGAAACCTTCACATGAGCTGCGTGCGGCATTGGGAGTATAGTATATGAATATGGAACCAAAAAAAATCGAAGTCTGCTGTGGCGGAGACTGTATGATGGAAGGAGCACATGCGATAGTGAGTACTCTTGAAGAGAAATATCAAGGCAGTAGTACGGAAGTCACAGCATGTGGTTGTATCGACCGCTGCGAAAAAGCGGTCAATGTTGTCGTTGACGAGAGTAAGATTTTCTCGTATAGTACTCCTGAAAATATAGTACAAAAGATCGAGCAGGGGAATGGTGAACCGTATCACAAGTTCACCCCGGGACAACTAGATCTAAGCGATGATTTTCTTGGTGATTTATAGCTATGGTATTTGATAGAAAAAACTTAATGATAATCGGTCTCGTAGTGAGTGTTGGATTGAATATTATCCTTTCTTTTTTTCTGTTGAATGAAAAAATATCGCTCAACTCTACACCGAAACCTAAGCTAACTATTTCCCAACAAGAGGAAGAGGTTGTCTCCGCTCCTGTGCCAGAGAGCAAACCAGAATCTGAGGTTATAATAGAAAAAGAGTATATAGTTTTGAATACTGAGGTCCGTAAAAATGACCCTTCAAACGACGGTTGGATGGCACGTGAATGGAATGGTGTATATTCAAATCCTGAGCGTCCATGGCTTACCGAACTTTCTGAAGATCAATTTGATTATCTATACAATCAAGACACAGGGACAACCGAAAATTGTCCTGTTATTAATAGTAGCGTTTCAGATTCGTACGTTATTTTTGAGAATGAAGAATTGTCTCTGCGTTTACCGTTTAATGAAAAATGGGGTTCTAATCTTTTCAAGCTTACACCGTTTGTCACTAGTTCATGGCAAAATACACAACAAGTTAGATTTGAGCGTCAGTCTCGTGTAGGAGGGGAAGGTTGGGACGGGGTAGGTTGTGAGTGGGCACGAAATGATGGGTTTGATATAAGGCCGATAAAAAGTTTAGATGAATATATATCTAAGGCCAAGAGTTATTATGATATATCAAATATCCATTTAGTTGAGATCCCTTTTTTTAGAGATCCAAGTAAAAAATTTATAGCTGTTAAAATGGATGTGGTGGGGGGATTTTGGGATTATTCAATATTGGCGTTTTTAAGTGATAACCATGTTTATGAATTTGATGATTTTTTAGGTCCTAGTCTCGAGACAGCTGAAGACATCATAAGTACCATTGAACTCAAATAATATGTCCGACCTCGAACCAAAACTTCCCGACAATTTACCTGAAGATATTTCCATGAAAATCCGCAAAGGCGGCAAGATTCGGCGTGTGGTTGTGGATCGCCAGGCATGTATCGGGGCGCAGTCATGTGTGGTGGTGGCACCGGGAGTATTCCAGATGGATGATGGTAATCTTGCATATGTGACCGATCCTGACAGTACGGATGAGGATACGATCATGATGGCTGCACAAGTTTGTCCTGTACTTGCAATTCATCTGTACGATGAAGAGGGAAATAAATTGTTTCCGAATTAGATTCAAGAAAAGTCCAGCTTATCTTAATTATCTATATTTAGTGTATTAAAAGAAAAAAATATGATTAAACTAGGTAGGTGGGAAAAGCTGATTATTTTAATTTTATTGAGTTTTGTGTTTTATTGGTTTGAATGGAGGCCTGTGAATATTGTAAAAAAATGTTCTCAAACAGCCGATATATTTGCAGAAAAAAATAATAGGTATGGGAGTAGATATAGAGATGATTTTGATTATCACTTTAAGCAATGTTTGAGATGGTCAGGTATAAACGAATAGTTTTTATAACTTTTAGAGTGGGTTCATTAAGCAAAAACTCATGACGAGTATGAATTTCACAGAAGAGAACGATAAAATGTTAATTGATAAATATGTAAAATTGATGTGGGGTGAATTCAGTGAGATAAGTCAAAAATATCATCTTGCCCCACTTATACTTGCATTTTCAGTAATCGAAGCAAATGCAAAGTTGTGCGCTCCTGATAGTATGGAAGGAAGTAGGAATAGGTTTATTTGGTGGGTTGAAAATTTTTTTCAAACCAATCGAGCATATACTGCGCTTGATCTGTATGGGGCAAGGTGTGGTTTGTTTCATGAGTATGGATCTGGATCAAAACTTTCGAGGGATGGAAAGTGTAAGGAGATAGTTTGGAGTGAGGGTAACCCAGTACTTCACGGTAAGGGTAAGGATAATATATTAATCCTCTCCAAGGAGAAATTTTTTAATGATTTATATCAAGCTGGTCTTAAAGTTTTGGAAAAATTAAAGCAGGATCATGTATTTCAAGATGAGTTCGTTGTAAGATTAAGACAAATATTCGGTGTAAAAAATGTTGAAAATTTATCGGATAAATAAAACCGCCCTTTCGAGCGGTTTTTTTGATTGCTTGTACCTATTCGATCGTCAACCCATTTTTTGAACTATCTACTACCACCACATCACCTTCACCAATCTTCTTCTCGATAATCTTCATGGCAAGTTTATCAAGCAATTCAGTCTGTATGACACGCTTCAAGGGGCGGGCACCGAGATTTTCATCATAACCTTTTTTTGCAAGCCAATCTTTCGCCTTATCACTCAATTTGAGTTTGATCTTTTGTTTTTCCAGTCTCTTCATGACGATCTCGAGCTGGAGGTCGACGATAGACCTGATCTGTTCTTCCTTGAGCGGGTGGAAGATAATAATATCATCAATACGATTGAGGAATTCCGGGCGGAATTGTTCCTTGAGCGCTGACATGATGCGGTCATTTACCATTTCTTCAGAGACTGAGCTATTCTTTTTCTTCTCACCGAATCCGAATTCACCGCGTTTGCCCATCTGGACGATGAGA